>JAFLCL010000294.1 GCA_017303575.1 Deltaproteobacteria bacterium
TCCGAGCCTGCCGCCCGCGGCGCTGACGACGCCCATCGTGCGCTCGCGTCGAGCCCGCTGGCCCTGGGCCGCGCTCGCCCTCGCGATCGTGTTCGTGGCCTCGGCGCTGGCGCTCGCGCTCGTGCTCTCCGGCGGCGACGAGTCGGGCACGCGCACGGCGCTCCCGCGCACGGCGAGCGCGCAGATCACCTCGAGCCCCTCGGGCGCGCGCGTCTTCGTCGACGGAGTCGAGCACGGCGTGACGCCGATGCAGCTCTCGTCGATCACGCCGGGGCGCGCGGTGCGCTTCGAGGTGCGATCGCTCAACGGCGATGTGCTCGACGCGGAGGACGTCTCGCTCGCGGAGGGCGAGCGTCGGGTGGTGAGCCTCAGCGCGACGCCGCCCAACGGTGTGGTGCGGGTGTCGAGCGATCCCTCGAGCGCTGTCGTCACGCTCGATGGCGAGGTGATCGGAGCGACCCCGCTCGAGCGCGAGCTCGCGGTGGGCGAGCACCGCGTGGAGGTCACGCTGACCGGCTTCGCCACGGAGTCGGACGTGCTCCGCATCGAGCGTGCAGGCGATCGCGCGTCGCTCTCGTTCCGCCTGCGCGCCGCGCCGCGCGAGGCTGGCCCGCGCGAGACGCCGCGCGACACGACACCTCGAGACACGACGCCGCGCGAGAGTGGCTCACGCGATCCCAGCGCAGGGCGCGCTCCACCACCGCGCACCGCGACAGGCACGCTGCGCGTGACGACGACCCCGTGGTCCGAGGTGTTCGAAGGAAGCCGGCGCCTGGGCGAGACGCCGGTGCAGCTCGAGCTTCCCGCAGGCCGGCACGTGCTCACGCTCCGCGCCGAAGGTCGACCCGCGCGCACCGAGACGGTGGAGATCACCGAGGGCGAGGTCACCCGCGTCCGGGTGATCTTGTGAGGCGCGGTCGCGCGGCGCGATGCCCTCGCGAGGCCTTCGTGCGCGCGGCCACGGTTGGACAGCAGAAGCGGGCGACGGGTACCTTCGTCCGATGCGGGTGTTGGTATTAGAGGATGAGGCAGGCCTTCGTAGGCTCCTCGAGATCCACCTGAGCCGACGCGGGGTCGACGTCGTGTCGGTTCGGTCTGTCTCCGAGGCCGTCGAAGCGCTGTGCGGTCCCGCGGAATTCCAAGCGTTCGTGACCGATCTGTACCTGCCGGACGGAAGCGGATTGGATGTGGTGCGAAACCTCCCGGCGTCGACCCGCCGTCCTGCGACGATCGTCATGACGGGGGACGCGACGATCGAGACCGCCGTGGGAGCGCTACGCCTCGGCGCGCTGGACTATCTCCTCAAGCCGTTCTCCATGGAGGCGCTCGATGCTGCCCTCCTCCGCGTGACCACCGAGGCGAGCCGCCTGTCGGAGGATCCCGCCGACGCGGACGTGTTCGCCGCTGAGGAGTGGCGGAGGTTGTATGCCCCGGCGCTGGTCGGTAGCGCCCCTCCGCTCCTTGCCGTCATCGACGTTCTCCGACGCATCGCGGCCAGCGACTGCTCGGTCCTCATCTCGGGTGAGACCGGCACGGGAAAGGAGCTGGTCGCCCGAGCGCTCCACGCAGGCAGCGGGCGCCGTGGACCGTTCATCGCCCTCAACTGCGCGGCGGTCCCCGAGAACCTGATGGAGAGCGAGATGTTCGGCCACTCGCGCGGTGCGTACACGGGCGCACAGGGCCCACGCATCGGCCGCTTTCAATCGGCGGACGGCGGAACGCTCTTCCTCGACGAGGTCGCGGAGATGCCGCTGACGCTCCAGGCGAAGCTCCTGCGGGCCGTGCAGGAGAAAGAGGTCGTTCCGCTCGGTGAGAACGAGCCCGTGGCGGTCGATGTTCGTGTCGTTGCTGCGACCCATCGTGACCTCGAGGAGATGGTGCACGCACGACAGTTCCGCGAGGACCTTCTCTATCGCCTGGACGTGATTCGAGTCGAGCTCCCTCCGCTTCGCCAGCGGACGGAGGACATCGACTCACTGGTCGCCCTCTTTCTCCGCGACCTCGCGGCGCGACGCCGATCTCGCGTCAGCGGGATCACGCCGGCCGCCATGGCGGCCCTGCGCGGGTACGGCTGGCCGGGCAACGTCCGCCAGCTCCAGAACGTCCTCGAGCGAATGGTGCTCCTGCGTGGCTCGGGAGACCTGACGCTCGAGGACGTGCCGGAGCGAGTCCGGCTCGGAGGCGACGGGAGGCCCGCGCCAGCGGAGTCGCGGACGCCCGACGACCCCGTGCTGCCCGAGGAGGGGCTCAACCTCAAGGCGGCGCTGGAGCGGTTCGAGATGGCCTTGATTCGGCAAGCGCTCACGAGGACCGGGGGGAACAAGCAGCGCGCCGCGGCGCTCCTTCAGGTGAACCGCACCACGCTCGTCGAGCGGCTGCGTCGCCGGTCGGACGCTCAGGCTGAGGCTGCCGACCCAGACGAGTGAAGCGCTCGATCGGACCCCTCGCCACGTAGATGACGATTTCGTCATGTACGTGGCGCGCCCCCGATGCGCGCCGCCGTCTCTCGTTGCGTTCGCCTGGAAATCATGGGGAAAGGGGACTCGGCACGGCCGCTGCGGAAGGGCCCCCAGTCGGACAGCGAAGCCCTCGGGGAGCTTCGAAACCCTGCCGATTGGAGAGACCCATGACCCAACTCGTGGTTTCGGATCGGAATGACCTCATCAGCCGGGGGATGCCCGTCGTGCATCGAGTCGCGCGCGGCGTCGCACGCCGCCTCCCGCCGCACATCGACGTCGCCGACCTCGTCGGCGCGGGGGCCGAAGGGCTCGTCCGGGCCGCACGCGCCTACGACCCGATGAAGTGTGAGCGATTCGAGACCTACGCCGAGGCGAGGATTCGTGGAGCCATTCTCGACGAGCTTCGTTCTTCGGATGCGATGACTCGCTATGGCAGGCGCATCGAGGCAGCGATGCGTCGCGCCAGGAGCGAGCTCGAGCGAGAGCTCGGCCGCACGCCGACCGACGAAGAGCTGGCGGCGCGGCTGAAGCTCCCCCTCGCCCACTACCGTCGTCACGCCGACACCGCACGCCGCGGAGTGATGCTCTGCGCCGGGGGCATGACGGATCCCGATCTCGTCGAGAGCTCCGCGCCACAGCCCGAGCTGCTCTGCGTCGCGAGCGACACGCGTCGTCGGCTCGCCGAGGCCATCGCCCAGTTGTCGCCGCGCAAGCAGGAGGTCCTCGGCCTCTATTTCGCGGAGGAGTGCACCCAGGCCGAGATCGGCCGCGTCTTGGGCGTCACGGAGAGCCGGGTCTGCCAGATTCTCTCCGAGGCAATCGCGCGCCTGCGCTCGCTGATGGGGATGGACGCTCTCTGACCAAGACCCGGGAAGGTGCGCGCGCCACGTCCCCGTCGTGGGGCTTGCATTGGACATCGGCTTCGCAGACGATTGCGAGCGACGGAGGCGAACACGCTTGCACGGGGACTGTCCGCTCACGCGGGCAAGCACCCATTCGCGCTGGTTTGCTCGGCAGTGGTGTGACTGCGGGTGTGTCGATCTCGGACGAGATCGAGTGGACCGAACTCACGCAGTCTCAGCGAGTGACGTGTCCATGTCCAAGATCTCTCCCCCGTTCACGTCCATGCTCGCACACCACGCAGCGGATCCATTTCGGCTGCTCGTCGAGTCCGTCGTCGACTACGCGATCTACATGGTCGACCCCGCCGGCGTGATCTCGAGCTGGAATCCGGGCGCGGAGCGTCTGTATGGGTACCGAGGTGAAGACATCATCGGCCGTCACTACACGACCGTCGTCTCCCCCGAGGAGTTGATGAGTGAGAAGGCGGCCGAACTCTGGCGTGCCGCGCAGGCTGCGGGACACGTCGAGTTCGAGGGAGACCGCGTGCGCAAGGACGGCGCGGCGTTCCGGGCCATCGTCACGGTGTCGGTGCTGAAGGACCACTTCGGCAACCACGCAGGGTTCAGCGTGGTGACGCGCGACATCACGGAGCGAAAACAGGCGGAAGAGGCCATTCGCCGCGAGCGCGATCTCTCGGACGCGATCTTGTCCAGTCTGCCGGGTGTCTTCTACATGTACGACGAAGACCGGCGATTCCTCCGATGGAACTGGCGTCTGGAGATGGTGACGGGCTACTCCGCGGCGGAGATTCAGGCCCTCGATCCGCTCGACGTGATCGCTCCCACTGACCGCCTGCGCGTCGCCGAAGAGATCCAGGCAGTGTTCGCGGACGGTCAGAGCGAAGTCGAGGCTGACCTCTTCACCAAGGACGGGCGACGGATCCCCTACCTCTTCAACGGAACGCGCGCCGCGTTGGGTGGCCTGCGCTGCTTGCTCGGGATGGGCATCGACATCCGATCGCTCGAGACAGCCCGCGCGGAGCTGCGCCGGACGATGAGCTTGCTCGAGGGGGTCGTCGAAGGGTCGCCCGACGGCCTCTACGTCAAGGACCGCCGCGGAACGTACCTCCTCTGCAACAGCGCCGCGGCGCGGTTCGTGGGCAAGGCCGTGGAGGACATGCTCGGCAAAGACGACACTGCGCTCTTCGAGCCCGAGAGCGCGCGCGTGGTGATGGCCAGCGACAAGCTCGTGATGGATGAGGGCCAGTCCGTGACGACCGAGGAGCGGCTCTCGGCGGCCGGTGCCACACGCGTCTACGAGGCGATCAAGGTGCCGTACCGACCTGGAGGCGGGGAAGTCACCGGCGTGATCGGGATCTCGCGCGACATCACGGCGCGCAAGCAAGCCGAAGAGGCACTGCGTCAGCAGCAGGTTCTGGTGCGCATCGCGGGCCGGGTGGCCAAGCTCGGCGGCTGGTCGCTCGACCTCGCGGCCCAGACCGTCACGTGGTCGGACGAGATCTGCGCGATCCACGAGCTGCCGGCGGGCTACCAGCCCACGCTCGACGAGGCCATCCGCTTCTATGCCCCGGAGTACCGCGAGCACGTCGCGCGCGTGGTGAGCGAGTGCGCCACCGAAGGCACGCCGTTCGAGTTCGAGCTCGAGCTGACGACCGCGAAGGGGCGTCGGCTCTGGGTGCGTGCCATCGGTGAAGCGGTTCGCGACGGAGCTGGACGCGTGGCGTCCGTTCACGGCGCGTTCCAGGACATCACGGAGCGAAAGCAGGCCGAGGTCCTTCAGCGGCAGCTGGGGGAGCGGCTCATCACCACCCTCGAGACCATGACGGACGGGTTCGTCACGCTCGACCGGGACTGGCGCTTCACCTACGTGAATGCCGAGGCGGAGCGGATCACCGGGAGATCCCGGGGCGAGCTCCTGAAGCTCACGATGTGGCAGGCCTTCCCCGAGACGATGGGCCTGGCCTTCGAGCGCGAGTATCGCCGCGCGCTGGCGGAGGGGATCACCGTCGACTTCGAGGAGTACTTCCCGCCGTTGGGCGGGTGGTTCGGCGTTCGCGCTTATCCATCCGACGACGGCCTGGCGGTCTCCTTTCGCGATGTCACGACTGCCCGCGACGCGAAGCTCGCTCTCGCGGCCAGCGAGGCACGACTCGGCTTCCTCAACGAGGTGAGTGAAGCGATGAGGAAGGTGAGCGTCGCTGGTGAGACCATGACGGTGGTCGCGCGCTTGCTCGGCGAGTTCCTCCGTGTCTCCCGCTGCGCGTATGCGAGCGTCGAGGCGGATGGTGAGACGTTCTCCATCCTTCGCGACTACACCGATCGCTGCGCGAGTCTCGTTGGCCAGTTCGCTGTCGCGTCGTTCGGCCCGGAGGCCTGCTCGGAGCTCGCCCTGGGCAGAGTGTTGGTCGTCCGAGACGTCGGCGCGGAGGTCACGTCCCCCGATGGGTTGGCGACTTGGAGGGCCGCGGGCGTGGGGGCGTTCGTCCTGTGTCCCGTCGTCAAGGACGGGGCGCTGCGCGCCATGGTGGTCGTGCACCACGCCAGCCGGCGCGACTGGAGGCCTGAAGAGGTCTCCATCGTCCAGGAGGTCGCCGAGAGGTCGTGGAGCGCCATCGAGAGGCAGACGACCCGCGAGAAGCTGCGCCAGAGCGAGTCTCTCTTTCGAACGGTGGTCCAGAGCTCCTGGGACGTGTTCCACCTGGTGACGCCGGATGGGAGGATTGCCTACGAGAGTCCCGCCGTCACCAAGGTCTTGGGGTACGAGCCGGACGAGATGGTGGGCCGCCACATCCACGAGTTCGTTCATCCCGACGATGTGCTCGTTCTGGCGATGGACTCGACAGGAACACAATCGGCGTTGGGCGTGCATCGAACCATCTTGCTGCGCGTCCGCCACAAGGACGGTTCGTGGCGCTGGGTCGAGTCGTACGAGGTGAACCTCGTGGACCATCCGGACGTCCGTGCAGTCGCCGTCAACTATCGCGACATCACGGAGCGCTACCTGGCCGAACAGGCTCTGGTTCAGAGCGAGGAGCGATTTCGGCTGCTGTCGAAGGCGACCAGTCACGCCGTGTGGGAGTGGGACATGGTGACGGGCGCGCACTCGTGGAACGACGGTGTGACGAGCCTCTTCGGGTACTCCCGGGACGACCTGGCGCCCACGATGGACTTCTGTCTGGCACGAATCCACCCCGACGATCGGGAGACGGTGAACACCATCGTCGAGAAGGCCCTCGGGAGTGGCAGCGAGAGCTGGATGGCGGAATATCGATTTCGGCGGAAGGATGGGGCTTACACGCCCGTGCTCGACTGCGGGTACATCGTTCGCAATGCGCGCGGCGAGCCGGTCCGCATGTTGGGCGGCATGAAGGACCTCTCGGACAGTCACCGGATCGCGGAGTCGCTACGGCTGCGCGATCGCGCGATTCAGCAGATCTCCCAGGGGATCGTGATCACGGATCCGAACCTGCCTGACAATCCCATCATCTACGCGAGCCCCGGCGCGGAGCGTCTGACTGGCTACCGTCCGGAGGAGCTCGTGGGACGGAACTGCCGTCTACTCCAGGGGAAGGACACCGATCGTGAGGTCGTCCGGACGCTGCGCGAGCAGATCGAGGCGGGGCGCGCGTGCACGGTGGAGCTGCTCAACTACCGCAAGGACGGGACGCAGTTCTGGAACGAGATCTCCGTCAGCCCGGTCCACGAGGGAGGCGCGATCTCTTATTTCGTGGGGGTCCAGACCGATGTCACCGCGAGGAAGGAGATGGAGGCACAGCTCCGTCAGTCTCAGAAGATGGAGGCAGTGGGACGGCTCGCGGGAGGGATTGCTCACGACTTCAACAACCTGTTGACCATCATCTCGGGTCACAGCGAGCTGCTCCTGTCGACGCCGGAGGTGGGCGCGGAGGCTCGCGAGTCGATCACGTTCATCAGCGATGCCGCCGAGCGCGCGGCCTCGCTCACCCGGCAGCTTCTCGGCTTCAGTCGCCAGACGGTGCTGCAGCCGAAGGTGCTCGATGCGAACGCCCTCGTCGCCAAGGCCACGAGCATGCTTCGGCGCGTCATCGGTGAAGACATTCTCTTCACGACCGTCCTCGCCCCGACGCTGCACCGGGTCAAGGTCGACCCGGGCCAGCTCGACCAGGTCCTGATGAACTTGGCCGTCAACGCGCGTGACGCCATGCCCCGCGGTGGGCGGTTGACGGTCGAGACCAGCAATGTGGTCCTCAGTGAGGAGTACGCCGCCACACATCTGGACTGCCATGTCGGCGACCATGTGCTCCTGGCGATGACCGACAGCGGTTGTGGCATGCCACCCGAGGTCATGAGCCGAATCTTCGAGCCTTTCTATACGACCAA
The DNA here is from genome assembly GCA_017303575.1 of Deltaproteobacteria bacterium. Classification (GTDB taxonomy): domain Bacteria; phylum Myxococcota_A; class Polyangia; order Polyangiales; family Sandaracinaceae; genus JAFLCL01. Next base: position 7,682 of record JAFLCL010000294.1, read on the forward strand.
GCCGGTCGGGAAGGGCACGGGCCTCGGGCTGTCGATGGTCTTCGGGATCGTGCAGCAGAGCGGGGGGTGCATTCACGTCTACAGCGAGCCGGGTCGCGGCACCACCTTCAAGATCTACCTTCCCGCCGTGCAGGAGGATCTCTCGGTCAGGCGCGCTACCGACCCGCGCGTCGCGCCTCGTGGCACCGAGACGATCTTGCTCGTAGAGGATGACGAGGGCGTGAGGAGCATGGCGTTGATGGGCCTTCGGATGCACGGCTACAACGTGCTGACGGCGACGGATGGCCAGGACGCACTGCGCGTGGCGCGAGCCCACCGAGGACCGCTCGACCTCATCCTGACGGATGTCGTGATGCCGAACCTCTCCGGCCCGGCCCTGATCGAGCAGCTGAAGGAAGAGCTGCCGCGGACCAAGGTGCTCTTCATGAGCGGCTACACCGACGACGCAGTGGTGCGGCACGGGTTGCTGGAGGCGAATGTCGCGTTCATCCAGAAGCCCTACACGCCGATGAAGCTGGCTAGGAAGGTCCGCGAGGTCTTGGACGCGACGTCGTCCGACGGCTCGTAGGGTGCTCGGGACTTTCGCCCGAGGCTTCGTCGGGTCAGGATGGCGGCCCTGCCATGAAGAACCTGATCCTTCCGCTCTCTCTCGCCTCGCTCGCGGGCTCCGTGCTCGTGGGCTGTCCTTCGACGCCTGCCGGTGACGACGCGGGCCCGCTGACCGACGCGGCGATGAGCGCCGACGACGCGCCGACCGCGCCGGATGCGTTCGTCGAGGCGTGCTCGCCGGTCGACCCGATCTGTCAGGACCAGTCGATCTCGCAGCTCGACTTCTTCGACACAGTGAGCTCTGCGGCGATCACCGAGGAGGGCGAGACGGCGGGCGAGTTCCTCACGCTCATCGACGCCACGGGCGGCGGCATGACGCCGACGCAGTCGTACGTGTACGCGCGCTTCACCGACGCGGGCCTCGAGCGCGTCGAGATCTCGGACGAGGACTCGCTCGTCTCGAGCGACTGGGACATCGCGTTCCGTCGCTTCATCATCCGCCTGAACAGCGGCGTGGGCGGGCCGTCGTGCGTCGCGGCGGGACGGACTGCGCCGGGCACCACGTTCGAGTCGCTCACCGAGTCGCCCGAGTCGCTCACGTACCGCACCGAGCAGTACTTCACGGAGCCCAGCTGCGATCTCGTGCCTGACGGCTCGGGCCTCGGCTCGCCCGCGACAGCGCTCTCGAGCTTCTGGACCTACCCCGGCTGCGTGCAGATGACGGGCAACGTCTACGTCGTGCGTCCCGCGAGCGGACGACACGTGAAGCTCGAGGTCGTCTCCTACTACCCGCCTGCGAACCAGGAGATGTGTCAGACCTCGGACACCGTGCCGATCCCCTCGGGTGGCGGCGCGATGCGTGTGCGCTGGGCGTTCCTGGATTGAGGGCGTTCCTGGATGGAAGGAGCTCGGATGAACGCCTCGCCTACGCACCACCGGGCTCCAACGCGGGGCCATGGAGAGCGCTCGCAGTGGTGGGCGAGCCGGACGAGCCGGCTTGGTCTCGTGGCTGCCGCGATCACGGTCGTCTCGTCGGTTCCCGCGGGCAGCGAGGCACAGCGGGTCTCGGCTGATTCAGCGACTGCGGTCGTTCACGCCGCGTCGCGTGAGACTCGCTACCGTGAGGGTTCGCGCGAGCGTGTGATCGCGATCGATCCCGATGGATCGATGTGGCTACACGCGAACGGGCGCCGCTTCCGCACCGCGCTCGGCACCGATCGCGTGATCGTGATCGGCGACGCGTCGGTGCTCGAGGGTGTGATGGTCGACGAGGTGCTCTCGTCGGCGGCGGGGATCGTCGCGGTACGATCGACGCGTGAAGGCGAGGGCGCGCTCGCGCTCGCGTCGCGCCTCTCGCCGCTCGTGGCCTCGGGCCGCATCGAGGCGGCCTCGCCCGATCTCGCGCTCGAGCACGTGCAGCACGACATCACCGTGCCGCCGAACGACACGCGCTACGGCGGTCAGTGGTTCTTCGACACGATCCACGTCGAAGAGGCGTGGTCGATCGAGGACGGTGATCCGGGCGTCACGATCGCCGTCGTCGACAACGGCTGCGACCTGACGCACCCCGATCTCGTCGATCACATGCTCGAGGGCTACGACGCGCTCGAGGACGACGCGGATCCCTCGTTTCTGCCGGGCACCAGCGGCAACGAGCACGGCACCGCGTGCGCGGGCCTCGCGGCGGCGGTGACCGACAACGGCCTCGACGTCGCGGGCGCGTGTCCCGAGTGCTCGCTGCGCTGCATCCGACTGCTGGGCGCACCCGGCACGCTGGTCTCGATCTCCACCGACGTGCGCGCGTTCGAGTTCGCGCGCACCCACGACGACGTCGCGGTGGTGTCGAACAGCTGGGGCTTCGAGGCCGGTGCGCCCGCGCCGCTCGCGCTCGTGCGCGAGATCGAGATGGTGATCGCGTCGGGCCGCGGGGGACGTGGCGCGCTCGTGGTGTTCGCCGCGGGCAACGACGCCTCGGTCATCGACGACGACGAGCTCCAGGCGATCCCCGGTGTCCTCACCGTGGGCGCGATCAACACGTTCGACGAGGCCGCCTCGTTCTCGAACTCGGGCGCGTGCGTCGCGATGGTCGCGCCCACCGGCACGCTCACCACCGACGTGTCCGGCGGCGAGGGCGGCGACCCCGGCGACGTGACCACGAGCTTCGGCGGCACCTCGAGCGCGTGCCCGATCGTCGCGGGCATCGGTGGGCTCCTCGCGTCGGCAGCGCCCGAGCTCTCGGCGAGCGAGCTCCGCGACGCGCTCGTGGCCTCCGTGCGGCCCGCGCCCTTCGCCACGCCCGACGAGAGTGGGCACGACCTCCTCTACGGCTACGGCATCGTCGAT
>JAFLCL010000295.1 GCA_017303575.1 Deltaproteobacteria bacterium
GGCAGCGGCGTCTCGTCGCCTTGTCGCTGCATCGGAACGGGCGGCGCGTTGGGGTCGGGCACGGGCGCGCCGGTCGCGGCGTCGGGCTCGTCGAAGAGATCCTCGAGCGGGTTCGACCCTGGCCCCGCGTCGCGATCCCACGGCATCGGGCTCGTGCTCGGCGTCGACGGCGTGAGCCAGAGGTTCGTGCACAGCATGTTGCAGGAGCCGCAGATCACCGCGATCGTCATCGCAGGGATGAACGCGATGATGTTGAGCACGAGGCCCGCGGTCGCGAGCCCCTCGCTCTCGCCCATGCCCTGCTTGGCGCGCGACATCGCGACGCCGCCGAGGATCACGCCCGCGATCGAGAGGATCGGCGAGAGGAACGAGAGCATCGTGCCGAGGAACGGCACCCAGAACAGCAGCACCCCCGCGATCATCAGGAGGAACGAGAAGACACCGAGGATGACGGAGCCGAGGCCCATGGCGTGCGCGCAACTCTCCGGGACCCCCGCCACCCGGTCAACAGCTCATGACACCGCCCAGAGGCTTCGATCCGGGTCGTCTCGACGATCTTCCTCGCGATGGCGTGCGCAGCGCTGCCCGAGCGCCGCGAGCAATTCGAACCGCAGGTCCTGCTGATCGCCGACATGCTCCCCGACACGCGTGGCCTGCGCGCTCGGCGTGCCCTCTGGTGCGGCCCTGCTAGGGTCGGCGCCCTCCGATGCCCCGTACGCCGAACGAGACTGGTCCCGCGTCCTCCGCGAACGCGCCGAAGAAGGCAGCGAAGAGCGCGAAGAAGACCGCGGACGTGCGGGCGGGACGCGTGGCAATCGTCGGGCGACCGAACGTCGGCAAGTCCACGCTGCTCAACGCGCTCGTCGGTCAGCGCCTCGCGATCACCACGCCCAAGCCGGGCACCACGCGCACCGTGCTCCTGGGCGTGCACGACGGCACCGACGACGAGGGACGCCGCACCCAGATCGCGTTCCTCGACACGCCGGGCCTCGAGTCGCCGCGCTCGGTGCTCGGGCGCGTGCTCGTCGAGGAGGCGCAGGGAGCGCTCGACGGCGTCGATGCGATCGCGCTCATGGTCGATGCGACCGACGTCGCACGCGCAGGTGATCTCGCGCCCGCGGATCAGCGCGTGCTCGCGCTCCTCGGAGAAGCGAACAAGCCCGTCGTGCTGGTGCTCAACAAGGTCGACCGGGTGAAGGACAAGGGCAAGCTCCTGCCCGCGCTCGAGAAGCTCGCCACGACCAAGCCCGGACAGAAGACGCGCTTCACCGCGCTCGTACCGATCAGCGCGAGCCGCGGCACCGGTGTCAGCGGCCTCGTGAGCGAGCTGCGCGGGCATCTCGGCGCTGTCGTCGATGGGGTGGGGCTCCTCTACGAGGACGACAGCCTCACCGATCGTCCCGAGCGCTTCTTCGTCGCCGAGCTCGTGCGCGAGGCCATCCTCGGCGCGACACGCGAAGAGGTGCCGTACGGCACGGCCGTGCTCGTGGACGAGTGGGTCGAAGAGGGCCGCATGGTGCGCGTGGGCGTGACCATCGTCGTCGAGAAGGACTCGCACAAGGGCATCCTCATCGGCGCGCGCGGCAGCAAGCTCAAGGAGATCGGCGAGGCCGCGCGCATCGCGATGGAGAGCTTCCTCGAGCGCAAGGTCTTCCTCCGCACGTTCGTGAAGGTCGTGCCGGGCTGGACGAAGGACGCCGAGAAGGTCCGTCGCCTCGTGCGCGACGGAAGCCTTCCCTGAGAGGTCGAGATGGCCGTCCGCAAGAAGAAGTCCCCCGCCTTCGTCGACGAATCGCCCGCCTCGGGCGGACCGTCCATGGGCGCACAGCTCACGAGCGACATCTCGCGTCGTCGTCGCCGCGGTGAGTCGCTGCCCGCCGGAGCGATCGGCGCGCGCGCGGTCGTCGCCATCATCGGCCGTCCCAACATCGGCAAGAGCACGCTCTTCAACCGCCTCGCGGGCGCGCGCCTCGCGATCGTCGAGGACGTGCCCGGCGTCACGCGCGATCGCCACTACGCCGACACGTTCCTCCAGGGCCGCGAGTTCGTGCTCGTCGACACCGGCGGCTTCGATCCGGACTCGAACGATCCGATGAAGGAAGGCATCGCGCGCCACGTGCGCGCGGCGCTCTCCGAGGCCGACGTCGTCGTGTGCGTGCTCGATGCGACGACGATGCCCACCACCGCCGATCGCGCGGCGGTGCAGCTCCTCCGCAAGGCGGACAAGAAGGTCGTCTTCGTCGCCAACAAGGCCGACTCGCGCGCGCAGGTGCTCGAGAGCGCGGACCTCTACTCGCTCGGGATGGAGCACCTGATCGCGATCTCGGCGCTCCACGGCAACAACCTCGTCGAGCTCGAGCAGGCGATCGTCGCCGCGCTTCCCCCGCCGGACGAAGGCAGCGCGCCGGTGTGGGGCGAGGAGGCGCGACGCATCGCGATCGTCGGTCGCCCCAACGCGGGCAAGAGCTCGCTGACCAACCGCTTGCTCGGCGAGGATCGTCAGCTCGTCGACCACCGACCAGGCACGACCGTCGACGCGATCGACTCGCTGCTCACGCGCAAGACGAAGAACGGTGAGCAGCAGTACGTGCTCATCGACACGGCGGGCATCCGCCGAAAGCGCGGCATCGAAGAGGCCGTCGAGTCGATCGCCGTGATGAAGGCCATCAAGTCGATCGAGCGCAGCGACTGCACGATCCTCCTCGTCGACGCGAAGGAAGGCATCGCAGAGCAGGACGCGCGCCTCGCCGGCCTCGTGGTCGATCGAGGCCGCGCGCTCGTGGTGGGCTTGAACAAGAGCGATCTCCTCGACGAGCGCGAGCGCAAGCGCGCGATGGATCTCGCCAAGGAGACGTTGGCGTTCGCACCGTGGGCGCAGATCGTCCTCCTCTCGGCCAAGACCGGCCGCAGCTCCGCGAAGATCCTGGAGGCCGCGGAGAAGGCCATCTCGAACCACCGCTCGCGCGTCACCACCTCGGAGCTGAACCGCTTCTTCGAGGAGGTGCTCGATCGACACCCGCCCCCCACCTACAACCACCGCCCCGTGCGCCTCTACTTCGTCACGCAGGCCGAGACGCGACCGCCGCGCTTCGTGCTGGTCACGAACGAGCCCGAGGGCATCCACTTCAGCTACCAGCGCTACGTGGTGAACGCGCTGCGCGAGCGCTTCGGCTTCGAGGGCACGCCCATCCGCGCGACGTACCGCGAGAAGTCCAAGCGCGAGTGACCGATCGCGCCGCGCGCGAGCCGTTGATTGCAGGCGTTGCCAATGGCGGGCTCGCGCCCGAGACGCTATCGTCGGACGCCCGTTTCTGGAGGCTCACTTTGCCCGTTCGTCGAGAGGTCGCTCCGACCCCGCTCTCCCCCGTCGTCACGGCGCGCCGCGCGCTCGTCGCATGCCTCGCGAGCCTCGCGCTCGGTGCGCTCGGCCCAGGCTGCACGAACGGCGCAGGCTCCACGTGCGAGATCGATCAAGACTGCGCGAGCGGGCTCTCCTGCTGCCACGCGGGCCTCATGCGCGGCGCGTGTCAGAGCGACTGCACCGGCGTGATGGCGCCTCCCGACGCTTGGGTCGATCCGATGATCGACAGCGGCGTCGACGACGATGCGTTCAGCACGCCCGACGCTACGAGCACCCCGGACGCGGGCAGCACACCCGACGCAGCCGCTGCCCCCGACGCAGCGAGCACCCCCGACGCGGCCAGCGCCCCCGACGCGGCGAGCACGCCGGACGCGGCGACCACCGACGCGAACGTCGACGGAGGAGGCTGAGCCGTGCGCAAGCCCCCGGTCGATCCGCTGATCGGCCGCACCATCGGCGGCCGCTATCGGTTGATCCAGCGGCTCGGCACGGGGGGAATGTCGAGCGTCTACCTCGCGCGGCACGTGCTCATCGATCGCTTGATGGCGATCAAGACGCTGCGCCGTGACCTCGCGAGCGATCCGGTCCAGCGCGATCGCTTCATCCGCGAGGCGCGCGCCGTCAACCGCATCAACCACGAGAACATCGTGGAGATCTCGGACTTCCGCGAGACGGAGGACGGTCTCCTCTACCTCGTCATGGAGTACGTCCCTGGCGACTCGCTGCTCAAGGCGATGGGCGAGGGGCCCTTCCCTCCGCTGCGCGCGCTCGACATCGCAGAGCAGGCCGCGGGCGCGCTCGCGCGTGCGCACCAGATGGGCGTGATCCACCGCGATCTCAAGCCCGAGAACCTCTTGCTCGTGCAGCGTCGCGATCGCGCGGACTTCGTGAAGCTGCTCGACTTCGGCATCGCCAAGCTGATGGATCAGCCCTCGCTCACGGGCAGCCAGCAGATCTTCGGCACGCCGGGCTACATCGCGCCCGAGTACATCCAGAGCGCCAACATCGATGGCAGGAGCGATCTCTACTCGCTCGGCGTGATCCTCTACGAGATGGTCACCGGCGCGCTGCCGTTCGACTACGAGTACCCGGGCGATCTGCTCATCAAGCACGTGACCGAGCCGCCGATCCGGCCCTCGCTGCGACGTCCGGGCCTCCCGCAGCCGATCGAAGAGCTCGTCCTTCGCTGCCTCGAGAAGTCGCCGGACAAGCGCTTCCGCGACGCGTTCCACTTCCTCGAGGAGCTGCGCTCGTGCCGCGAGCGTCTGGGCTCGGAGCTCGAGTGGGGCGCGCTCGCGCGTCCTTCCGCCGGAACCCCGGGCAGCGGCGGCAAGCGTCCGGTCTCGATCGTCCCCACGCCCGAGCAAGCGGAGAGCCGGCCGCCGCGCGCGCTCGAGTCCGTGCCGATCGCGCTTCCTCCGTTCGAGAGCCAGAGCCCACGCCCGCCCTCGAAGGACGTGTCGATCCCGCCGAGCGCAGAGGCCTCGCTGCGTGTGCCGGTCGACACCGGCGGACCGATGGAGTCTCCCCGCGCCAGCGCAGCGCCCAAGACGAACACCACGACGAGCACCAAGACCTCGAGCCCCGCGAACGCGCGCCCGTCGATCGCCAACCCGGTCTCGGGCATTACGGGGCGTCCGATCACCGCGGACTACAACCGACGATCGATCCCCGTCGCGCCCGGCGACGATCTCTCGATCGACATCGACATCCAAGCGCCCGAGAGCGTGCACCCGCCGCCGATCACCGAGAGCCCCGACGTCGCGGCGCCCGGCTCGAGCGGAGAGCACGGCCTGGCCGGCACACGTCGATGGCGCGAGCGCTTCGAGAGTCTTCGTGCGTGCCTCGACGAGCTGGTCGAGCAATCGCCGCCGCCGCCCGACGTCGATCACGCGATGGCCTTCGCCACCCGATCGCTCGAAGAGCTCGAGGAGGCCGCGAACGCTGCGCGCCGCGAGCAGCGCGCGCTCGAGGGCGTCTCGGAGAAGGCGCGTGACTTCCGCGCGACGATCGGCCGCACGCTCGACGAGCTCGCAGGCCAGCTGTCGCACGAGAAGGGCGAGCTCGATCGCCTCGCCGCGCAGCGCTCCACGCTCGAAGAGCGGCGCGCGCAGCTCCGCTCCCAGGGCCGCGAGACGGAGTCGGACGGTGTCTTGTGGGAGCTCGCCGCGGTGGATCAGGCGCTCACCGAGAAGGCCGCCGTACACGAAGTGCTCGCCGCGCAGGTCGCCGAGCTCCAGGTGCAGCTCGATCGCGAGAACGAGCAGCTCGAGCACGAGATCGGCGTGCTCTCGCAGTCGCTCGATCGCGAGATGGGGCGCTTGTGGCCGATGGCGGGCGCGCTGCGCGAGCCGCTCGATCGCGTCGAGCAGTACGTGCGCGGCGTGTGGCAGCAGAGCACGCGCTGAGAGAGCGCGACCCGCGGTCAGGCGCGCGATCGTGTCTCGTCCCTCGCTCCGCTCGGCACCGCCCGATCGCGGGGGTCACGGTGCGGACGCACGCGGCGGACGCTATCCTCGCCGGACCGTCATGCGCTTCCACCTCGTGCTCCTCGCCTCGATCACGCTCGCGCTCGCGGGCCTCGGATGCAGCGGTGCCGAGACCGCAGCGGGCGCGGAATCGCAGAGCGCCGCCGCTGATCTCGCGAGCACGGGCGAGGTGATCGATCCGCCGTTCGCCGTGCGCGGCGAGGCCGAGGGCTTGATGCTCACGTGGTTCGACGCCGAGGGCACGCACGTCGCCGAGCGACGCAGCGACGTGCCCGAGGCAGCACGCAGCGAGGTGCGCGTCGACTCTCCCGCGCTCGCGCCCGAGGATCGCGATCCCGATCACGTGCTCGTCGCCGATCTCCGCGAGGCGGGTGAAGGCGGGAGCTACGTGGTGCGACGCGTGACGCGCGATGCGTTCGAGGCGCGCGCACGAGCGGCGCGTGAAGCGGCGACGGTGGCGACCACGGCCTCGGGTGAGATCGTCGTCTTCGGCGCGTCGTGGTGCGGCGCGTGTCGCGAGGCCGAGGCGCACCTCCGCGAGCGCGGCGTGGCCTTCGAGGAGCGCGACATCGAGGCCGATCCCTCGGCCCGACAGGACATGATCCGACGCGCGCGCGCGGCCGGGATCACGCCGAATGGCATCCCGGTGATCGACGTGCGCGGCCGCGTGATGCAGGGCTTCGACCCTGGCGCGATCGATCGCGCGATCGCCGAGACGGGTGGCGTCGGTGGCCCGCCGCCGAGCACGGCCACCGCGCCCAGCGGCAGCGGCGTCACGATCTGAAATGGTCAAGAGATCCGCACCTCGCGCGGATCGTCGCTGAAAACTGGAGCGGCCCTCGGAAGGGCGGGAGGATTCGAGCCGTCGATGACGGTCATCCCGCTCCATCCGCACCTGCGCCGGGCCACCGGCGCGGAACGCCGCTTCCAACCCACCGATCTCGCGCGGCCTGCGCAAGCGATCGCGTCACCCATCGAGGCGATCGTCTCCGATGCGTCGCGACGAGGCCGAGCGATCGCGAGCTGGCTCGAGACGCTCGTGGGCGCCAGCCCCGATCAGCTCGCGCTCGCGCAGCGAACGCCTGGCCTCCTCGGCGGTGGGGGCGAGCACGCCGCCAACGATCCGAGCGGCGAGGGCCTCGACCTGCCATCACCGCGCGACGTGCTCAACGCGCTCGTCGCGATGGCCGACGGCACGCGGAAGAAGGCGCTCGTCCCCTTCGCCGGACTGCCGCTCGAGATGGCGCTGCTCCGCCGCGGCGCGAACGTGCTCGTCAGCCTCTACCACACCGAGGCTGCGCCCGACGTGCTGGTGCTCGACCGTCGGGTGCCGCTCGATCGTGCGCTCGAGTCGACCGCGCAGGTGCTCGAGCTGCTCGAGCCGGACACGCACGGACGCTTGCTCGCGCGAGCGCGTGAGCTCGACATCGTGGAAGAGCGCGACACGGGTCTGTCGGCCACGCGTCAGCGCGGCGGCGTGCTCGAGGATCCGGGTGAGCGAGAGACGCTCGCTTTCGGCTTCGAGGCCGCGATGTTCCCGTCCCAGGAGATGCCGCGCGACGGCGTCTCGCACGCGGACGTGCACGCGATGCTCTTCGGCGGACAGCTCTGGGCGTGGGTGCGCGGTCGTCGCGTCACGCTCGTGCGCAGCGGTCCGGTGCTGCTCGCCGTGCAGCGCATGGTGAGCGCGATCGGTGCGCTCGTGACCGCGTGGGAAGAAGATCGCGCGCTCCACGTGCGCCTCCGTACGGGCTCGTTCCTCGTCGGCGTGCGCCGCGATCGCAAGGACGCGAGCGAGATCGCGCTGACCCTCGGCTGCGAGGACGACGGCGCGATCACGATCCCCGCGCTCGCGATCGAAGACGCGTGCATGCCCGTCCTGCGTGTCGCCGCCGAGATGCTGCGCTCGCTCGTGACGGTCGATCGCATGCAGGGCAGGAACCTCCGCATCGCCGCGCTGCGCGAAGAGGTGCGCCGCCTGCGTCGCATCGTGCGCGCGCGCAGCAAGGCCGTGGGCTTCACCAACGGCGATCCCGAGCGCCTGCTGTCTCTGGGCGTGGGCTCGGCGTGCGAGAGCGAGCCGCCGCGTGCGCGTGAGGATCGCGAAGAGCGGGCGCCCGGATCGCTCCGCTTCGCGTCCCGCTGGAACGTCGTGATCGACGGCCTCGACGCGACGACCACGTACTTCTGCGGCGATCGCCTCGTGCTCTCCAACGAGCGCCGCGTGCTCGCGCTCCATCGCGACGATGGTCAGTGCCTCTGGCAGCACGAGGGCGCCGCACAGTCCGCGTTCCTCGCCGATCAGTCGATCGTTCGCCTCGGCGTCGACGGCACCGTGGAGATCCGCGAGATCGCGACGGGCGAGCTCACGCACCGGCTGCGCCTCGCGCCGCGTGTCGGCGGCGCGCCCACCGGTGTGTTCGTCGGCGGTGGCCAGATGCCGCCGATCGGTCTCGTCGCCGAGGGGCGCGATCGGCTCGCGGCGATCGATCTGCGCACGGGAGAGCTCCGCTTTCGCTACACCGCGCGCTCGCCCGGCACGTTCCGTCTGCGCCGCGCGGGCCGACTCGTCCTCGCCGTCAACGGCGACGGCAACGTCGACGCGATCGACGTGGTGAGCGGCGAGGTCGTGTGGCGTCACTCTGCCGCGGCGAAGTTCTGCCTCACGCCGACGACCTTCGGATCGCTGGCGATCGCGGTCTCGGGCGAGCCCGGCCGCGGCGACGCGACGCTCATCGGTCTCGATCTCTTGAGCGGCGAGCTCGTGCACAAGCAGGCGCTCGGAGGTCCGGTCGCGACCGCACCGCAGGTGCTCGATCAGCACCTCGTGATCGCGCTCACGGGCGCGCGCCGCGGCGTGCTCGCGTCGCACGATCCCCGCTCGGGGGAGCTGCGCTGGGCGATCCCCGATCCGGGCATGGGCACCGGCGGTGGGCTCGTCTCCACCGACCGCGCGATCTTCGTGAACGCGCCGAACGGCAAGCTCGTCGCGCTCGATCCGCACACCGGTGACACGCTCTTCTCGCGCATGCTGTCGAATCCCGTCACCGACGACGTGCCGCGTCGACTCACGCCGCTCGTGCGCGGCGGCGCGCTCTTCGTGCCCTCGGCCGCGGTCCACGTGCTCCGTCCCAACGACGGCTCCGCCATCGGCGCGCCTCCTCCATGCGAGCTCGTTCCCGACTCGCTGCACGTCGACGAGCGTGGCTGGATGTACGTCGCGGAAGAGAGCGGGCACCTCGTGGCGCTCGCGCCGGTGCAGGCGCTGCGGCTCGTCGTCAGCCGGAGCTGACGCTTGATCTCGACGCGTGGGAGGTGGCTCACTCTCGGGGTGCGCCTCCGCGTCGCGATCTGCTGTCTCGCCGCGACTGCCCTCGTCGCCTGCACGCCGCTGAGGCCGCTCGACGACGACGACGAGGTCGACGCAGCCTCGATCGCGCGCGACGCGGGTCCCGCTGTGGACGCGGCCCGCGATGCGCGCGTCGTCATCGACGCGACGCTCGACGCGCCCGGCCTCGACGCGCCGCCACCCGATGCAGTCAGCCCCGACGCGTTCGCCCCCGATGTGTTCGTCCCGCGCGACGCGTTCGTCGCGCCCGACGCGTGGGTGAGCCCTTCGCCCGTTCGTCCGAGCGCGGTGGGCAGTGTCGTGTTCAGCGAGCTGATGATCGAGCCCCGATCCGCGACGCAGTGGGTCGAGCTCTACAACCCTTCCGCGACGCAGAGCTTCGATCTGCGCACCTGCTCGTTCGACGGCATGGCGACCTCGCACCCCATCGCAGGCACGTTCGTGATCCCGCCACGCTCGTATGGCGTGGCCTCGGCCTCGTTCGATGCCGACATCGGCACCGACTACCTCTACGGCACGGGCACGTTCCTCCTCGAGCGTGACGCCGATCGCGCCGCGCTCGTGTGCGGCGGCGTGGTGATCGACGAGGTGCTCTACGGCCGCACGTTCCCCATCCTCGAGCAGCGCAGCATCATGGTCGCCTCGAGCGTGCTCGGCGGATCGAGCCCTCACCTCGGCAACGACGTCGCCGATGCATGGTGCAGCGCGCCCGAGACCGCGCGCTACTCGACACGCAACTACGGCACGCCGGGCGCGATCAACACCTGCCCGCCGTAGTCGATCACGCGCGCGTGCGGCGCTCGGCGATCACAGCGACGAGCACCGCCTGCACCGCGCGCGCCTCGAGGCCCACGAGGTGACCGAGCTCATCGACGAGATCCGGCATGCCCGCGCGGAGCAGCGTGGGGTGCGTGATCGGGCACTCGAGGCTCCCGTCGTGCACGCGCGACAAGAGGCGGGTGAGGTTCTCCGTCGACACGTGCGCGAGCCCGCCACCACCGAACGAGGGACGCTTCGTCACTGCTGCGCCCCACCGCTCGAGGCATCCCCCGACCTCGGCTGGGCCGCGAGGTCCTCTCGGCTCTCCGTCGGCTCCGGTGCGTGGGAGTACACGCGGTAGACCTCTTCCCCGCGGTCTTCGCACCACTCGGACCACGTGGTCCACTGCGGACCCTCGATCGTGCCCCCGAGCTCTTCGAACGCAGCGAGGCAGAAGCGGTAGGCCTCGAGCGATCGGCGCGCGAGCGGCATCAGCGCCTGATCGAGCGACTGGCTGTAGATCGCGAGCAGCTCGGCGTCGCTCACGATCGAGGGCGGGATCGGCGCGCCACGTGCCTCGGCGGCCGTCGTCTCGTGCAGATAGCCGAG
>JAFLCL010000296.1 GCA_017303575.1 Deltaproteobacteria bacterium
GAACGTGCGCACGCCGATGCCGCCGCTGGCGCCGTCGACGAACGCCGCGAGGTAGGTGCCGTCCGCCGCGAAGGCGCCCACGAGCGCGTCCTGCCGGCCTGTGTCGTTGGTGATCGCGACGAAGTCACCCTCGGGCGCGAGCCCCGAGTCGAAGAAGCCGACGCGCACGTCGAACTCGCTCGCGCGCGGCACGATGGTCGTCGCGATCGCCATGCGGCCGTTCGAGGCGACGGCGGGATGCGAGGTCACGATGGTGCCGGAGATGCCGGAGAAGCCCGTCTCGGTCAGCGCGTCGTTCACGTCGCGATCGGCGGTCAGGAGCGCCGGCGAGGTGAGCGGCTGACCATCGGGCCCGAGCACGCGGGCGAGCAGATCGATGCGCTCGCTGATGAACGTCGTGAGGATGCGGTTGGCGCCGCGACCCGCGGTGCGCGGCTGCTCCTGCGCGCCCGCCACCGTGCTGTTCAGCTGGAACGGCGTCGTCTGGCATGTCGCGCTGCAGTCGCCGACGCCCGGCGTCGCGCACTGCTCGTCGGGGCTCAGCACCGAGTCGCTGCACACGCCCTCGACGGTCACGGGCACGACGGTCATCGCGATGCTGCGCGTCTCGTTCGGCGCCACGCCCAGGACTTCGGTGCACGCGCGGCCGATCACGGTGTTGCGCACGCCGCTCACGGGATCGGCGCCCTTCACGCGCACGTAGGCGACGTAGTCGCCCTGCGGCACGCTGACCTCTTGCCTGGGATCGGTGCGCGAGATCGAGAAGTCCGCGATCGCGTCGGGGGTCATGCCCACCTCGGCGTCTGGCAGCGCCGGCGCGATGATGCCGCCGGGCAGGCACGCGTGGGTCGAGCCGGACATGAGGATGAGGCGCACCTCGTCCGACTCGTCGATCAGGCCGAGCGGATCGTGCATGACGATCGGCGTACCTCCGCCTCCCGCGCACGACGCGAGCAGAGGCGTGGTCAGGGCCAGGGCGATCAGGCCGGGAGACGAGCGGAGAGCCATGGCCGCGACTGTACCAAAAGAGCGACGACCGGCGGACCTTCACGAAGGCCGCGTACCATCGCGCTCATGCGTCACGTCGCCCTGGTCTCGTTCGCGCTGTCTCTCCTCGTCGGCTGTGACTGCGGAGAGCCGCCGCCCACGAGGTGCACGCGCAGCGCAGACTGCGAGGCGCCCCTCGTGTGCGTCGACAGCCGATGCATCGCCGATCCAGGCCCGCGAGCGGACGCGTCGATCGACGGCGAGACACCCGACGCCGCGCTGCCCGACGACGCCTGCGTGGCGTGCGGCAGCGCGTGCTGCGGCGTGAACGAGCGGTGCACGAGCGCGATGCAGTGCGTGGTCGATCTCGGACCGTGCATGGACGACGGCGACTGTCTGAACGACAGCTACTGCCTCGACGATCGCTGCGCGCCCTATGGCTCGCTGCCGCGCGGGGAGACCAACACGATGTGCCGCAGGCCCGTGTTGCCGGGCCGCTTCGCGCCCGAGATCCAGTGCCACTGGGCGGGCCCTGCGATGGGCGATCCTGCCGCCGCGTTCGTGCAGGTCTTCTCGACGCCGGTGGTCGTCGACTTCGGGATCGATCGCGGCCCCGACGATCCGATCCGGCCCTCGATCGTGTTCATCGCCTCGGACGCGTTCTCGTACACCGACCACGGCGTGGTGCGCGTGATCGACGGACGCACGTGCGCCGATCAAGCGGTGTTCGCCGACGCCGCCGATCGCGTGGCCTCGGCGAGCACGCCGGTCGTGGGCAACCTCGACGGGCCCGACACGATCGCCACCCCCGACAACCCGAGCCCCCAGACGCCCGAGATCGTCGCCAAGCGTGCGGGCGGTGGCCTCGTGGCGTTTGGGTGGAACGGCACGGCGTGGGTGCGTCGCTGGGTCTCGCTGCTGCCGAGCGGTGCCGCCGATCCCACGGCGCCGAGCATCGCCGCGCTCTCGATGGCGGACCTCGACGACGACGGGACGCCCGAGGTGATCTCGGGCGCGCTCGTGTACTCGAGCAGCGGCGAGCTCATCGACAGCACGCAGGGCCTCTCGAACTTCTTGAGCACCTACGGATCGCCCACCGTCGTGGCCGATCTCGACGACGACGGAGACGCCGAGCTCACCAACGGCCAGTACGTCTTCGACTGGAACGTCGCCATGCGCCGCTGGGATCGACGCGACACGCCGGGCGTGCTCGGCCTCGTCGCCGTCGCGGACTTCGGTGACTTCCCCGAGGCCGCAGGCGATCGGGCGGGCGGGCCCGAGGTCGTGATCGTCGCGGACAACCAGGTGCAGGTGCGGTCGGTGGGCGGTGACGTGGTGTTCGGGCCCATCGACTTTCCTCCGACGAGCGAGTCCAGCGCGCACGGCGGCAGTCCCACCGTGGGCGACTTCGACGGCGACGGCCGCCCCGAGATCGCGAGCGGCGGATCGGACTGGGTCACCGTCTTCGATCTCGACTGCACCGCGAGCACCGACACGCCGGGCTGCGTGCGTGTCGAGAGCGGCATCGCGCCGACCGTGGGCATCCTCTGGGCGCAGCGCGTCCAAGAAGGATCGGCGGGGATCAACAGCTCTGCCGTCTTCGACTTCGAGGGCGACGAGCGCATGGAGCTCGTGTACGGCGACGAGTGCTACGTGCGCGTGATGGACGGGCCCGCGGGCCGCGTGTTGTGGTCCGCTCCGCGCGCGAGCGGCACGTGGATCGAGGGCCCGATCGTCGCGGACGTGGACGGCGACTTCAACGCCGAGGTCATCGTCGGATCGAACCGCTTCCACGGCGCGTGCTCCGCGCTCGATCCGCTCCACGGCGGCCTCACCTGCGACGTCGATGACGACTGCCCCATGTCGACCGGCTGCGTCGCCGGCCTCTGTCGCTGCACGGCGAGCAGCGACTGCGGCGATCCACGCAGCTACGCATGCGCCCCGCCCATCGACGGCTCGACCGCGATGGGCGAGGTGTGTCGCGCCTCGTTCACCGAGGAGATCGTAGGCGTGCGCGTGTACGAGGACGCGAGCGATCGTTGGGTGAGCTCGCGCCGCATCTGGAACCAGCACGGCTACTTCGTGACCAACGTCGACGAAGACGGCCGCATCCCGCGCACCTCGGAGATGCGCAACAACTGGGAGCTCGCCGCGCTGAACGACTTCCGTCGCAACGTGCAGGGCGATCTCGTCCCGCTCGCGGGCCCCGACCTCACCATCGGCCGCGGGGCCTGTGCCGCCTCCACCGCGGTGCTCACCGCCGAGGTCTGCAACCGCGGCGCGGAGCCCGTGGACAGCGGGATGATCGCGAGCTTCTTCGATGGCGATCCGCGGACGGGTGGTATGCCCATCTGCGAGCACGCGACCACCGACTGGCTCGAGCCGGGCGAGTGCGAGCCGGTGATGTGCAGCTGGCCCGAGCCCGTGCCGAGCGGCGCCCGCGAGGTGTGGCTGTGGGTGGACTACTCGGACACCAACGTCGAGTGTGTGGAGGACAACAACGTCGCCCGCATCGACTGCATGCTCGAGTGAGCCGTCGCCTCTCGGCTCTGCTCAGAGGACAGCCTCGGCTCAGAGGACAGCCTCGCTCAGAGGACAGTCTCGGCTCAGAGGACAGCCTCGGCTCAGAGGACAGCCTCGGTTCAGAGGACAGCCTCGGCTCAGAGGACAGCCTCGGCTCAGAGGACAGCCTCGGCTCAGAGGACAGCCTCGGCTCAGAGGACAGCCTCGGCTCAGAGGACAGCCTCGGCTCAGAGGACTCGCGGCTCAGCGAAGGGGGTGGCGGAGTCCGCCGCCAGGCGTCCGCCAGCCCGCCAGATCTCATGCAAAATCCCTGGAGAACATGAGCCTGGGTACCGGTGCACGGCGTGCACCTGGGGGTGTCATGAGCGCCCCTCGCTATCACCCGCCCTCAGTCGTGTACTGGATGCTGAGCTCCAAGTGCGTCGACGACCAGATGTTGCTCGCCCCGAGCCCACGCGTCCGTTTTGTCATCATGCTGTGGCTGTCGCGACTGCAGACGCGGTACGACGTGGAGATCGTGGGCTTCGTCTTCATGGGCGACCACTTCCACATCGTGCTGCGCCTCCGGATGTCGCGTCTGCCTGCCATCATGCAGAGCTTCAAGTCCGGCCTCGCGAAGGCGCTCAACAAGGTCCACGACCGGCGCGGCGCGTTCTGGATGGAGCGCTACCACGACGATGCGCTGCTCGATGACGCATCCGTCGTGACGCACGTGAACTACATGCACGCCAACCCCGTACGGGCGCACTTGGTGGCGCGCGCCGACGAGTACCCGGGGATCTCGAGCTGGAAGGCGTACGCGGAGGACCTGATCTCGTTGTCCGAGACCTACTTCGACGAGGCCCAGTGGCTCGCCGCGGGAGGCGTCGAGTCCAAGCGCGCGCGCTACACGCAGACCGCGACCGTGACGATCGGGCGCCCGCCGGGCTGGGACTCGCTGTCTGCCCAGGGACGGCGTCGGGCCGTCGCGGCGTGCGTCTCGGAGATGCGAGCGGAGGAGCGTCGATGCGCTGTCGAGCGCGGCGAGGCGCGTGAGGTTCCGACGGTCAGGGCCCTCGTGGATCGCGACCCACGCTCGCGGGCGAAGAGCCCCAAGCGCTCCGCGCGCACGAAGCGAGCGTCAGGGACGGACGCGCAGCTGGAGCTGTTCGAGGAGGCCTATCGCGAGGTGATGCTCGCGTACCGAGCGGCCTCCGCCGCGTTCCGCGCGACCGGTGTGCTCGGGCCGTTCCCCGCAGGCACGTATCCGCCTCGACTGATGTACGCGCTGCTGGAGTCGTAGCGGCGCCGTGATCCCGAGTGAGTGCCGTCGCGAGCGCGACGGGAGTGGTGTGCCCGCCGGCCGTGAGGTCGCGCGGGCTGGAGGTGCTTCCTGCGCGTCGGGGCCGGGTGACGGTGGCGGGCGGCTCGCGCGGCGCTCGGACCCTGCCGATGCGCAGTCATCGCGGCCCGGCGCGGCGCCAGACACGCCGACCTCTGAGACACGCCGACCTCTGAGACACGCCGACCTCTGAGCAGCGCGTGCATCGCGGGTCGTCATCTCTGAGCGCCGCGATGCCGACCTCACGCGTTGACGTCGTCGTCCCCGCCGAGGCACGCCGGGTCGACTCACACGTCGAGGAACCTCACCGGGTCGACTCACACGTCGAGGAACCTCACCGCCGTCAGCTCCTCACACGTGGCCCACAGACGTGCAGCGATCGCCTCGTCGGTCGCCTGCGGCGCGATCGTCGCCTCGCCCACGTCGTTCCCGCGCACCTCGCCCAGCCCCTGCGGCCCGTAGTAGCCCCCGCCGCGCGCCTCGGACGCCGTCGCCGCGAACAGCGTAGGCAACGCGCCGCCGGGCACGCTGTTCGAGAGCGCCGTGATCACCCACCGCCGCACGAACGCGATCCACTTGGGCCCCACGTTCGTCAGCAGGTTCGTGGGCGCCACGCCCGGATGACACGCCACACTGACGCTCCTCTTGCCGCCGCGTCGAAGACGCCGCTCCAGCTCGAGCGCGAGCATCAGGTTCGCGAGCTTGGACTGCGCGTACGCCCTCATCGGCACGTACGCCTTCTCCGACTGGACGTCGTCGAAGTCGATCCGGCCCTGCCTGTGCGCGATCGACGCGAGCGTCACGACGCGCGGCGCAGGCGCCCTCTCGATCGCAGGCAGCAAGAGCCCCGTGAGCGCGAAGTGCGCGAGCACGTTCGTGCCCAGCTGGACCTCGAAGCCGTCACTCGTCCGCTGCCGCGTGGGCGGCGTCATCAAGCCAGCATTGTTGACCAAGAGATCGAGCGGTGCGTGCTTCGCGAGCTCCTCCTGCGCCGCCGCGCGCACCGACGCGAGCGAGCCGAGGTCGAGGATCGCGAGCTCGAGGAGAGCGTCGTGCACCTCGGCGCGAATCGCCCTCATCGCCTCCTGACCGCGAGACGCATCCCGACACGCGAGCACGACCGTGGCCCCGCGTCGCGCGAGCTCGAGCGCGGTCTGGTAGCCGAAGCCGCTGTTCGCGCCCGTCACGTACGCGCGCTTGCCGCGCTGCGACGGCATGTCCTTCAGGGTCCAAGCGATGCGGGCCATCTGCGTTCTCCTCCGTGCGCTGCGATGCGCCTTCGAAGGAGTACGGGCGCGGAGCGTCCGCGAGTAGAGCCGAGGCGACCGACACACTGTCTCGAGAATCGAGACGATGACCGACGGCTCGAGGTGCCACGATGCCGACACCATGAAGCTCGACGTCGAGTCGCTCCGGGTGTTCGTGCGCGTCGCCGACGTGCGCAGCTTCACGCAGGCCGCGCAGCAGCTCGGCATGCCCAAGGCGCGCGCCTCGGCGCACGTGCAGAAGCTCGAGGCATCGCTCGGCACACAGCTCTTCCACCGCTCCACACGCCTCGTGCGACCGACGCCGGAGGGAGAGCTCCTCCTCCGACGCGCGCGCCCATTCGTCACCGAGGCCGACGAGATCGGCGCGCTCTTCCAGCGCGAGCGCACGCTGCGCGGACGCGTGTGCGTGGAGCTGCCGGTGGGCATCGCGCGTCAGTTCATCATCCCCAAGATCCCCGATCTGCTCGCGCGCCATCCCCAGCTCGAGCTCGATCTGCGGGCCAGCGATCGCTACCGCACCGCGCTGCGCGAGGGCTTCGACATCGTGCTGCGCCTCGGCGGCTCGCCCGAGGGCGGCCTCGTGGGACGTCGCTTCGGGGCGCTGCCCATGACCAACCTCGCGAGCGCGTCGTACCTGAGCCAGCACGGCGTACCGCGCTCGATCGCGGATCTGAAAGACCACCTGATCGTGCGCTTCGCCGCCGATCCGAGCCCCGTCTTCGAGTACTTCGACGGCAAGGACTACGTGGAGGTCCCCATGCGCAGCGTGCTCACCGTCGACAACGTCGACGCCTACCTCGCCGCATGCGTGGCAGGCCTCGGCATCGTGCAGGTGCCCAAGCCCGGGCAGCGGTCGATCGAGCCGCTCGTCGAGGTGCTCCCGGAATTCACCGCGCGCCCGCTGCGCGTGACCTTGCTCCACACCCACGGCCGCTCGGTCCCGCGGCGCGTGCGCGCGGTGATGACGTGGCTCACCGAGCAGCTCGCGCCCGCGCTGGGAGCGCTTCACGCCGGGGCGTGAGCGCGAGCTGGCCTCGACGAGGCCACCCGTGCGCAACCAAGATGCTTCAACCGAGGCTCGCAGGCTTTCGCTCGGTGAGCGCCTTCGACACCACGCGCAGCAGCTCGTCGCGGCCGAACGGCTTGTGCAGCACCTCCACCTCGATGCCCGCGACGTTCGAGTCGACCACGCCGCCCATCAGCACGACCGGCAGGCTCGGTCGCTCGCGCTGCGTCTCGCGCACGAGCTCGACGCCCGTCATGCGCGGCATCGCGATGTCGCTCAGCACGAGATCCACGTCGGCGCGATGGCGCAAGAGCTCGAGCGCCGCGAGCCCGTCGACAGCCTCGAGCACCGCGAAACCCTCGCTCGTGAGGAGCGTGCGCACGAGTGAGCGCACAGCGTCCTGATCCTCGACCACCAAGACGAGCCCGCGCGCCACCATCGGCGGCGTGGGCCGCTGGGACTCGGTGGCGCGCGTGGGCCGCCCCGCGATGGGCAGGAGCACGCGGAACGTGGCGGAGCGACCGGGCACGCTCTCCACCTCGATCGCGCCGTGGTGTCTCGTGACGATGCCGTGCACCACCGCGAGGCCGAGGCCGGTGCCGCTGCCGCCCGAGGGTCCCGTCGCGAGACCCTTGGTCGAGAAGAAGGGCTCGAAGATGCGTGGCAGGTGCTCGGGCGCGATCCCGCCGCCTTCGTCCTCGATCGCCAGCACGGCGTACCGACCGCGCGCGAGCGTGGCGTGCCCCGCGCCCACGTCGCGCGTGCTGAGGTCGATCGTGATGCGGCCTCCGTCGGGCATCGCGTCGCGCGCGTTGACGAGGAGGTTGAGCACCAGCTGCTCGAGGCCACCGCGCTCGCACGCCACACGCACGTCTTCTTCGGCGCGCACGCGGCGCAGGCGGATGCGATCACCCAGGAGCGCCGCGAAGATGGGGCTCGCTTGATCGAGCAGCGGATCGATGGAGACCACCTCGGGCTCGTCGGGCTCGCCTCGTCCGTGCTGCGCGCTGCCCGCGCGACCGAAGACCAAGAGCTGCCGGGTGAGGCGACGACAGCGCTCGGCCGCGTCGCGGATCTGACCGACCGAGCCCCGCACGTCGGAGTCCAGGGTGCGCAGCGCGACCAGATCGAGGTGGCCGAAGACCACCTGGAGGTAGTTGTTGAAGTCGTGCGCGACGCCGCTCGCGAGCGTGCCGAGCGCCTCCATCTTCTGCGCGTGCTGGAGCCGCTCTTCCATCGCGAGCCGCTCCGTCACGTCGAGCACGGTGCCCACGAGGCGCAGGCCCGGGTCGGCGTCGAGCAGCGCGGACTCCATGTGCACACGCCGCGCGGTCCCATCCGAGCGCACGATGCGGAAGTCGATCGCCTCGGTCGTGCGCGAGGCGAGCATGCGCGCGCCGGCCTCGCGCACGCGCGCGACGTCCTCGGGATGGATGCGATCGAAGAAGGTCTCGGGCGTCAGCGCGAGCGAGCCAGGCGAGAGGCCGAAGATGCGAAACAGCTCGTCGGACCAGCGGATCGCGCCCGTGCTCGTGTCCCACATCCAGCAGCCCAGGTGCACGATGCGCTCGGCCTCGCTGAGCAGCGCCTCCCGCTCGCGCAGGCCCTCTCCGAACGATCCTTCTCCGAACGATGCGCGCTCGCGCGCCCGCGAGGCCTTCAGCGCCTCGAGCTCTCGCTCGAGCGCAGCGATGCGCTGCTCGTTCGCGTCCTCCGCCGACACCGCGACGAGGATACACAGGCCCATCGACGCGATCGAGAGGGCCCCCGTCCCACGTCGCGATCGCCTACACGCCTTCGAGGAGCGACCGCTCACGCACACACGCGTCGATCTCCTCGCGCAGCAGGCGCAGCGCCTCGATCGGAGGCAGGCGCGCATCGAAGGCGTGGTGACCGACGCGCACCAGCGATCGGCCTCGCTGCGCGCGCACGGGCGCCACGTGGCCTTCGAGGAGCGCGCACAGCCGAAGGCCGAGCGCTGCGAGCCGCTCCAACGTCTCGCGATCGGGCGGGATCGGCACGCGCGCGTAGTCGACGGAGAGCGCATCCGCGAAGCGGGTCGTGTACGTCGTCGAGGAGAGCACGGCCGCGAGGTAGGCGAGGCGCGTGTCGGCGTGGACCTCGAGGCCGCGCTGCGCGAGCGTGTCGGCGAGCGACGGCGAGACGTTGGGCGTGCCGTCGGCACGGTGCGAAGGGAACGCTCGCGCGCGACACGACGAGCGCGCGCTCAGGTAGCAATTGTCGATCGGCGCCCGCACCAGCGCGACGTGCGACCACGGCAGCGCGCCCCGATCTTGTCGCACCGACACCAGCGCGAGCGACGAGCGACGCATCGCCGCGAGCAGCGGCGGTCGCGGACGATGACAGAGGCTCGGATGCAGGAACGCGACGCGCGTGTCGAAGGGTCGGTACGCGATCGAGCTCACGTGCGACGCGAGCTCGCCCCGTGCGATCAGCGCACGCAGCGCGCGCTGCGCCTCGGAGGGATCGAAGTGCGCGCGCGCGAGCCCCGTGCTCCGGCCCGAGGCGAACGCCTCGAGCCTCTGGCTCAGCGCGTCAGCGTCGGCGTCGATCACGAGCTCGTCGCGGTTGGTCTGGATGCCCTCGGCATGGAACGGGAGCCACTCGGTGATCGAGGGCCAGCGCGTGTACGCGGCCTCCGCGCGAGCGCGAGGCCGGAGCGACACCACGGGCTCGTCCACCGTGACGAGCGGGCCAGGCTGCGCGAGCGCGTCGAGCTTGCTCGTCACGGTGCCACGCAGCGCGCGATGACGGACCTCGGCGTGCGTCCTCTTCGACGAGGGCGCGCGCGCGGCGAGCACGATCGCGGCTGCGGGCCGCACGGCGAACACGTTCTCGTCGACCGTGCCTGGCGCGCGCGCGACGAGCGCGGAGCCACCGAGGTCGAGGATCGTCACCTCGTCGAAGCGGGACGCGAGCATCGCGCGCACGCCGCGGTGCACGGGCCCGTCGAGGTAGGACGCGTTGGTCACCAGCGCGATCGCGCCGCCGCGCGCCTGCTCCACCGCGTCGATCGACCACCGAAGGAAGCGAACGTACGCGTCGGCGAGCACACCTCGGCGTCGCTCGCCCAGCGGCGCACCGAGCTCGTCGCGATGGAAGTCGCGCACGAGCGACTCGACGTAGGCAGGCCCCAGCCCACGCGCAGACCAGGGCGGGTTCCC
>JAFLCL010000297.1 GCA_017303575.1 Deltaproteobacteria bacterium
GCACGGTCGCGCGCGTCCGCGACGCTCTCGCTGCCGCGCACGTCGCCGAGCCGCTCGGCGGCGAGCGCGCGCATCTTGGTGTCCGCGGCCGCGACGTCGCGGAGCGCAGCCTCGTAGTTGGGTCGGAGCGGAGCGAAGAAGAGCGACATGGAGAGGTCCGTTGGGGCCGTGATCTAGTACGCGCACGCCGACACGCACCAAGGCCTCACGCGAGGCGGCCGACGACGCGACAGCGCCGCGCGCACAGCAAGCAACCGCCTCGTGCTAGGTCGGGGCGGTGCTGGAGGCGTCGTCGACCTACGAGGGGTTCGGAGCGCGCATCGCGACGTCGATCGCGATCGCGCCGGGGGTGCTCGCGCACCTCGTGACGCGTGAGGGATTGGTGGTCGACACGCGAGCGCTCGCGAGCATGCGTGTCTCGATGGACGTCGTGACGCTCTACGCCCTGCTCGAAGGGCGCGCTGAGGTCGAAGGTGGGGGCGTGCACGACGCGCCCGTCGCGGTGCTGCTGCGTGAGGACGAGCTCGATCTGCGCGCACGCGACGCGCGTTGGCTTCGCGTCACGGGCGCGCGATCGGTGTCGCTCGAGCTGCGCATCGCGAGCGCGTGGCTGCGTCGTCCCGCAGGCCTCGACGCCGGGCCGCTGTCCCTCTCGCCTCGCACGATCGCGACGGCCCGCGCTCTGTCGCACGGTGCGCTCGCGCCGCTGTCCGATCTCCTCGCGAGCCTCGAGGAGGATGGCGTGGTGGAGGGCGCTGCGCGCGCATCGCTCGACGTGGCACTTCCCGCCTCGCTCACCCGCACGTGGTCGCTCCTCGCGAAGGCCTATGCAGGCCAGTCCACGGGGATCGATCACGTGCGTCTCGCGGGCCTCGCGACGTTCTCGCCCCGCACGCTGCAGCGCGATCTCGAGACGTTGATGGCGTGGGGTCGACTCGATGGGTTCCGCGGCACCGTGCGCTGCATGCGTCTGCGCCGCGCGGCGGTGCTGCTCTCGGCGCGCGACGCGACGGTGCGCGAGGTGGCCCGCGTGGTGGGCTACGGCAGCGAGGACGCGCTCGGCCGTGCGTTCCGCGACGCAGGCCTTCCTTCGCCCTCGGAGGTCCGCACCCTCACGCGCGTGTCGGTCCGCTGACCTTCACGCCGCGCGCGCTCAGCTGACCTTGACGCCTGCGGCGATGTCCTTGTCGGGCGAGAGCACGCTGAGGCCGCTCGCGTCCTTCACCGCGAGCACCATGCCGTGCGAGGTCTTGCCGAACTTCGCGAACGTGCGCGGCGCGAGGTTCGTCACCACCGCGATGCGCTTTCCCACGAGCGCCTCGGGCGCGTAGTGCTCGGCGATGCCCGCGAGGATGGTGCGCGGCTCGGGCTCGGCGATGTCCACCTTCAGCTCGAGCAGCTTGTCCGAGCCTGCGACGCGCTCCGCGCTCTTCACGAGGCCCAGGCGCATGTCGACGGCGGAGAGCTGATCGATCGTGATGAGTCCCGTACCCGTCTCGCTCGTCGTCGTCGTCGTCACCTTGGTCTCCTTGTTCTCGCTCGCGGCCTTCGCAGGCTTGGGCTCTTTCTTCGTGGGCTCGCTCTTCTTCTCGAGGCTCGCGGGCACCGGCGCGCCGAGGCGCAGGTAGAACGCGCGCTGCTGATCGTCGTCCATGCGCGGAAAGAGCGGCGCGCCGGGCTTGGTCACCGTGCCTGCGACGAGGCCGCCCCACGCGGACGGCCAGCGATCGAGGCCCTCGGTCGGCGCGACCTGCGCAAGACCGAGCTGCGCGCGGAGGTCGTCGCACTTCTCGGGCATCACGGGCCACAGCAGGAGAGACAGCCAGCGCAGCGACTCGAGCACCGTGTACGCGACGACCTCGAGCTTCGCGGTCTCGCCCTTCTTCGCGAGCGCCCACGGCTCCGTCTGATCGACGTACTTGTTGGTCACGCCCACGAGCTCCCAGATGGCCTCGAGCGCGCGGTGCGGCGCGATGTCCGCGAAGAACTTCGCGGCCGTCTCCGCGGATCGCTCGGCGGTCGCGATCACGTTCTTCTCGAGCTCGCCGAGGCGATCGCTCGTCACGTGCGGCACGCGTCCCTCGAACGACGTCTTCACGATGCTCGCGACCATGCGGTTCAGGAGGTTCCCGAGGCCGTTGCCGAGGTCACCGTGGTAGCGCGCGAGCAAGCTCGCATGGCTGAAGTCCGAGTCGGAGCCCAGCGCGACGTCCCTCATGAGGTAGTAGCGGAGCGCGTCCTTGCCGATGGCCTCGGCGATGGGCGCAGGCGGAAGGAAGTTCCCCGCGCTCTTGCTCATCTTCGCGTTGTTCACGGTCATCCAGCCGTGCGCGAACACCTCGGTCGGCAGCGGCAGCCCTGCGCTCATCAGGAACGCCGGCCAGAAGATGCAGTGGAAGCGCGTGATCTCCTTGCCGATCAGGTGGACCACCTCACCGTTCGGCTCCCAGTGCTTGGTGTAGAGCGCGCCGGGCGCGATGCCTTCGGCGCCGAATCCGCCCAGTGCGCTGAGGTAATTCGTGAGTGCGTCGAACCACACGTACACGACGTGATCAGGCGCACCCGGCACGGGCAGGCCCCAGCGGAACGTCGTGCGCGAGATGTTGAGGTCCTCGAGGCCCTGCTTCACGAAGGCCTTCACCTCGTTGAACTTGCCCTCGGGCCGCACGAAGTCGGGGTGCGCCTCGTAGTACGCGAGGAGCTTGTCCGTGTACTTCGACAGGCGGAAGAAGTAGCCCGGCTCCTTCACCCACTCGACGGTGTTGCCGGTCTCCTTGACCTTGCCGTTCTCGATGTCCTTCTCGGTGAAGAAGGCCTCGTCGACCACGGAGTACCAGCCCTCGTAGTGACCGAGGTAGATGTCGCCGCTCGCGAGGCAGCGCTTCCAGAGCTCGTCGACGACGACCTCGTGGCGCTTCTCGGTCGTGCGGATGAAGTCGTCCGGCTCGCAGCCGATCGCAGCCCACGCCTCGTGGAAGCTCGGGATCAAGCGATCGACGAACGCCTGCGGATCGAGGCCCTCGGACTGCGCCTTGCGCTCGATCTTCTGACCGTGCTCGTCGGTGCCCGTGAGGAAGCGGGTGGGGCGACCGCGCAGGCGGTGGAAGCGCGCGAGCAGATCGGCGGCGATCGTCGTGTACGCGTGCCCGATGTGGGGCTCGCCGTTCACGTAGTAGATGGGCGTGGTGATGTAGTACGGCCGCATGAGGGCGCGGAGAGTAGCCGAGGCGCGAGCCCATGCTCGTGCCGAGGTGCGACGCTCCGAGACCCAACGACTCTGCGGTGCCGGCGATCGGACGCGAGGTAGGTTGTCCGACCTGGCCGCGAAGCTGGAGCGCCCGCTCTCCCCATGAGCTTCGGCGCGGGGACGAACGCAGAGCGTCGTGCTCAGCGAGCGTCGAAGGCCGGCGAGAAGGAGCTGCGTCTCACGGACTAGCTTCGAGGGTTTCGCCCGGCACGAGCACATCCCGATCGAGGCGGCACCGGGGGCGATGTGAGCGACGACGCCGACAGCGAGCCGGGAGACTGATAGCCCCGTGAGCCCGCCATGCGCCACGTGCACATCTCAGCCTACGACCCCGAGTGGCCTCGCCTCGCCGAGCGGGAGATCGCGCGCTTCGCCAGCGCGGTCGGGGCGAGGGGCCTCGTCGCGATCCACCACATCGGCTCGACGTCGGTGCCGGGCCTGGCGGCCAAGCCGCTGATCGATCTGATGCCCGAGGTCGAGCACCTGGCGGTCATCGATCGCGCTCGCACCGCCCTCGAGGCCAGCGGCTATGCGTTCTGGGGCGAGTACGGCATCGCGGAGCGGCGCTTCTGCCCGCGGATCGCCGCCGATGGAACGCGCCTCGTGAACGTCCACTGCTTCGCCTGTGGCGACCCGGGCCTCGCGCGCCATCTCGCGTTCCGTGACTACCTGCGCGCGTACCCAGAGATGGCGCGTGCGTACGCCGACGAGAAGCGTCGCTGCGCCGCGCTCCACCCCGACGACCCCGCCGCGTACAGCGATGCGAAGGGCGCCTTCGTGCGACGCGTCGAGGCCGATGCGCTCGCCTGGTGGCGCGAGCGCGTGGGAGCGTAGGCCCCGGCGGCAGACCTTCCGCTGGCGCGACTTTCCGCTATACCGCGCGCGCCCGCACGCCCCTCGGCCCGCGGCACCGGAGGATCACGATGACCGAGCCCACGCTGACCCAGGTCGACCCCGAGATCGCATCGCTCATCCAGAAGGAGGAGCAGCGTCAGCTCGACGTCATCCGCCTCATCGCGAGCGAGAACTACGCGTCGCGCGCGGTGACCGAGGCTGCGGCGAGCGTGCTCAACAACAAGTACTCCGAGGGCTATCCGGGCAAGCGGTACTACCAGGGGCAGGCGAACATCGATGCGATCGAGTCGCTCTGCATCGAGCGCATCAAGAAGCTCTTCGGCGTCGAGCACGCGAACGTGCAGCCGTACTCGGGCTCGCCCGCGAACCTCGCGGTGCACTACGCGTTCCTTCGTCCGGGCGACAAGACCGTCGGCCTCGGCCTCCCCGCGGGCGGTCACCTCACGCACGGCTGGAAGGTCTCGATCACGGGCGACTTCTTCTCCGCGCATCAGTACGGCGTGCGCGAGAGCGACCACCGCATCGACATGGATCAGGTCGCGGCGCTCGTGAAGGAGCACAAGCCCAAGCTGATCTGGTGCGGCACCACGGCCTACCCGCGCACGATCGACTTCGCGGCGTTCGCGCAGATCGCGCGAGATGCAGGCGCGATCCTCGCAGCCGACATCGCGCACATCTCCGGCCTCGTCGCGGGCGGCGCGCACCCGAGCCCCGTCGGCTTCGCGGACATCATCACGTCCACCACGCACAAGACGCTGCGCGGCCCGCGCGGCGGCATGATCCTCACCACCGCCAAGCACGCGGCGGCGATCGACAAGGCCGTGTTCCCCGGCCTCCAGGGCGGCCCGCACAACAGCGCGATCGCGGGCCTCGCGGTCGCGGCGCACGAGGCCCTGCAGCCGAGCTTCAAGGTCTACGCGAAGCAGATCGTCGACAACGCGAAGGCGCTCGCCGAGGCGCTGATGTCGCGCGACGTGACGCTCGTGACGGGCGGCACCGACAACCACCTCATCCTCGCGGACCTCACGAGCAAGAACGTGAGCGGCAAGAAGGCCGCTGTCGCGCTCGAGGCTGCGGGCATCGTCTGCAACTACAACTCGGTGCCCTTCGACAAGCGCAAGCCCTTCGATCCGAGCGGCATCCGCATCGGCACGCCGTCGATCACGAGCCGCGGGATGACGGTCGCGGACATGAAGACGATCGGGAACTGGATGGCCGACGTGATCGAGGCCCCCGAGGACACGAAGGTGCACGAGCGCGTGAAGACCGAGCTCCTGGCCCTCACCGCGAAGTACCCGGCCCCCGGCCTCGCACGCTGACGCACTCCGCGCGTTCGGCTCATTCGATGCTCGCGGCGCGCGCCGTGATGCCCGTACTCTTCACGCATGGGTGAGAGGACGATCATCACGGCGCTGCTCACACTCGTCATCGTGTGCGAGGCCTGCGGCGGAGGAACCGCGCGAACACGCAACGAGGCCTCCACGCCGGCTGCGGCTCGAGCCGCACCACGCGACGAGGACATCCCCGAGAGCGACCGCGGTCTCGCCACGTTCGCGCGAACCGATCCGCCCCCGTTTCCAGTCACCGACTTCACGCGGGTCGCGGGGCCGCTCGAGCAGTCGCTCCCGGCGGACCGGCTCGCGGCGATCGCGGCGTTCATCCGCTGGTACGAGCGTGATCCGTACGATCACGCAGCCAACCAATGGGGGCAGGGCCTCTCGACGCGCGCGGCGTTGCTGATGTGGGTCGTCGGCTCGCCCGATGTGCACGTCACCGCGAGCCCCTTCCTCGCTCACATCGCCGAGCAGCGCGGAGAGAGCGCGGATCGACTGGGTGGCTACGAGACGGTGGGTGGGATGCTCGGCATGGCGGCGCATGCGATCGAGCGCCCCGGCCTCGCCCCCACGGACGACGAGCGGCAGGCCGCGGGCCTCGAGTCCGCGCTGCGTTGGTACGAGGCCGCGACGCGTCGCGGTGCCGCGCGGAGCGCGCTGATGGACGAGCTGATGGGTGTTCGCGATCGCGGTGAGCTCGCCGCGTGGATCGCCGCACGCGTGCGATTCGGGACCGCTACGCAGTGACTCTGCCGACGGACACCCGCGAGGAAGGTCTCGCGATCGGCGTGCTCTTGTCTCGCCCCGCGACGGCCGACGACGTGCACGCCGCGCAGGACCTTCTCGACGACTGGCTCGATCGCTACGACTCGGGCGAGGCCGCACCTCGCTATCGAAACTGCGGCGTGGAAGGCAGCGAGGGAGCGCGCGAGCTGACGCTCTGGTGCGATCGGCTCGACGATGCCGCGGGAACCGCAGCCGCGATCGAGCACGCGCGCAGCATCGCCGCGAAGGCGCGAGAGGTCCTCCCCACGGCAGGCGTGGAGATCACGGCAGCGTCGGCGGTGAGCGCGCGCGATCTCGACGCGCGGCTGGGCGCTCCCTCGATCACGGTCGGGCCGGGCGGCGATCTCGTGGGCGACATGATGGCCGCAGGCATCATCCCGCGACCTCCGGGACTGCGACCGAGCCAGACGTACGTGCTCGTGCTCGGCATCGCCATCGCTGCGTGCACCGCGCTCGGCGCGCCGATGTCGACGTACGTCCGCACGGCGGCGATCGTGCTCGGTGTGGGAGGCCTCGCATTCGCCAGCCGCGCATGGACGAGCACCACCACGCAGCTCTTGGCCGCCGCGACGGTGATCACCGCGCTCCTGTTCGCGCTGGCTCGACTCGGGACGGAGGGGCGCGTGTTGCCGATCGCGCTCGCGATCGCTGTGCTGATCACGTTCGTCGCCTGGTCTCGCGCGTGGGTGAAGAGCCGCTGACCGCGGGGCCTTACGCTTCCTCACACGGGCACCGCGAATACGTGTGGGGTCGGCTGCGTGGTCCTCGCATGGACCTCCGACTCGCCCTCCTGCTCTTGCTCGCGCTCTCCTCCTCCGCGTGGCCCATCCGCACGGCGCGCGCGCAGGTCGGCGCCGATGCGACGGTGCGGCCTCTCTCTGCGATCCTCGTCGGGCGTGAGAGCCAGGCCGGTGCGACGCCGCTCGCGCTCCATCCGAGCGGTGATCTCGTGTTCGCCGCCACCGGCGTGCTCCGCACCGATCCGAGCGGCGCGACACGGTGGCACCACGACGACGCGGCGATCGTCGACGTCGGCGTGTCCTCGGACGGTTCGATCTTCGGCATGGCGCGCCTGCCGGTCGAGCGGCCCACGCGCGTCGTGATCACGCGCTTCGACGAGGCCACGGGCCGCATCCTCTGGAAGCGCGCGCTCCACACCGCCGCGCTCGATCGCTACACGTACCCGGATCTCGCGGGCGCACCGAACGGCGAGTCCGTGGTGTGCTCGACGCTGCGCCGCGGCGGCGTCGTGATCGATCGTCTCGATGCGCGCGGTCGAGTGCGGTGGAGCCGACGGCTCGATGCGTCCGCCGAGTGCATGAGCGTGGTCACCGACGCGCAGGGCGACGTGATCTGGGCCGGTCACACGAACGGCGGGGCGAACGGGATCGTCGAGCGCCTCGATGCGAACGGTGTCTCGCGCTGGCGCACGCTCTTCGACGGGCACCCGCTCACGCACGAGCTCACACCGACCCACGACGGAGGCGTGCTCGTCGGCGGGATGCTGAACGAGAGGTCCGATCTCTTGCCCGGTCCGCGCGAGCACCGCGTGACGACCGACGCGTACCAGAGCTTCGTCACGCGCCTCGACACGAACGGAGCGGGCGTGTGGGCCTGGCTCGGCGGCAACGCGCCGCTCCGCAGCGTGATCGCGCGGGGCGCCGAGACGATCGTGATCGAGCAGGGCGATGCGACGCGCCTGGATCGCGACGGCAGCGTGATCGACGCCATGCGCTTCGGGATGCCGCGCATCGAGGGGCGGCTGTCACAGCCCTTCGTGTCGGTGACGGGCGCGATGCTCGATCGCGACGGCCGCGTGGTGCTCGCGTTCGGCCTGCCCGAGCCCGACGCGATCGGGTACGCGGACTACCTGCTCTTCACGGATCAGCCGTACGCCGGGCCGCGTGGCTCGGTCTTGGCGTGGCCCAGCTGGTGATGCCCTCAGCGCGATCGCCGCAGCGCGATCGCCAGCTCCGCGCGGCGCGCGTGCATCGGACGCCCGAGGGCCACGTAGGCGTCTCGCATCCGGGCGATGACCTCGAGATCCGCGGGCCTCTCAGCGCGCACGTGCTTGAGCGCGACGAGCGCGCTCGCGGCCTTGCCTCGATCGAGCAGGCGCAGCGCCTCTCGTGTGAGCGACTCGGAGTCCTGGGTCGACCAAGCGCCAGGCTCTTCGAAGAGATCCTCGCGAGCCAGCACGCCGACGCCGTCCGGCGTGATCTCGAAACGATGTCCGCTCGGCACGCGGGGACGGAACGGGATGCGGGTGCGTGCGCCTGCCGTGATGCGCGTGTCGGCGAGATCGGGCTCGAGGCCGATCAGGCCCACGAGCGAGCGCCACTGCGCGGTGGTGCGAGGATCGGGACGACGACGCTTCGCTGCCGCGCGACTGCGTCCCACCAGCAAGCCGGCCAGGCCCTGCGCCGTGTCGTCGCCCAGCCAGACCGGCCCGTCTTCCATCGGTGCCCACGAGACCATCGGCGGATCGATCACACCGAGCTCGGGCGCGTGCACGATCCAGTCGTAGTGCAGGCCGTCGCCGCCCGCCCACGAGACCGGCACGAGCTCGAACGGCACGTTGTCGTAGTCGAGCTCGCCGACGAGGCGCGTGAGCGGCGGTCGATCGTGCTCGGGGAACGCGGCGTAGACGATCGCCCACGAGAGATCGCCGAGCAGCGAGGCATGCGTGTGCGCGACCTCCCACGGCTCGCGGTACTCCGCCTCGGGATCGGAGCGGAGACACTCGAGGATCCGCGCGAGCGGCGCGGGGATCTCGAAGTCGTCCACCAGGTGCCGCAACGCTCCGCCGATCAGCGCTCAGGTGGCGGCGTCGGGGTCCTCGACGAACGCGTCGGGGTCCTCGACGAACGCGTCGGGCATCGGAGGCTCGAACGCATCGACGGGCGGGGTGAAGGCATCGGGCATCCCCGGCGTGAACGCGTCGGGCATCGGCGGCGTGAACGCATCCACGGGCGGCTCCCATGCGTCGGGCGCCCAGGCGTCCGTGCCCGGCGGGATGTATGCATCGACCGGCTCGACGAACGCATCGGCGCCCTCGACGAACGCGTCGGGCTCGAGCGGCGCGTCGACGGGCCCCGCGTCCATGGGCATCACGGGCACCATGCCGTTGCCGAAGCCCGTCCGATCGGTCGTGCACACGGCCATGTTGCAGAGCAGGCCCGGCCCGCACTCGCTCGTGCGCGTGCAGCGCGCGCCCGCCGCGAGCCCGCCCGACGTCCCTACGCAGCCGGTGGCAGACGCCAGACCAGCCGAGGCGAGCAGGAGGAGGAGGGCGGCGCGCATCGCCACAGAGTAGACGAAAGACGGCACGTCACCCAAGGTCATCGGTGCGCGTGAAGTCAGTGGCGGGTCGACGCATGTCTCGGGATGCCGTTGACACTGTGAAAAACGGGCTGTTAGCCTCCCGGCAGATCGGGAGTCGCCCGTGTTTCGGCGCAACCCGTGTGGAGTCCAGACACGATGGCTGAGCAGAAAGAATCGTCGGTCCTCTTCAACCTCCGCGAGCTGATGAACCTCGAGGAGGATCGGGTCAAGGACGAGGCCGACAAGAAGAAAAAGGCCGAAGACGAAGCCTTGATGGCGAAGGAGACGGAAGCGCGCAAGGCGCGCGAGGCCGAGCAGGCCCGTCTTCGCGCCGAAGAGGAAGCGCGTCAGGCGGACGAGCGTCGCAAGCGCGACGAAGAAGCCGCCCGCATCCGCGCCAAGGAGGAGGCGGAGCTCCGCGTTCGCCTCGAGGCCGAGCAGAAGGCTCGTGCCGCCGAGCAGGAGCGCCTCCTCGCCCACGAGACCGAGGTGAAGCGCATCGAGGCCACGCGCCGCAAGGGCGTGCACCCCGCGTTCTTCGCGGTCGGCATCATCGCGGTGCTCGCGGCCGGTGGCGGTGTCTACTTCGGCGTGATCAAGCCGCGACAGGAAGCAGCCGAGATGCAGGCGCGCCTGCAGCAGCAGGCCGCCGAGCGCGCGGCGGCAGAGGCCGAGCAGCAGCGCCAGGCACTGGCGGCGCAGCAGGCCGAG
>JAFLCL010000298.1 GCA_017303575.1 Deltaproteobacteria bacterium
GTCGCGAGCACGAAGAACGGCAGGAGGAGAGTCGGCCTCAAGCGGATGGATGCTACCCGCGTTCCCGTCCGCACATCGCGCCCCTCGCGCCGGGCCTCGCCGACCGAGAGCGCGACTCGGTCAGTGGGAGAGCACGCGGAGCGCGCGCAGCGAGGGGGCGTAGTCGTCGGTGAAGAGACCTGGATCGCGGAAGGCGCTCGCGTCGAAGCGGCGCCAGCCTCGGGCCTCGAGCGCGGTCCACCATCGGTCTTCCGTGGGTTGGAGCGGCCACATCGCCACGTACAGCGATGGGTCCTCGACGGCGATGCCGCCCGAGCGCGCGACCTCGCCCGCGCCGCGCTGCTTCCACGCCATGCCCCACGCGAGCGCGTCGGCGACGCGCTGGAGCACGGGGCGCAGCTCGTAGAAGCGGTTCGAGACGTGGAACAAGAGGATGCCGCCGCCCGTGAGCTGATCGCCGTAGGTCTCGATCGCCTCGCGCGTGAGGAGGTGCGTGGGGATCGCGTCGCCCGCGAACGCGTCGACGAGCACCAGATCGAAGCGGTGATGGAGCCCCTCGCTCGCCTCGCGCTCGATCGTCAGGCGGGCGTCGCCCACGTGCATGCGGACCGTGCCGCGCGCGTCCTCGAGGAAGTGGAAGTGCTCGGTCGCGAGCGCCACGTCGAGCGCGTCGATCTCGTACATGTCGAGCGACTCTCCGGGCTCGAGGTACGCGGCGACAGCGCCCACGCCCAGGCCGATCGCGCCGATTGACCGCGCGCGCACCACGCCGTCGGGCGTCGGGCGCGCCGCGAGGATCGCCATCGCGTCTCCGAGCGGTCCTTCGCGGTGGTAGTAGCTGAGCGGCTCGCGGCGCAGCGAGCCCTCGATCACCTGCCGACCGTGGCGTGTCTCGCCGCTCACCAGATCGCGCACGAGGCCCGCCGCGCTCGGTCGCTCGACCACGTGGTAGAGGCCGTACGCGCTGCGCGCGGTGGCGAGGATGCGCTGCCCGTTCGCGTCCGCGGTCATGCCCTCGGTGAGCTTCCACGCGATCACCACGAGGAGGAGCGCTGTGATCACGATCGGCAGCTTGCCCGCGTTCTTCACCCACGCGCGGAGCTCGGTCCACTTGCCCGCGGCCATGGTGATCGCGACGCCGAGGAACGCGATCGGATACTCCCAGAGGCCCGAGAACACGAAGGGCGCGACGAGCGCGACGAACGCGCCGCCGAGCCAGCCGCCGAGCGACACGAGCAGATAGAAGCGCGTGAGGTGCGCAGCATCGGGCCGCCTCGCGTAGAGCTCCGCGTGCACCGCCCAGCACACCACGAAGAGCACCACGAGCTGCAGGACGACGTGGAAGATCGGCGAGCCCGCGTTGCCACCGGCGAAGAAGAAGACGCCCACGATCGCGAAGTGTGGCCACACGCGCCGCACCGCATCGGGTGTGCTCGCGCGGTCGGAGAACGCGAGGATGAAGGTGAGCAGGTAGACGGCGAGCGGGAGGATCCAGAGGAGCGGGACGTTGCCCGCATCGACGGTCACGACGTTCGTGACCGCCATGAGCAGCGCCGACGGCCACGCGGAGAGCAGCACCCACGTGAGCTGCGTGCGTGGGCTCGCGCTTCCGGCGCCGAGATCGACGTCGGCGATCGGCACGTGAGGTCGCGTGCGTGCATAGGCGACGGCTGCGCTCGCGACGTAGAGCGCGTACGCGCCTGCGAGGATCCACGCCTGCACGCGGAGGCCGATCAGCGGCTCGATCACCAGCGCGTACACGAAGAGGGCCGCGAGCGAGCCCACGTTCGAGATCGAGTAGAGGACGTAGGCGTTCGTGGACCTTCCGATCGGTGAGCGCGCGAGCCAGTCCTGCGCGACCACCGACGTCGTCGCGAGCGCGAAGAACGGGCCGATCGAGGTGCGCGCGAGCGCGAGCAAGAGCGCGGGGATCGAGACCGCCTCGTCGGCTGCGCGCGTGCCCAGGAGCGCATCGAGCGAGGAGTCGCCGAGCGGGAAGAAGAGGAGCGGCAGCGCGAGCACCACGAAGTGCCACCCACCGATGCGCTTGCTGACGACGTGCGCGTACGCGTACGCGAGCACGAGCGCGCCCTGGAAGAACATGAGCGACGTCGTCCACACGTGGAACGCGCCGCCGAAGCGGGGGAGCAGCACGCGCCCGACCATCGGCTCGAGCGCGAAGAGCAGGAACGCGCCGAGGAAGACGAAGAGCGGGAGCGACAGCGGCGGGCGCGCGCCTGCTCCGGCCGCGGCGTGCTCGGATCCCTCGCTCATCGCTTCGACTTGGCTCGCTTCGGTGCGGCGCTTCGCGTGCTGGCCTTCATGCCGCGCGGGTACCCGAGCAGCGTCAGGGGCTCCTCGCTCGCGCGCAGCACCACCTCGCCGCCGAGCGGCACGTCGCGTACGCGGTGCGGGCCATCGACGAAGAGGCGGCCCTCGCGGATCTTGCTCGCGAGCGTGATCGAGCCCGCGTGCGGCACGGTGCCGAGTCGGAGGCGCGGCGCAGGCATCACGCGGCCCGTGCCGTCGTCAGGCACGTAGGGCTCGCGCACGACGAACTGGATGCGCTCGCTCTCGGCCGGCAGCACGTCACCTCCCGCCGATCGTTGCGCCGCGGTCGAGCCTGCGGAAGGTCCCACCCACAGGCCGCTCGACTTGTGCTCCTCCTCGATGACGCGACGCCCGTCGTCGACGCGGAGGAGATAACGCGTGGTCGCCGCGGGGCTCGCGTGCGCGAAGAGCACGTCGTTCAGCACGCGACGCGTGACCACCTCGCCGTCGAGCTCGACGCTCATGCGCGCCAGGCGGAACGCGCGCAGCTTCTTGGTGATCGCAGCGGCGAGCGTGGCCTCGACGCTGCCCTTCTTGCCGGCGCAGAAGTGCCCCACGCTGTCGTCGGGCGCAGAGTTGATCGCGACCACGGGCTGCTCGGGGCCCACCCAGCGCGCGGCCCACAACAACGTTCCGTCACCGCCGACAGTGACCACCAGATCGAAGTCCTCGACGAGCCCCTCGTCGCCTCGGTAGCGAAACACGGCGGGCACACCGAGCGCATCGAGCGCGCGGTGCGTCTCTTCGAGCGTCTCCTGGTGCGCGCGGTGGGCGGCCTCGAGGCGCGCGACCGAGGCATGTCCCGACTTCACGAGCTGGAGGTAGCGCGGGAGGCGTCGCTCCTTGACGTTCGTCTGCCACGCCGACTTCTTGTAGACGACGAGCACGCGCGGCGCGCCCTCGCGCGGTCCGGGCCGCCTGCTCGCGGTCACGACAGCACGTCCGCGAGCCGACGCAGACCGAGCTCGGTCTTGATGTCCTCGATGCGACCGTCGCGACACGCGGCGAGCGCTTCGTCGAGCGGCACCCACTCGATGCGCGCGTGCTCCTCGACCGGCGACCCATCGAGCGAGGGCGCCCTCGCATCGCGCGGATCGACCTCTGCGTGGAGCAGATGGATCTTCTCCGCGATGAGACCGGGCGTGAGGTACACGGCCGGGCCGAGCTGCGCGAACGACGAGGCGGGCACCACGAGCCCCACCTCTTCCTCCGTCTCGCGCGCGCAGCACGCGCGAAGGCCCTCTTCCCCGTGCTCGTCCTTCTCCACGAGGCCCGCGGGGATCTCGAACAAGGTCGGATCGGTCGTGCCCTCGAGCGGCAGCGCATACCCCGCGCGGAACGCGACCGGCGGGCGGATCGAGCTGCGGAGGCACACCCGTCGGTCGGCGGTGTGGAGCACGATCGCGACGGCGTCCATCGCAGCACGCTCCGCGCAGTCGTAGGCGTACCGGCGGCTGATCGAGCCGTCTTCGTAGTGGTTCACGAGATCGACGCGACGCACGCGGATGAAGCCCTCGTCCGAGCGACTCTCTGCGGTGCGATCGCCGACGACCTCGATGCGAACGCGCGGTCGCGAGGAGAGCGCCCTCGGTGCGTCGCTCACGGTGTGGTCTCCGCGCTCATCGCGATCTGCGGCTCGGGCGCAGCGATCGGGCGACCCCACGTGAGGCGCAGCGCCGGCACCACGGCCCACGTGTCGCCGCCGCCGAAGAAGCCGAACACCTCGGCACCGCCGCCGATCGCGATGCCTCCGTCGAGCGCGACGTCGAGGTACGCGCCACCGCCCACGATGCCGCCCGCGAGCAGCTTCGACTCCTGCGAGGCACCACCCCACACGCCCCCGCGCGCCACGAGGACGATGTCGACCGCGCTGAGATCGATCGCGAGCGACACGTGCACGCCCGCCGGCATCATCGTGCGGTTGTGCCAGTCGCGGCTCGAGGGGATCGACAACACGCCGAAGAATCCGCCCAGGCGGAGCGGTCCGATCGCTCCCCACACGTCGATCATGGCGCCGCCGCCGAGGTCGCCGTCGCTC
Source organism: Deltaproteobacteria bacterium (assembly GCA_017303575.1). Taxonomy (GTDB): domain Bacteria; phylum Myxococcota_A; class Polyangia; order Polyangiales; family Sandaracinaceae; genus JAFLCL01. The sequence continues at coordinate 4,370 of JAFLCL010000298.1, forward strand.
ACGTAGAGCTGCCCGAGGATCGATCCACCCGGGCCCTCGGCGCGCACCACGGCCGTCGGCGCGAGCACGGACGCGAGCGCCATCACCAGCGCGACGAGCGGGGCACGGACCGCGCGAGCGATCATGCCTTGGCCGGGATCTTCTTCGCGTCCGCGAGGAACGTGGCGAGGCCCGCGTCGGTGAGCGGGTGCTTGAGGAGCTGGTGGATCACCTTGAGCGGGATCGTCGCGACGTGCGCGCCGATCTCGGCGGCCTGCACCACGTGCAGCGGATGACGGATGCTCGCCGCGAGCACTTCCGTGGCGAGGTCGTAGTTGCGGTAGATCGTCACGAGCTGCTCGACGAGCTGCATGCCCTCGCCCGAGATGTCGTCGACCCGGCCCACGAACGGGCTGATGTACGTCGCGCCCGCCTTGGCCGCGAGCAACCCCTGCGACGCGCTGAAGCACAAGGTGACGTTCGTCTTGATGCCCTCGGCCGTGAAGATCTTCACCGCCTTCAGACCGTCCGCGACCAGCGGCACCTTCACCACGATGTTCTTGTGCATCTTCGCGAGCTCGCGGCCCTCCTTGAGGATGCCGTCGGTGTCCATCGCGATGACCTCGGCGCTGATGGGTCCATCGACGATCTCGCAGATCGCGGCGATGGTCTCCTTCATCGGCTTGCCCGTCTTGGCGACGAGCGACGGATTCGTTGTGACGCCGTCGATGACGCCCATCTGCGCGGCGTCGCGGATCTCGGCGAGGTCGGCGGAGTCGATGAAGATCTTCATGGTCGCGCAGCGTGGCCGCCCTTGCGAGCCGGGGTCAAGCGGCGGCTGCCGCCCGGTCGTCCTCGAGTGACGCGGCTTGCGCGCCGCGGTAGCGCGCCCCACGAAGCGCCGCATGAGCGACCCGCGCGACATCCCCGTCCCGATCGAGCTCCGCGCGCCGCGCGGCGCGGTGGTGATGGAGATCGTGTGGAGCGATGGGCTGACCACGACCTTCTCACATCGCTTGCTGCGCGCGTTCTGTCCCTGCGCGTACTGCCAGGGTCACCAAGGGCCCATCCAGTGGTCCGAGACCGCGCCCGCGGACGACGTGCTGATCGACGAGATCGAAGAGGTGGGCCTCTACGCGCTGCGGCTCGGCTGGGCCGACGGCCACACCACGGGCATCTACAGCTTTCGCTTCCTCCGCGAGCTCGCCGCCTTGGCGGAGCTGCCGGTCGAGGAGGCCAAGACTCGCTCGTTCGGCCGCTGATCGCCTACCCAAGACGGGCTTCTCTGCTCTACGATCCGCGGTCGTGATGCTCGACCGCGTCCTCGTCGTCGACGACTCCAACGCCATCCGGGCCTTCGTGCGCGCGAGCCTCGAGGGATCGGGGCGTGCGCGCACCGTGGTGGAGGCCGCGAGCGGCTTCGAGGCGCTGCGCATGCTGCCGCGCGAGCGCTTCGACGTCGCCATCGTCGACATCAACATGCCCGACATCCACGGGCTCGAGGTCATCAAGCTCATCCGCGCCTCCAAGGCACACCACGCCGTGCCCGTGCTCGCGATCTCCTCCGAGGGCGCGTCGCGCGATCGGGAGCGCGCGCTGGCGCTCGGCGCCGACGGCTGGCTCGACAAGCCGTTCACCTCCGAGCTGCTCGCGAGCGCGATCGAGGACGTGCTGGGCAAGCGCGCGAAGCAGGGCACTCCGTGAGCGACGAGGCCGATCGCGTCAGAGACGAGTTCCTCGCGGAGTCGCAGGAGATCGTCGAGTCCCTCTCGCGTGACCTGCTCCTGCTCGATCACGGGCAGAAGCACGGTCGTGCCGATCCCGATCTCGTGAACTCGGTGTTCCGCGGCGTGCACACGCTCAAGGGCATCGCGGGCATGTTCGGCTACCGCGAGCTCTCGGAGATCGCTCACGTCCTCGAGGATCTCCTCGATCACCTGCGCCTCGGGCGCGTGCAGCTCGCGCAGAGCTCGCTGGACGTTCTCTTCGAGGGCGTCGAGGTGCTGCAGCGTCTGCTCGGCGCGATCCGCGGCGAGGTGCACGAGGTCGACATCGCCTCGTTCCGCCGCAGCGCGACCGCGCTCTTCGGTGCGACCGCCGCGCCCGTCACCGATCCGCTCGCCGCCTACGATCTCGATCCGAGCATGCTCGGAGTGCTCACGGAGTACGAGGAGCACCGCCTCCGCACGAACGCCGAGATGCGCGTGCCGCTCTACCGCCTGCGGGTGCGCTTCGCGCTGAGCTCGATCGACACCGATCTCGACGGCCTCAAGTCGCGCCTCAAGCCGGTCGCGGAGATCATCACGTACCTGCCTTCGGTCGAGAGCAGCGGCGACGACACGATCGAGCTCGAGGTGCTCCTCGCGAGCGCGACGCCGCTGAGCGATCTCCGTCAGCTCGTGGGCGATGCGCCGATCGACGCCATCGCCACGCGCGACCGTCCGTCGCGCACGATGCCCCCGCCGCCCGCCGGATCGGGGGGCGGGATGGTCGCCCCCTCGGTCGCGCCGCCCGCGATGCGCACGGGCGAGGGCGAGGGGCGTGACCTGGCGCCTCGCGACGCAGGCGCGGAGGCCATCGCGGTGCGCGCGGTCGCCAAGACCGTCCGCGTCGACATCTCGAAGCTCGATCACCTGATGAACGTGATCGGCGAGCTCGGCATCGTGCGGAGCGCCGTGGGACGCGTGCTCGATCGGCTCGGGGCGCGCTCCGATCTGCGGCCCATCACGGCGGAGCTGCATCGCATCCACCGATCGTTCGAGCGACACCTCGAGGCCCTCCAGGACGGCGTGCTCGACGTGCGCATGGTCCCGCTCGGGCAGACCTTCGATCGCCTCGCACGCGCCGTACGCCAGGTCGCGCGTGAGCACGAGAAGGAAGTGCGCCTCGTCGTGAACGGTGGCGACACCGAGATCGACAAGCTCATCGTCGAGGAGCTCATCGATCCGCTCCTGCACCTCATCCGCAACGCGGTGGGTCACGGCATCGAGTCGCGCGATCAGCGCGCGCGCATCGGCAAGGATCCCACGGGCATCATCGCGCTCAACGCCTACCAGAAGGGCAACCACGTCGTCATCGAGGTGGAGGACGACGGCGCGGGCATCGACGCGCAGCGCGTGCTCGCGCGTGCCGTCGAGCGAAAGCTTCTCGACATCCAGAGCGCGCGCGACCTCGATGATCAAGAGATCAAGCAGCTCGTCTTCCTGCCGGGCTTCTCGACCGCGGACGAGGTCACCGATCTCTCGGGCCGTGGGGTCGGGCTCGACGTCGTTCGAACGAACATCGGGCGCCTCGGCGGCGTCATCGATCTGCACTCGACGACGGGCATCGGTACGAAGTTCACGCTCACGCTCCCCATCACCCTCGCAATCCTCTCGGCGCTCGTGATGCGCGTCGGCAACCACACGTTCGCGATCCCGCTCACCGTCGTGCAGGAAGCGCTCTTCCTCGATCCCAACGCGATCCGCGTCGTCGACGGGCGCGAGATGATCACCCTGCGTGGCCAGAGCCTGCCCGTCGTGCGGTTGGCGGAGCTGTTCCGCACCGGAGATCCGCCGCGTCAGCGCGGCTACGTCGTCGTCACCTCCCTCGGTCAGCGTCGGCTCGGCATCGTCGTCGACGCCCTCGAGGGACAACAAGACATCGTCACCAAGGCGCTCGGCCCGAGCCTCGCGAGCGTGCGCGGCTTCGCGGGCGCCACGGATCTGGGTGATCAGCGCGTGGTGCTCGTGCTCGATGCGCCCTCGCTCCTCGACGAGGTGCTCTCCGCCGACACGCGCGTCGCGTCGTCGTCCTCGCACGACCTCGCGCGGGGAGGCCCGTCGTGACCCAGCGCTCGAACGATGGCTCGCTCTCTTCTTCTTCGTCCTCGCTCGCGCCTGCGCCGCGGGCCGCGCTCGCGTCGCCTCGCACCACGGAGGCCACGTACGAGTTCCTCGCCTTCGAGGTCTCGGGCGATCGCATGGGCCTGCCGCTCGGGTCGGTGAAGGAGATCCTCAAGCTCGCGCCGATCACGCCCGTGCCGCGCGCACCGGGCGAGGTCCTGGGCATCCTCTCCGTGCGCGGGCGCATCACCACGGTGATCTGCCTCCGTACGAAGCTCGGCATGGTGCCCCCTCGAGGTGCATCGCGGAGCGCGCGCATCCTGCTCGTCGACCGAGGCCACGAGATCCTGGGCCTACGTGTGGATGCGGTGACCGAGGTGCTCCGGCTGCGCGCGAGCGAGATCGAGCCTGCCGATGCCATCGGCGCAGGCCTCGCGGAGCACGTGACGGGGCTCGGTCGCCCCAATTCCGCGGGCGGAAACGTCGTGAGCGGCGGTGAGGTCATCGTCTTGCTCGATCCCGTGGCCCTCTTGCGTTGATGGAGCCGAACGTGTCGCGTGCGGTCCGAGAACGTCGACGTCGAGCTGCCGGGGTGGACAAGAACCTCGTCGGCTTCCTCGTGGGCGACGTGCAGTACGCCGTCGACATCTTGCGTGTGCGCGAGATCCTGAGGCCACTGCCGATCCTCGCGCTGCCTCATGCGCCCCCTGCGATCGTGGGCGTCGCCGATCACCGCGGCGAAGTGGTGCCGGTGCTCGAGGTGCGCCGCCGCTTCGGCCTCGAGCCTGCGACGGACGCCCGCCGCGCGAAGTGGGTGTTGGTCATGGTCGGAGGCCGCACCGTCGGTCTCGCGGTCGATGCGATCACGGGGGTGCTCGCGGCCTCCGAGGTCGATCACCGCCCGCCTCCCTCGCTCGGCCTCGGCGATGCTGCGCGCGGCATCGCTTCCGTGATCTCGCACCAGAGCGGGCTGGTGTTCGTGCTCGACGTGGATCGCGTCGCGGCGCCCGCGCAGATCGTGGACGTCGCCCCCACGATGCGAGGTGGTGCATGAGCGAGCCGCGCGACGACGTGGAGCTGCGTCGGCTCGAGGCGCTCGCCATGCGCGGTGGCGCCGTCGTTCCGTCGCGTCTCGGCGCGCTCTTGGCCGACGAGGACTGGCGCGTCAGGAAGCAGGCCGCCGAGACGGCGTCGGAGCGAATGATCGAGCCGGGCGTGCTCGACATGCTCGTCGTGGGCCTCCTCCAGTCGGACGACGTGGGCCTGCGTAACGCCGCAGTCGAAGCGTTCGCGCGTGCTCCGGACGAGCACACCCCGCGCGTCGCGAGTGCGCTCGAGGCGGCGCTCGCTCGCTCGTCGCGCACGGCGCGTAAGTTCGTCGCCGCCGCGCTCGTGGGCGCAGGGGAGGGCGGTGTCGCGCCCCTCGCGTCGCTCGTGCGCGACGAGGACGTGATGACTGCGTCGTGCGCGGTGGAGGCGCTCGCCTCGCTCGTTCGCCGAGGCGTCGCGAGCGGCACCGTGGAGGCATTGCTCGTCGAGACGCTCGCGCGGAGCGAGCCGGTGCTGCGCCTCGCGGCGCTCGACGGTCTCATCGCGGTCGGCGCGGAGGTCGAGGCACGACAGCTCGGCCCGCTGCTCGACGATGCCATCACACGACCCTCGGCCCTGCGACTGCTCGCGCGTGCGCGCAGTGCTTCGTCCCGTGAAGGCCTCGACGAGGTCGCGCGCCTCCTCCTCGCGACGCTCGCTCATCCGCGCAGCACCGTCGAAGCAGCGCTCGCGCTCGCGCGCCGCAGCGACCCCGAGCTCCCGCCCGATCGTCGCTCGTTCGCCGACGCGCGCGGTCGCGCCGCGTTGGTCGCTTCGTTCGCATCGCTCGGTGACACGGCGTTGACGGAGATCTCCGTCGCGATGGCGGCTCGACCGCCCGCCGAGGCGCGCTGGCTCGCGCGGCTCGCGCTCGACGCCGAGGAGATGCGGCTCCTGCCTGCAGTGGTGGAGCTCGGCGCGCGCGCGGAGCTC
>JAFLCL010000299.1 GCA_017303575.1 Deltaproteobacteria bacterium
CTCGAGCCACGCGCCGGCGGTGCGAGCGCCGGCTAGCGCCGAGCCGAGCGCCGGCTCACCCGCGAACGCGCGCCGCACGCGGATGAACGCCAGCGAGTCCTCGTTCGGGAGGTCGACGACCACGTCGTGGGCTCGCTGGAAGTCCTCGAGCGCGCGAAGGACGCCCGGGAATCGAGGCACAGCGTCGTGCACGAGGATCGCGCCACCGCGGACGGTGCGCGTCGCCCAACGCGAGAGATCGTTCCACGCGCCGGCATGGCCGTGATCACCGTCGATGAAGACGACGTCGAACTCACCCAGGTCGGGGTGCGCCGAGGTCAAGAGCTCGGGCGCCGTCGAGAGCGCCCGGTGCAGCCGGACGCTCGATCCGCGAGGACCGAGCGCCCGCCAGAACGCGTGCTCGTAGCTCGCGCGATCGAGCCACGACGACAGCGACCGCACGCGAGACGCGAGCGCCTCCGGGAGATGGCGCGCGAGGCCGTTGTTCGAGACCTCCGCCGTCCATCGCATCGGATCGATCACCACGACGTAGCCGCCGCGCGCGGCCGCGGCCTCCGCCAGGACACACGTCGTCTCGCCTCGGAACGCGCCGATCTCGAGCACGCGCGGCGCATCGATCGCGCGCACCGTGGCGGAGAGCAGCTCCTTTTCCCCTCGGGTCGTACTCCACATCGTGGGCTCCTCGTTCGAGCGTCGTGACGCTCCGAGCGCCGTCGCACGGACGGCGCGACGGTCACTGCTCGTTCGAGCCGCGCATCGTGTGATCCACCTCGCGGCGGCGCGTCGACTGATCGTCGCGAGCGTGCGGTGCGTCGTCGTCGATCGTCGCCTCGTTGCGCTCGGGCGGGGTGACGGCGCCGGCCTTGGCGGGCTCCGGCATCGTCGTCTTCGCGCCTTGCCCAGCAGCGGCCTTGTTCTTCGGGTCGTTCATCGGCTCTCCCTTCGTCTGCGTCATGGGAGCGACCGCTGAGCACCATCCGTACCGCGCGGAAACGAGACGATCCGCGCGGTCGTGCGAGACATTCCGCGACCGACGGGTGAGCGGCGAGACATTCTCGTCTCGCCTGCGTCGAGACCACGCGACCGCTACGGCTCGCAGGCCGCGTAGAAGCCGTCGGGCAGACCCTCGGCTTCGTAGGCGGCGGGGTGCATGCCGTAGGGATGATCGTCGAGGAAGCGCCACGCGCTCGGGATCGCAGCCGACGGAACGGTGTGTCCCATGCCGTGATCACACACGATGGAGAAGTCGCCGCGGTTCGCGAGCACGGTGCGGAGGTTCTGCGTCGCGGTCGCGAAGTTGATGACCACCTCGTCACGCTCGCCGCCGAAGAGCAGCATCGCGGCGAAGCGCGCATCGGCCGCGTCGGTGCGCGGCGCGCGCAGCGAGATCAGCCCGCCGCTGTACGCGACGAAGCTCGCGACGTAGCTCGCACGACGAAACGCCATCTGCGTCGTGTGGAGCGCGCCCGCGCTGAAGCCGACGGAGTGCACGTGATGATCATCGATCCCGATCGAGCTCTCCGCGCACGCGACGAGCTCGTCGGCCACGAAGAGGTCGTCCTCGCGCGTGACGCCGGCGGTGAGGTACCAAGGAAAGGTGCCGGCCTCGGGATCGTGGACGGGCGCGATCACGATGCCGCCCGCGGCGGTGATCGCGTCGAGCGCGTCGCCGAGCGCGTAGCTCGCTTCGTTCGGTGAGCCGCCCGCGCCGTGCCAGAAGAAGACGAGCGGGCCGTCGCTGCTCGCCGCTTCTTCGCCCACCCAGATGCGGGCCTGTCGCGCCGGGATGCCTGCGGGCTCGACTGTGATCATCCCGCTCGCGCTCATGTCGGGGCAGGTGCCCGCGGCGGTCGGCAGGATCGGATCCGTACGCAGCGGTCCTGCGTCGCTGGGCACCCACGCGTCGGGCGTGCTCGGCGCGAACGCGTCCGTGCTCTCGACGCTCGGAGCATCCCCGAGCGAGCCCGCGTCCTCGCTCGACACGACCTCGCCACCGCAGCCGACGAGCGTGAGGCCCGCCACACCGACACCAATCCATGCGCGCACAACCATCGCCGCCTTCTACGGGGTAACCATCGCCGCCTTCTACGGGGTCACTCCACGCCATGGCAAGCCTCCTGAAACAATCGCGTTTTTCGGGGTGCTTTGACGCGATGGGTTTTGCCGCGAATTCGGGCGCTTTCGGTCGCGCTGGACACTGGACACACGTTCAGGCACCGATCGCGTGTGGTGTTCGTCCCGCTCTGGGTGAAGTCGAACGGCTCGTTCCTCGAAGGAGCGAGCTCACCGGAGGAGCTCGTCCAGCGCGCGCACGATCACGGCCTGCCTGCGATGGCGCTCACCGATCGCAACGGCGTGTACGGCGCTGTGCGCGCGCACAACGCGCACGGCGAGCTCCGCAAGGCCGCGAGCCCCGGCGCGCGTGCGGTGCCGCGCGCGATCGTCGGCGCGGAGATCACCGTGCTCGACGTCGCGAACGACACGAGCACCTCGAGCGATCACGATCCGCACGCGCCCCGCGGTACGCGTCGCATCGTGCTGCTCGCCGAGACACGCGCGGGCTACGGCCACCTCACCCGCCTCCTCACGCGCGGCCACGCACGCGCCGAGAGCAAGGGCGCCGCGCGCGTGACGTGGGACGAGGTGCGCACCTTCACCGAGCGCGACGTGATCGCGCTCGCGCCCGACGCCACCAGCCTCCACGCGCTCGCCGAGAGCCACCGTGATCGTCTCTACGCGATGCTCACGCGTCACCTCGAGTCGAGCGACGTCCCGCGCGAGCGCTTGCTCCGCGCCGCCGCCGCGCGCGCCTCGATCCCCACGATCGCGCAGCGCGAGGTCCTCTACCACGACCGCGCACGACAGCCTCTGCAGGACGTGCTCACGTGCGTGCGGCACGGCGCGACGCTCAGCACAGCAGGCACCCTGCTCCGTCCCAACGCCGAGCACGATCTGCCCGATCTGCGCGCGATGCTCTCGCTCTTCCGCGACGATCCGATCAGCGTGCACCGCTCGGGCGAGGTCGCCGAGCGCTGCCACTTCCACCTCGGTCTGCTCCGCTACCGCTACCCCGCGGAGAAGGTCCCGCACGGAACCAACGAGAAGGACTGGCTCCGGCAGCTCACGTACGAAGGCGCGCAGGTGCGCTACCCGCGCGGCATCCCCGACGACTCGCGCGCGCAGATCGACAAGGAGCTCGCGCTGATCGAGGAGCTCGACTACGGCGGCTACTTCCTCACGATGTGGGACGTCGTCCGCTTCTGCCGCGAGGCGAACATCCTCTGTCAGGGCCGAGGCAGCGCCGCGAACAGCATCGTCTGTTACTGCCTCGGCATCACCGCGATCGATCCGGTGCGCATGGATCTGCTCTTCGAGCGCTTCCTCTCGCGCGAGCGCGCCGAGCCGCCCGACATCGACATCGACATCGAGCACGACCGTCGCGAAGAGGTCATCCAGTACGTCTACGAGCGCTGGGGTCGCGCTGCGGGCAAGGACGCGATCGAGGCCGCGCAGGATGCGGCGAACGACCCACCGCCACCGCGCGCCGCGATGGTCGCGAACGTCATCCGCTACCGCGTGAAGAGCGCGCTGCGCGACGTGGGCAAGGCGCTCGATCTGCCCGAGCTGGTGCTCGATCGCGCGAGCAAGGTGCTCTCGCACTACGACGACAAGATCGAAGAGACGCTCTTGCGCGACGCGGGCCTCGATCCTTCTGCGCCCGTCACGCGGCACCTGCTCTCGCTCGTCACGCAGATCCTCGACTTCCCGCGTCACCTCGGCATCCACCCCGGCGGCTTCGTGCTCGGCCACGAGCCCGTCGACACGCTCTGCCCGATCGAGCCCGCGACGATGCCGAACCGCACCGTCGTCCAGTGGGACAAGCAGGACATCGAGGACCTCGGCCTCTTCAAGATCGATCTGCTCGGCCTCGGCTGCCTCACGGTGATCCACCGCGCGTTCGATCTCCTGAAGGCGCACGACGAGATCGATCTCGAGATCCGAACCGTGCCCTCCGAGGATCCCACGACCTACCAGATGGTCAGCCGCGGCGACACGGTGGGCGTCTTCCAGATCGAGAGCCGCGCGCAGATGGCGATGCTGCCGCGCCTCAAGCCGCGCACCTTCTACGACCTCGTGATCGAGGTGGCGATCGTTCGCCCCGGCCCGATCCAAGGCGACATGGTGCATCCGTACCTGCGTCGTCGCGAGGGCAAGGAGAGCGTCAGCTTTCCGCACCCGAAGCTCGAGCGCGTGCTCAAGAAGACGCTCGGCGTGCCCATCTTCCAGGAGCAGGTGATGAAGCTCGCGGTGGCCGTCGCGGGCTACACGCCGGGCGAGGCCGACCAGCTGCGACGCGACATGGCCGCGTGGCGCAGCAAGGGCCGCATCGAGCAGCACCAGGAGAAGCTCGTCTCGCGCATGGTGGCCGACGGGATCCCGCTCGAGTTCGCGGAGCGCGTGTTCATGCAGATCCGCGGCTTCGGCGAGTACGGCTTCCCGGAGTCGCACGCCGCGAGCTTCGCGCTGCTCGCGTACGTGACCGCGTGGCTCAAGTGCCATCACCCCGCGGCCTTCACGTGCGCGATGCTCGACGCGTGGCCGATGGGCTTCTACCACCCCTCGACGCTCGTCGACGACGCCAAGCGGCACGGCGTGGTGGTGTTGCCGATCGACGTGAACAAGAGCGACTGGCAGTGCCGCCTCGAGCCCGTCGCCCAGCGTGGATGGGCGATCCGCATGGGCGTCCGCTACGTGAAGGGCCTGGGCGAGCGCGAGAAGCTCGCGTTCGAGCACGCGAAGACCGAGCACGCGTTCGTCGATCTCACGGACTTCGCGCGACGCACGCGCATGAACAAGAAGGCCCTCCACAAGCTCGCGGAGGCCGGTGCGTTCGCGAGCCTCGGCCTCGATCGACGCGCGTCCTTGTGGGAGCTGTCGCGCCTCGCGCGAGAGAACCTCGCAGGCATCGACTGGGAAGAGGAACGCGACGAGCCTTCACGACGCGCGCGCAACGCCAGCAAGCAACCCGCTTGGGTCAGGGAGCTCGCGAAAGAGGAGCGCATCGCGTGGGACTACAAGGCGAGCCTGCACTCGACGCGTGGTCATCCGATGGAGGGCTACCGCGAGCGCCTGATCGAGCTCGGCTACCCGGAGGCCAACGTCGTCGCGCGCATGAAGCACGGTCGTGTGCGCTACGCGGGTCTCGTGATCTGTCGTCAGCGGCCACAGACCGCGACGGGCGTGTTCTTCATGACGCTCGAGGACGAGACGGGCTTCGTGAACCTCGTGTGCTGGGCCGACGTCTTCGCGAAGTTCGAGCGTGTCGCCAAGACGAGCGTTCTCCTCGAGGTTCGCGGGCAAGTGCAGGAAGAGAACGGCGTGGTGCACGTGATCGTCGAGGAGCTCCTCGATCTCTCGGTCACGCTGTCGTCGATCGACGCAACCAAGCGCGCCCTCGGCGAGATCGACAAGTCCCGCGACTTCCACTGACTCCGCCGCCGCAACGTCGAACGAGACCCCATGCGCCCCTCGCAACGTCTCCTCGTCAGGGCCCGCGGTGCGTTGGAGCTCAGACCGAGGTGATCCGCGGACCCCATCTGCTTGATTCAACTGAGCCGAGCGCTGATTCATCGGCTGCGATGGTTGAGCTCAGCTTCCAGCCTGGGCGAGAAATCGGGATGAAACCCAGTGGACGGGGCACGCGGGCGGGGGGCCCTCCGCTCCGCGTGTCGTCTCCGCGCCGACGCTGCGCTGCGACCCCCCGCCCGCGCGCCCCTCGTCGCCTCGCGCTCTCCGAGACCTCGAGCCCAGACGCGAGAACGCCGTGCCTCACGGACGCGAACCTCGCGGCGCGCACCTCGATGTCCGCGTCGAAGAAGACACAGAAGGCAGACGCGAGACGGCCGTGCCTCACGGGTGCGCCCCTCGCGGCGTGTACCTCCACGTCGCCGATCGCTTCGCGACATGAATGCACGTGAGCGAGAGTCGCGACGAGAGTTGCCTTTCAGACTCTCTCGATCGAAGGCGAAGGACGAGGCACGCGTCGCGAGGCGTCGAGCGAAGTGTGGCCGTCTCGCGTCCCGCGGTCTTGACGAGGCATGCTCCGCGAGTGCGGGTGATCTTCCTCGACTTCGATGGCGTGCTGAACGCCGACACGGGCGACGACCGTGATGCGTCCGTCGTCGACGAGCTGTGGAGCGCCGCGTGGCTCGACAGCGTGATGGTCGCGCGTCTCTCCGACCTCACTGACCGCGGCGCGGCGTGCGTGGTGATCAGCTCGTCGTGGCGGCAACGTCGCTCGCGGGAGGAGCTCTCGGCGATGCTGGCGAGCCTCGGCTTCGGCGGCGAGTGATCGACGTCACGCCGCGGCTACCTCGTCCGGATTCAGGAGAGCGAACCGTGCGCGAGCAGGAAGTGAGGGCCTGGCTCGACGCGCACGGCGGCGTCGAGAGCTTCGTCATCCTCGACGACGACCAAGAGTTCGGAGCGCTGTCGGACCATCACGTCCGCACCGACTCCGAAGTCGGCCTCACCGATCTCGATGTTCAGCGGGCGCTCGCGATCCTGGGACGAGAACGCTGATCTCAGCGCACAGGCGGCGGATGACGCTCGAGCCAACGCACGTCGTCGAGGTCCTTGTCGCGTGCCGCTGCCTTCTTGTTTCGGAGCAACGCTTCTCGGCCGATGACCGGTACCTTGTGCTCGTCGATCTCCACGGTCACCACGTCGACCAAGCATGTGTCGAAATCCACTCCCGAGATCGTCGTCAGAACTTCGATGAGGTTCGGCTTCACACCGAAGCGGTATCCGTATCGGTCGGCCGCGAACAGCTGTTCGGAGACGCCGTGTGCGGCGACAGGCGCGCCGAACGCTACGAGCGCTCGGTACACACGCTGCGCGTTGACAGGCGTCGGCCGAACGAGGATGTCGAGATCCTCCGTCGCGCGCGGACGACCGTGAACGGCCAGCGCCCAGCCGCCGATCAGAACGAAGTCAGCGTGCGCCTCCACGAGCGCGACGAGGAAGTCGCGGAAATCAGCGGGGAGCTCGTCGAACGTCGGCATGATCGATCCGGAAGACTGCGCCTGGGAGCTCCGCGCGAGGGATGCGGTTCGGCCACTCGCGTCCCGAGGCGAGCCAAGCCCTACGACACAGCAGTGCCATCGCGGCGAGGCGTTGCTCGGGTGTGTCGTCGTCGTGGAGCACCGCTTCCTCGTGCAACGACGCGATCGGCTCGAAGATCATCGGGCGCGCTGCACGGGCTGCGGCGCGCGCACGACGCTCGTCTTCGAGCCGAGTGGACATGGCCGCATCCTATCGCGGCAAACGGACCACCACACGGAAGGACCGAGGATCTTTCGCGAGCAGGCCGTGCCCCCGTCGCGATGCGTCGAGCGACGTGTGGCCGTCTCGCGGTGTGCGTGGTCTCGAACCAGACGCGGAGCAGGCTGTGCCTCACGGACGCGCACCCCGACTCGACGGGATGCACACCGACTCCGAGTCGCCGTCACGGACCTCGAGGTCGAGCGCGCGGCGACACGGAGGTCGGGCATGATTCGCTCCGATGCTCACGCTGTCCGGTGATCCGACCTACGACCTCCTCGCCACGCTCGCGCTCGCCATCGTCGTGATCACGACCGTTGCCGCGCTGTTCATGCAGACGCCTTATGGGCGCTTCGCCGACAGCAAGTGGGGCGTGTCGCTCGACTCGCGGCTCGGGTGGTTCCTCATGGAGCTGCCTGCGTCGATCACGTTCCTCGTGACGTTCTCGTTCGGCCCGCACCGATTCGAGCCCTACCCGCTCGTCCTCCTCTTCGTGTGGTGCTGTCACTACGCGAACCGCGGCTTTCTCATGCCGCTCTTCATGCGCGTGCCGAAGGGACAGAAGGGCAGCTTCTCGCTGATGGTCGTGACGATCGGCTGGGTCGTCACCTCGCTCCACGGCTACCTCAATGCGCGGTGGGCCACGACGTTCCACGCGGACACGAGCGTCGGCTGGCTCACCGATCCGCGCTTCGTCGTCGGCGCGATCACCTACTACGTCGCGATGGGCTTCAACCTCCACGCCGATCACGTGCTCCGGACGCTGCGCACCAAGGACGAGATCGCGCGCGGCGAGCGCCACTACCGCATGCCGCGTGGAGGTCTGTTCGAGTACGTGACGAACGCGAGCTACTTCGCCGAGCTCGTCGCGTGGTCGGGCTTCGCGCTGATGACCTGGTCGCCGGGCGGCCTCTTCATCCTCGGCATCAGCCTCGCGAACCTCGTGCCCCGCGCGATCGCCACGCACCGCTGGTACCGAGAGAAGTTCCCGGACTACCCGACGCAGCGAAAGATCCTCGTCCCGTTCGTGTGGTGATCTGAGAGAGCGAGAAACAATCGTTTCGAGTTCTCGAATGGCAGTACGGGGTTTGGGGGCAGCGCCCCCAGCGCGCGACGCCTGCGTCGCGGACAACTGAGCGTGGTGATCGGGCGTGTGGTGATCACGCGCTCGTCGCGGGCATGCCGTCCGGGCTGCGGCCCTCGAACGCCCGAGACAGACGCGCCCACGTGTCGTCGTCGGTGCTCGCACGGAGGAGCAGGCGCGGAATTCCATCGTCCTCGCCGCGGAGCTCGATCATCGCCCACGCCCGTCCGAGGCCGAGGAAGCGCGCCATCGCGCTCCAGGCCTCGACGAGATCGCCGGGCCCCTCGAACCACGAGGCCGTGCGCGTCGAGAGGGCGAACGCGCCGCTCACGAGGACGTCTTCGCCCGACGGCAAGAACGTCGCGTGAGAGCGCGTCATCGTCGATCGCCACGTGCCGTCGCCGAAGCCGGGAGCGATGCAGGCGGCCCACGCGCTGGCGAGCGTCACGAGATCAGCGGTCACGCCGAGCGCGCCTTCGAGCAGACGCGGCGCCGCGATCGAGAGATCGCCGAACGACATCGTGAGCTCACACGCAGCGAGGGCCGCGTCGCGATCGTCCGTCGCGAGCCATCGCTCGAGCGCGCGGTGATCGACGCGCGCGCGCGTCGCCAGCGGCCATCGGTCAGCGAGCGCCCGCCTCGCCTCGCGATCGAACGGTGAGCGATGCACGAGCTCGAAGAACGCACGCTCCGCCTCGCGCTGCGCGTTCGCGTCGTGCGCCACCCGGAGCCCGTGGAGACCTGCACGCAAGACCGGCGCGTGCGACCGATCCGCGCGCCAGTGTTCGTGCGCGGCCGCGATCCCTGGCACGTGGTCGAGCGCGACGACGTCGTCGAGGTGCACGAGCTGCTCGACCGACATCGCGCGCTCGCGCACATCGACGTGATCGAGGCGATCGAGCGCGCTGATCGCGCGATCGAGTCCGACGATCACGTCCGCCTACGCGCGACGCGGATCAAGCGCAGCGGCCCGCCGTGCAGGTGTTCGAGCAGCAGTCGCGGTTGTCGAGACAACCACGGCCCGCCGCGCGGCAGGTGCAACGACCCGCAACGCAGTCCATGTAGCCGCAGCAGTCAGCGCCCGTGCCACAGGTGCCCGTGCTCTCGGTGCAGCAGCGCACCCCGAAGCTCGCGCCGCGACGGCAGCTCAGATCGCCGCAGCACATCGAGTCCATGGTGCAGGCGGCGGCGGGCGGTGAGCACGTGCACTGCGTCGAGGTGTAGTCCCAGTCCGCGCACGTGCCGCGCGTGGGGCCCGTGAGCCCGCCCGACACGCACTCGCCGCTCGTCGCGCAGTAGCCGCATCCCGCCTGCTCCGTGCAGTCGAGGCACGTCGAGTTGTCGGTGCACGTGTCGATCACCGGGCAGCTCGACGCGAGCCAGCTCCAGGTGCTGCACGTGCCCGTCGAGGGACCGGCCGAGCTGCCCGAGCTGCAGCGGCCCGTGCCTGCGCACCAGCCGCACGACGAGGCCGCCGTGCACGACGCGCAGTCGGTGTTCGTCGCGCACGTGTCGACGGGGCCAGCGCACTCGCTCGCGATCCACGACCAGTCGCCCGAGCACGTGCCCGTGGTGGGACCGCTCGAGTCACCCGAGCGACACGCGCCGTCGCAGAAGCCGCAGCCCGAGCGCGCGGTGCACGCATCGCACGTCGTCGCGTCGGCGCACGCATCGGTCGGCCCGGTGCACTCGCTCGCGACCCACGCCCAGTCGCCG
>JAFLCL010000003.1 GCA_017303575.1 Deltaproteobacteria bacterium
CGCGACCGCCACCGACGCGCCGAACGACGAGAAAGCGAGCGCCGTCGACCTCAAGGGCGCCGCGCTCTTCGCTGCGCTCGTTACGGGTGCGAGCCTCGTGAGCCTGGCGGGCCGCGCGATCGCGGGCGACGCGGGCGCGGTGATCGCCGCGGTGATCGCGTCCATCGCCGACGCGCATGCGTCGGCGGCGTCGGTGGGCTCGCTCTTCGTGGCGGGCGCGATCGACGCAGACCTGGCCGTGATCGCGGTGCTGCTCTGCCTCAGCACCAACAGCGTGACGAAGATCGTCGTCGCGTTCGGCGCGGGGGAGCGCAGCTACGGCGGGCGCATCGCGATCGCGACGGTCACGGTGCTGGCAGCGGCGTGGGCCGGGTGGCTCGCGATGCGCTCGATCGCATGAGCCGCTCGCGCACGAGCAGCGCCACCGCGATCGTGAGCGACAGCAGCCCGAGCCAGAGGCCCGTGCGCACCGAGCGCGGCGCGTAGCGCATCTCGATGCGGTGCTCACCGGCGGGGACGCGGAGCGCGCGCACCGCCACGTTCGCGGGGAGGATCTCGACGGGCTCGCCGTCGAGCGTGGCCTCCCAGCCGGGGAAGAACGCGTCGGTGAACACCACGTACCCCTCGGCCTCGAGACTCGCCTCGAGCGCCACGCGCTGGGGCTCGAGCCGCGCGATGCGCACGGGCTCCGAGAGCGGAGGGAGATCGGGGGGCGGAGGCAGCGGCGCAGGGACCTCGCCGTCGAGCACCACGACGCGCGAGAGATCCACCTCGCGCACCTGCAAGAGGGCCGCCTGCAGATCGTTGGCGTGCGTCGCCTCGTGCACCACGTACGCGCGCGGCAGCGCCCGCTCGTTCTCGTACACCACGATGGTCGGGTCTCGGTAGATCACGCGGTGGTGCGGAGGCGCTGCGTCTTCGGGCCGCGCGAGCGCGTAGCGGACCCCGAGCATCTCGAGGATCGTCGGCGGGCGTGCGGCCACCGGGCGTCGCCCCCGCGGCTCGGGGTAGTGCCAGAAGTGGATCGCGTACCAAGAGCGGGCCGAGATCGGATCGAGCAGCGCGTGCGTGCGATCGACGAAGAGCGGATCGGCGCAGCGGATGTCGTGGAGGTGCGTGACGAGGCCGACGTTGGGCACGTGCGCGGTGAGCGCGCGGTGGCTCGCCCACGTGCCCACCGAGATCAAGCGCGCGCCGCCGCGCGCTTCGCCCTGGAGGAAGTCGAGCGCGGGCGTCTGGGGAAAGTCGAAGCGTGGCTCGGGCTGGATGTGCGCGGCCGCGCGCGGCGTGATCTCGAGGAACAGGCACACGTAGACGAAGCGGAACGTCCAGGCGCGCCGCTGCGTGGCGGGGGCGAACGCCAGCGCGAGGAGGCCGAACACGAGGATCACCGCCACCACGCTCCGCACCGCATCGGGCGCGAGCCACGCATCGAGCTCGGTCCACGTCTCCCACGGCAAGAGCGCGGCGCTGCGCAGTCCCACGTACGTCCCGATCACGAGCGTCACGGAGGCCGCGACCGTCCACGCGCGTCGTCGGTGCTCACGCGCCATCACGTCGAGCGCCCGCGCGAAGAGCCCGGTGCCGGCCGCGCACGCGACGAGCACGATGTAGGCGCGACCGAAGACCGCCTGGAAGGGAATGTGCGCGAGCAGGCGCGAGCCGGGGATCTCGTAGACGAGGCCGATCGCGATCACGAACATCGCGACGAGCGCCCACCGCTCGCGCGTCTTGGACACGAAGCCGAGCACCCCGATCACGATCAGCGCGACGGGGAAGACGGTGACGCTCGCGATCGGTGGGAGCAGGAAGTGCGAGGCGACGTCGGTGTGCACGTCGTCGGGGCCGACGACCTGCTTGTACGTCCAGCCGTGCTCCATCAGCTCGCGGAACGGTAGGAGCAGGATCGACGCCAGGCCGGTGGTGATCGTCGCGGCCAGGAGGGAGAGCGCGAGGATCTCGAAGGTGCGCTCGCCCCGACCGAACGAGCGCACGAGCACGTAGAGCGCGGCGCCCACGCCGCACATGAACGCGACGCTCGGGTGCGTCACGAAGGCCGCGAACGCCGCGGCGAGGCCGAAGCGTGCGGCGTTGCCGAGTGATGGGGCGCGCACGAGCCGCTCTCCCGCCCACAGCATGAAGGGCAGGGCGGTGGAGCCCGCCGTCGTCGTGAAGTGCAGCGCCGCGATCGCGCCTCCCACGAACGGATACGCGGCCGCTGCCACGAGCGCGGCCTCGCGCGATCGATCACACGCCCGCAGCCAGCCGTAGCAGCCGAGCGCCGCGAGCGAGAGCTGCGTGATCATCAAGAGCGTGGTGCCCAGATCTCCCCCGCCGAGCGGGAACGAGACGAGCCAACGCAGCGGCGAGAGCACCACCGGGTGCACCTCCGCCATCAGCGGCATCCCCAGCGCGTGGTAGGGGTTCCACAGCGGCAGCTCGAGGCGCGAGAGGCTCTCGGCCGAGAAGCGATCGGCCACCGAGTTCAGCGCCGAGGGCGAGGGATCCCAGATGGTCGGTGCGCGCGCGGGATCGTCGAAGTCACGCGCCGCCGAAAAGAGCGGGTCGTACGCGTACCACCACGAGAGCGCGTAGGTCTCGCCTCGGAACACGCCGCGGAACATCCACGCGATCGGTCCGAGGAGGACGAGCAGCGTGGGCGCGTGACGACGCACGGCTGCGGTCAAGGAGCGACGGGTCGCGTCGACGCTGGGCAGTGGATGCTCGGGTGTCACGAGTCGCGTGGCGGGGTGCCTTGCGGCGGGGAGGGAAGCTCCCCTGGAGCAGCGAGGATGGAGGAGCGAAACTCAGGGGCCGAGAAAGAATCGGGGGCGCCTTGCGGCGGGGGAGCGCAGCTCCCCCTGGAGCAGGAGTCGAGTCGAGGAGCGAAGCGACGAGGCGAGCGACGGGGAGCTCGAGGGGCCAGAGGTCCCTCGACCCAGGCAAGCTCAGTCGAGCTGGAGGTCCGCGAGGCCCGCGCCGTTGCGGTGGTGGCTTCGCACCACGAAGCGCACGCGATCGACGTCGTCGAGATCCACCTGGTGATCGACCGGCGTGGGGTTCTCGGTCCACTCGAAGGCGCCGTCGATCGTGCGGACCACTTCGCCGTGCGAGTACACCTCGAGCTGGTACTCGTTGGTGCCGCGATCGGACCACGGCGGGTTCGTGGTGTTGAGCACGCGTACGCGGCCCACGTGACGGGCGGGCGTGGTGCTCACCTCGAGCCAGCCGGTCGCGCCGTCGGGCAGGAGCCAGTAGGTCGCGGGCGAGCCGTCGATCGCGTTCTCGGGCGCGAACTGCGGCGACTGCTGGAAGAAGTCGGACGCCGTCGCGAAGGTGCCCGTCGGCGTGCGCAGGCCGAGGTAGAGGCCGGTCACGATCACGCCCGCGACGATCACGGCGCCGATCCCTCGCAGCACGCGGGTCCAGCGCAGATCACGCTGCGTCATCGCGCCCGGCGCGAGCGCGCGATCGGCGCGGTGCCGCGTTCGCACGAGATCGAGGAAGAGCTCGGCGTGCGCGGGGCTCACGTCGCGGTCGAGCACCGGCAGCGCTTCCTTGCTGCGATCGTGCGCGCTCTTGATGGCTTCGAGGTCAGCCTTGGACACGCCGCGTGACTCGAGCACCTCGCGCCAGTCGGGCGAGCTCGCCGTCTCGTCGTCTGCAGGCTTCTTCGCGAGCTCGGGCGCGGCGGTCAGCGTCGCGTCGAGCGCGCCTGCGGCGAGCGCGAGACCCTCCGCGGTGTGCCCGTTGGCCCACAGCGTCTCGGCGCACGTGGCCTTCTGCCGGCCGAGCGCGAGCGCGTCGTGGATGCGTCGCCGCGCGGCGTCTCCGACGCTCTCGACGGTGCGCGAGGCACCCTCGAGGGTGAAGAACTCAGCGACGTTCGCGATGAAGGAGCTCTGCGCCACGATCACTCTCCGAGAGGGCCGCGACCTTACCAGTGGACCGCGCGGTGGGCGAGGGTGGCCGCGAACGTCGATCCCTCGATCCCTCGCCGCAGGGAACGGCGCGGCGCGCGTCGCGTATGCAGACAGCAGGTGGGGCTCGCAGCCGAGCCCGAACGTCCGCGCCGGACGAGAGAAGGCAGGTCGCGTATGGGTCGCATCCTCACGTGCGCGGGGCTCTCCGCGCTCACGCTCGCCTCCGCAGGATCGGGATGCGCGCCGTCGCTCTCGACGATCACACCGACGGCACCTCGCCTGCTCGCTCCCGAGCGCTGCGTCATCGACGCGCCTGCTGTGCACGCGTCCGAGGCGCCACCTCCGCCGATCGCCGATACCGACCGCGTGCACGTGCGGGCGGACGAGGTGGAGGGGACGCGCAGCGACGAGGAGCGCACAGCGATCGTCGACGTGCTCGAGGAGCTCTGGAGCGCGTGGATCGCGCGAGACGTGGATGCCTACGTGGCGCGCGTCGCGCCCGACGGGACGCGAGCCGCCCGCGCGACGGGACGCTTCGTCAGCGGTCGTGCGGCCATGGCCGACGCGCTCGCGCAAGAGTGGCTCGCCTTCGAGCGCGAGGGCGACGACCTCGCGGCACGGCTCGCGATCCGTCACGTGTCCATCCGCGTCGAGGGCGACTCGGCGGCGGTGCGCTCGACGATCCGGGTCCGCGGCGGTGCGCACTGGGACTTCGAGGATCGCTTCCAGGTCCTCCAGGTGCTCGTGCGGCGCGGGGACAGGTGGCAGATCCTCCACCACAGCGACGCGAGCGATCCTTCCACCGGTCTGCCGCCCGGCTCGCGCGACGAGCTCACGATGGCCGACATCGGCTTCGAGTACGCGTACCCCGTCGACGATCTCGCGCGCGCGGTCCGCTTCTACACCGCGCTCCTCGGCGAGCCCGTCGTGGTGACCGAGACGCGCGCGACCTTCCAGCTCGCCGGCGGTCGCTTCCACCTCGACGCGACGCGGCTCGGAGGGCTCGCAGCGGTGCGGCGCGCGCTGCCGAACGGCTATCCGATCTTCGAGACCGAGGACGTCGACGCGCGCGTGGCGGATCTGCGGCGGCACGGCGTGGAGATCGTGGGCGACGTGATCGCGCGGGGCCCCGATCGCCTCGCGGTGGCGCTCGATCGAGCCGGCAACGTGCTCGTGCTCGAGGAGCGTGCCCACGCAGTGCACGCAGGGCTACGCACCGAGCTCGCGTTCACGACGCCGAGCGGCTTGCCCGAGGCCTGCGTGCATCCCGTGCGCGACTACGTGACCTCGTGGCTGACCGCGGACGCCGAGGCCATCGCCCGACGCCACAGCCGCGATGCGCGCTACTTCGACGCCACCGGACGCGCGAGCGAGATCGGGTCGCGCGAGATCGAAGCGGTGCTCCGCGATCAATGGTCCCGTCGAGATCGGAGCGCGACGGGGCTCGCGACCGTGATGCGGCTCGAGGCGCTGCGCGTGCGCCCGCTCGGTCGTGGCGCGCTCGTGACGTTCACGCTCGACGATCACGCCACCGGCCCGCACCCGAGCCGTGATCGTCTTCTCGTCACGCAGGTGTGGGCCGACGCGGAGGGCCGCTCGATCCGCGACACGTTCGTGGTGCGCTCCGAAGCGAGCCCTGCGATGGCGCTCGCGCTCGACTACACCGGCGCGCCGGCCGAGTCGCTCGCGCCGGAGGAGGCGCTCTACCGACGCGTGCTCCACTTCGGCGAGCCGTACCGCGACGAGTCCTACGTGGGCTTCTGGGGCACCGACACGGTCTTCGGCATCTACGAGGCGAGCCCCGCCGAGGACGGCGTGCCCGTGCACGGCCGCGCGAACGGCTACATGAGCTTCTGGGTGCGATCGATCGACGACGCGCACGCGTTCCTCCGCGCGCAGGGCGCGTCGTTCCCGCTCGTGCCCGCGATCGTGAGCCGCGCCGGCATCGACGAACAGCCCGGCTACCGGCAGGTGCTCGCCACCGACAGCGAGGGCAACCTCTTGCTGCTCACCGAGTACACGCGCGACGACTGACGCGCGCGAACGAGGCGCTCACTCGATCCCGTCGATCACGTCCTTGGCGGCCTTGAGGCTCACCCCCGTGAGCTCGATGTGCCGCTTGATCGCGCTGATCTTGTCGCCCGCGCGCACGAGGCCGACGACCTCCGGCGAGACGCCGCCCTCGTTCTCGTCGACGAAGGTGACGCCGAGGTGGCGCTCGAAGAACGCGACGGCCCGCTCGAGCCTGGCGACGCGCGCACGAAGGTTGGCAATGACGGTGGTCTCGGACATGGCCGCGCAGCCTACACCTACGCGTCGCGCGTGGTGGGCGTCGAGCACGTTCCGCGCGGGAGCGCCCGTCCCGCCCCGTCGCGGGTCGCGCGGCCGGGGTTGATCTGTCGGCAGCCACGGACGCAGTATGCGTCAACCGGGAGGTGAGCATGCACGCGAGAGACTTGCGGTCGTGGCTCCGCCTCGTTCTTGTTGGACGCCTCAGCGTGCGGGTGAGGCGATGATGATCCGAGTGCTCATGCTGGGAGCGTTCGTGGTGGCCGGATGCTCCGGCGCTGGACCAGTCACTGCTCCCACTCCCGTCTGTCGCCCGTTGGCTTCCTCCCCCGAAGTGATCGAGCTGACCTGCGTCGACGCGAGTGGCGTGAGCGTGGCGGCGGCCTGGACCGCGTTCTGCGATCCCACTCGCGCACCAGCGGAGCGTGTCGACGAGGTTCGGGCCGATCCGTTGCCAGACTGCCAGTCGCACGCGATGGCACCCGACGAAGTGCCAGAGGGACAGTGGCGTCCGGCGTGCGGGGCGACGCCTCCGCTGCTGTTCGGTTCGGACGTCGTGCGCTGCGTGCCGCGCGGCGCGGATGCCGGCCGATGACCCTCTCGAGCCTCGCGATCGAGCATGACGACGAGGCCACGCCATGAGTTCGAGATTGGCCGTGGCGTTCGTGTCTTCGTGCATCGCGTGGTTGGGCTGCACCAGCGCACCGGCACCGGATGACGCAGTGCAGAGTGACGCTGCGAGAGTCGTGCTCGACGCGCGTCCTGCAATCGGCTGCCAGGCTCAAGCGTCGCCGCCACGCCTCCGCGTGGGTCAGGTCGCCGCCGACGGTCGGCGATGTCTCATTCTACAGTTTCATCGCGGAGACGTTGCGCCAGTTCAGTACGAGCACGTGACGGTGACGCCAGGCGTTCCCATGCTCCTCCTTCGCACGGAGGAGACCTGCGAGGCGCTCGTGTCGCGACCGGAGCTGCCGACGGATGAGGACTTCGGCGAGTTCCCTGCCGTGGGCACGGGTCCAGCTGAGTGGCTCGGAGCAACCTCAGGAAGTCAGCGCATCGATGGACCTCGAGTTTGCCGACGGAACCACGGAGACCGTGCGCATCGACGCGTTTCGACTCGACGGCGAGATCTGCCGGGCGCCCACGTGATGAGCGCCTGCGATCCCGAGCGAAGTGAAGCCGCGAGACGGCCACGCTGCGGACGATGCGTCGCGACGCGTGCCTCTCGGCTCGTCTTCGGTCCCGGGTGAAGACGCGAGGAGGCCACACTGCGCGCGATGCATCGCGACGCGTCCGCTCCGTTCGCCCTCGATCGCGAGAGTCTGAAGAGGGCGACTCCCGTCGCGACCCCGGCTCACGCGCATTCATCTCGCCCATCGATCAGGACGTGGAGGTACGCGCCGCGAACGCTGCATCCGTGAGGCACGGCGTCCTCGCGTCTGCCTTCTGCATCCTCATCGACGCGGACGTCGAGGTACGCGCCGCGAGGTCACCGCTCGTGAGGCACGGCGTCGTCGCGTCCTCCTGCCCGCACGGTTCTGTTCGCGAGACTTCGTCAGTCTGGGCGGCGGCGAGGCGTCGAGGAGAGATGACGAAGAGAGATCGCGGGACGCGCGTCTCGGACGAGCCATGGAGTCACCTCGCCCAGCGGATCGCGGACGCGCTGCGACCGCACCTCCCCGACGTCGCGCCCGACGAGGAGGGCCGCCACGACTCGTACGTCACTGGACTCAGCGGACCGCGGAAGCTCGACGTCACCATCTCGACGCGAAGGCACGGGCTGGAGCTGGGCATCACGATCCTGTCCGTGCGCGAGCATGTCGATGTCGTGCGCGTCGAGGACGCTCTGCGCAGGGAAGCGGAGGACCTCCACGGGCGACAGCCGCACGCCGTGCTCGTCGCGTACGTGGTCATCGAACGTCCTCTACGCGATGCGACGGCGCCGAGCCCCGAGGTCGAGGCCATCGCGCGCGTCTTGGCGCCTCGCACGCGTCGGAGGCGCGTCCACGTGGACCACGGCGTCTTCGAGCACGTGTTCGTGTGCCTTCGCGAGGAAGAGGGCACGTTCCTCGACGTCGCCGCCGCGAAGAGGCTCTCGTTCTCCGACACCCTCGGCATCGTTCGCGCGACGCATCGGCTACGAAACGAGCGCTGACGCGGGGGAACGCGTTCCTCCGTCGCAGAAGCCGGCGCTGGCGTGCCAGCGTCGGCCTTGCAGCTGCGAGGACGCGGGGCGGGTCGACCGCGGCGCGACTTTCTGTCGCAGAACGGGCCACGGCACGTCCGCAGGCCGTTCTGCGGCGGAAAGTCGCGTTCCGGCCACGCCGGATCGCGTTCTGCAACTGGAGAAGGCGCCGCGGCACGCTTCGTGTGCGACCGTCTTGCCGAGGCGACCCAGCCCGACGTAGGCTCGTCCGCGAGGAGGGACCCATGGCGGACATGTCGAAGACCACGGCGGACAAGCTCGCGTTCTCGCGGGCGATCGAAGAGGCGTACGCCGTGCACGGCGGCGAGGTCGCCGCGAAGTTCTCGCAGTGGCTGTTCGACGGAGGCGCGCCGCGCGCGCTGAGCGTTAGCGATCTCTTCGAGCTGGTCGCCGTACGACTGCGCGAGTCCGGCAAGAAGCTCGCGGACGCCGACCTCACGCACCAAGCCGAGCTCGGCGACGACGTGCAGCCGCGACAGGATCGCGACGCGCGCGAGGCAGAGCTCAAGGAGTGCCTCGTGCGTTCGTCGGACATGATCCGCGGCGCGTTCGGCGAGCGGTACTCACGCGCCGTCGGTCTCGAGACACCGCTGGCGGAGCGCGGCGACCTGCTCGTCAAGCAGGCGCGCACCTCGGCCAAGCTGCTCCGCGAGACCAAGCCTCCCGAGGTGCGTCGTCGCTCTGCGAGCTCCGTGAACGTGGCGGACGAGGCCGCGCTCCTCGAAGAAGCCGCATCGGCCGTGGAAGCTGCGGTGGCGGCCGTGAAGAAGGAAGAGGTCGAGGCGCAGAAGACGCTCATCGCGCGCGAGGATGCGGACGCGAAGTGGGCCACGGCGTTCACGTGCGCCGGTGATCTGTTGGCGACCGCCGCGACGGTCGCAGGCGTGAACGGCGTCGCAGAGCGCGTGAAGACCAACTGGCGCCGCCGCTCCGGGATCGCCGATCCGAAGAACGACACCGACGGCCCGCCCGAGGACACGGGCGACCCGAACGACCCGAACAACCCGTACGCACCCGGTGGTCCGTTCGGACCGCCGAAGACGTGAACGGCATGCTGCGCCTCCGCACGAACGTCGGAGTCCGGTCCAGCAGCTACTCGCGACATCGCGGTGGCGTGTTCGCCCTGGGAATGGCTTGGACCTGGGCAGCCGGGCTCGTTGGGTGCTCTAGTGCCGAGTGTGCTCCTGGACGCACGGTTGCGTGCGTCTGCTCTGGGGCAGTTCCGGGGCGGCGAGTTTGCATCGGTTCCCGCTTCTCAGAATGCATGTGTGCGTCGTCCCCGACCGACGCTTCGTATCCTCCGGATGCCTTTCGTCCGGCGTCGGGCGACGCGTGTGCTGCCTGCTCGGCTGACCCCGACGCGGGGCTCGACGCGGCGCACTCGTCGACCAGGTTCGCTGGCTACGTCGAACAGATTGGCCCCTTCCACTTCGGTGGAAGTCCCTACTGCGAGTACTTGGGATCGCTCATGCGCGTCTCGTCGTACGCAGAAGTCGGAATGCCTTTCAGTCGGTTCGAAGTTCAGTATGAGTACGTCGAGGAGGGAATCGCGTGTCCGTTCCCACCTCTCGATCCTAATCTTCATCGACTGGAGATGGCGTCGGCTGCGCAGTTTCCCGACGGCAGCATCCAGGTCTTGCTCTCGCAGAGTTCGGGAATGCCCGTGGTCGAAGCGGAATGGCTCGGCCGACGCGAGGCTGATGGCCACTTCGCGGGAGACCTCATTGTCCGCCGGCTCTTCACAGATCCTCCGCTGGACTGGACTGTGGGATACATCGTCAGTCTGTATCCGGCTCCCTAGACGAACCAGCAACCGTCTTTTGCGAGACCCGAACGGGAGACAAAGCCGATGTGGAGAGATCTTTGGATCATCGCAGCGAGTTGCGTCCTGCTAGTCGGCTGCACGCCCTGCCGGCCGGGCGAGACGCTTGGCTGTTCCTGCGAGGACGGCTCCATCGGCTTTCAGATGTGCAGCGCCGACGGTAGGAGCTTCGATGAGTGCGTGTGCGCAAGTTGCGGCGACGGCGTTTGTTCCGGCGAGACTTGCTCGTCATGCTCGCGCGATTGTGGCGCGTGTACCCGTTGCGGCGACGGAGTTTGTTCGGCGGGCGAAAGCTGCAGCGGTTGCGCGACGGACTGCGGGTCTTGCCCAGGGCCGAGTTGCGGGGACGGTGTCTGCAGCAGCCCTGAAACATGTGCGAGCTGTTCGGGAGACTGTGGTCCGTGCGCCGGTCGCTGCGCGGGCCGCGCGCCGACGTCGCGGACTCCGTGTCGGACCGTCGACCCCTTCACCGTTACGGTGTCTGAGCGCCTCTATTCGTTCTGGGGTACCGAGCCGCGCTTCGTCTGCGAATATCTATCAGTAGAGGCGAGTCGGGTGATGACGGCTTGCGGTCAGGCACTGCCGCGGAACGCCTCCTACTGTCCGGGCGACGTGTCCATCTCGTACGACATTGACTATCTCAGGGAATTGCAGGCGCAAACGGGCGTTTTCTCCGCCGTCGCGTTCTACGCGCACGAGTGGGGACATCTCAATCAGCACGTGGCAGGGCTCTTGGGGAGCGGATCGACGAAGCCCATCGAGCTCCACGCCGACTGTCAGATGGGGGTCTTCATGGCGCATGAAGAGCTCGCTGGCTTGCTTGGCGGAATGGATGTGATGGGAACTTTCCAGCGGTTTTGTGTCCTCGGGGACCCTTCCGCTTCTCCGTGGTTCGCTCCCGGCGCACACGGCACCTGTTGTGAGAGGACGGAGGCGGTCCGACGCGGGTACACGCGAGCTCGGTCCTTGCTGTCCACCGATGCCATCTGCGCCCCGCCGCTCCAGGTGCTCCTGAACGACATGTGCTCCGACATCCTCGTTGGCGGGATACCGGTTTGCTAACTTGGACGGCGACCGGGTGGCGACTGCCACGGTCGTCAGATCGCGTCGTCGCCGCGCTCGCCGGTGCGGATGCGGATGGCTTCTTCGATCGGGGTCACGAAGATCTTTCCGTCGCCGATGCGGCCCGTCTTGGCGGCTCGCTCGATCGCATCGAGGACCTGCGGGACCATCGCGTCCACGCACACGATCTCGATCTTCACCTTCGGCACGAAGTCCACCACGTAGGCCGAGCCTCGGTAGACCTCGCGCTTGCCGCCCGTGCGGCCGAAGCCCTTCACCTCGGTGACGGTCATGCCGCGGATGCCCACCTCCGCGAGCGCGTCCTTCACCTCGTCCAGCTTGAAGGGTTTCACGATCGCCTCGATCTTCTTCACGCGCGCCTCCGCCGGGATCCGCTTGGGGGTTCGACTCGTCCTGGCTACCGGCCGCGTGTTTCGCGCCGATGTCGTCGCCGTAACTTCGTCCCCGACGATATCACTCGGTCGGTGAGCTGGCTTCGCGGGCGAGGTAGCGGCGGGCGAGCGCGATCGTCGCGTCGAGCTCGGGGCGATCGAGCGAGGCCGAGACCGTGAGGTCGGTGCTCGCTGCCTCGACGTCCACGTGCGCGAGCGTCACGGCCAGGACGGAGGCGGCCAGATCGGGATCGCGGCGCGCCTCGGCGATGCGTGTCTCGAGCGCGTGCTGCGCGTCGCTCGCCATGTGCGCGTCGCCGAGATCGAGCGTGAGCGAGATCGCCAGCCCGTCGTCGAGGCTCGCGCCGAGGCCCAGCGCGCGCGCGCGATCGAGCGGCACGTCGTCTCCGACCACGTCGGTGAGCCGCCCGAGGAAGCGCTGCCAGTGTCGAGGAAGGAGCGCCACGAGGCGCACGTGCGAGCTCGGGCCCGCGCGGCGCAAGAGACGCATCAGCGAGTCGTCGCGGGCGTGCGGATCGGCGGCGCCCTGCTGGATGCGGATCAGCTCGGCCACCACAGTGTCGTCGCCCGCGACCACCGCGTCGGTGCCGAGGAACGCGGCCACGCTCGAGCCGTGATCGCTCGCGATCGCGTCGACGCCCTCGAGCGTGGTGGGGTGCACGCCGCCGCCATCGCCCTCGACCACCTGCGAGACGCAGCGCGCGAGCTGCTCGTGCTCGAGCGCGCCGCGGGCGAGGAAGGCCACCTGATCGAAGCCCGCCTCGCCTTCCTCCTCGTCCTCGGCGCGCAGCACGAAGATCTGCAGCGTACGCAGCTGATCGAGCGGATCGAAGCCGCACGTCGACTCGATGCGATCGAGGCCCGCGTCGGACTCGCCCACGAGCTCGCGGAAGAGCGAGGAGCGTCGCAGCGGCGGCACGTCGAGCTCTGCGAGCACGATCGCGCGGCGGGGCGCGCTGCTCAGGAGGTCGCGCGAGCCCGAGGTGCGACGCGAGAGGCCATACGCCAGGACGGCGATCACGGCGGCGAGCGCGACCACGAAGGCGGCGTTGCGAGCTCCTTGCGACACGCGGCCGAGGGTATCCGCCGGCCGCCTCGCCGCCACCGCCTCGGGAGATCGGGCGGCCCCCGGAGCGCGCGAAGCGCGCAGCAACAGAGCGCGTGCCACACGGTGCCGCTCGTGGGCCGAGAGTGTGTGGTGGATTGCGCACAGTGCCTCGTTGTCGCGCCTCCATCTCTCCGTTTTGGGGGGATTTCGAGGTGGCACGAACGCTGCGAAGGGCGGTGGCGGCGCGTCGGGCGCGCGGGAGGCCAGCATGACGAGAGAGCACACGAGACGGATGAAGAAGGCGGGCAGGGCGGGCAGGATCACGGTCCTCGGGGGCGCGGTCCTCAGCGGTGCGTTCCTCGCGGCGTGCCCCACGCCGCCCGCGCCGGTCATCGATCCGGGGCCGGGCTTTCGGAGCGATCTCGCGAGCTCGTTGTCGCTCGATCCGCGCACGGACGAGGCGTCGACGAACCCGCGCCTCAACCTCCCGCCGATCACCGGCGGCACCCTGTACGTCACCGAGCGCAACGCGCTCGTGGTCTCCGATCCGGATCGCGCTCGTGTGCTCGTGGTGGACCTCGTCACCCGTCGCGTGATGGGTGAGGTCAGCCTGCCGAACGGCGCGTTCCCGGCGCGCATCGCGGAGGACGCGGACGGCGGCGTGCACGTGGTGCTGCGCGGGCTCGGCGAGGTCGTGTCGTTCGATCCGCGTCATCCCGAGGGCGCCCAGCGCCACGAGGTCTGCGCCGCGCCGCGCGGCATCGGCTACGACGCCGAGGCCGACGTGCTCCGCGTGGGCTGCACCGACGGCTCGCTCGACACCCTCTCGACCGACGGCACGCTCGTCTCTCGCGTGCAGCTCGGGGTCGACGACCTCCGCGACGTGCTCCCGATCGGCGGCCGCCTCTACGTGACGACCTTCCGCAGCGCGGAGATCCACACCTTCGATCGCGACCTCCAGCCCATCTCGAGCACCGCGCCCGAGACGCGCCCCGACAGCGCGTTCTTCGATGGCTCGACCGTGAACTTCCTCCCCGAGGTGGCGTGGCGCACCGTCGTCCACGGCTCGAGCCTCGTGATGGTCCACCAGCGCGGCGCCGAGCGCGTGAGCGCGGCCCCCACCACGCCCGCGTACTACGGCAACGGCTTCGGCTGCGGCTCGGGCGTCGTCGAGTCGGTCGTCACCACGTTCGAGGTCGACCCGCGCGATGGTGAGCTCCGGCCCGGTCAGCACTTCAGCGTGCAGAGCGCGACGCTGCCGGTCGACATCGGCGTCTCGCCGACGGGCGATGTCGTGATGGTCTCGGCGGCCGAGCAGGGCTCGATGCCCTCGGCGTATCGCGTCGATCCGGACGAGCTCGCGATGTACGCCTCGCCGCCGTGCGATCAGGCATGGACCGCGGTGCCCGAGCACCCGACCGGTGGCGCGATCGCGGTGGCGTTCGGCCCCAACGGCGAGTCCATCCTCCAGATGCGCGACCCTGCGGCGCTCGTGATCGGCGGCACCACGATCCCGCTCGGGGGCGAGAGCCGCTTCGACTCGGGCCACGCGCTCTTCCACGGCAACGCGGGCCTGGGCCTGGCGTGCGCGTCGTGTCACCCCGAGGGCGGCGACGACGGTCGCGTCTGGGAGTTCCCGGGCTTCCCGCCGCTGCGCACGCCCGCCATGCACGGCGGCATCGCGAGCACCGCGCCGTTCCACTGGACCGGCGACATGCCCTCGATGAGCGCGCTGATGAACGAGGTCTTCGAGCGCCGCATGGGCGGCCCCACGATGCTCCAGCGTCACGAGGACGCGCTCGCGGGCTGGGTCGATCAGCTCCCGGGATCGCCGCCGCGTGAGGGCCTCGACGCCGACGCCGTGGATCGCGGCGCGCGCCTCTTCTGGGGCGAGGCCGAGTGCGCGAGCTGCCACACGGGCGGCATGCTCACCGACAACCGCAGCTACGACGTGGGCACGAACGGCACGTTCCAGGTGCCCTCGCTGGTGGGCGTCTCGTACCGCCTGCCGGTCATGCACGACGGCTGCGCCGAGACCCTGCGCCAGCGCTTCGACCCGTCGTGCGGAGGCGACCGCCACGGGCGCACGAGCCACCTGAACGAGGGCCAGCTCGGCGACCTCGTGACCTACCTCCAGACCCTCTAGTCGCGCGGGCACGCCCCGCCTCCGGGGTCCGTCGACCCCGGGGCAAGGGCTCCGACGAGGCTGGGGTCGGTCGACCTCGTCGGAAAACCTCAGGCAAAACGCAACATCCGCCCGCGCTCGGTCTTCGGACCGGGCGCGTCGCGCTTGGTACGTCCCGTGAAGAGTCGTGGGCATGCGAAGCACGCAGACCCCACGTCCCGAGCGCCTGGTCGGCTCCTTGTTGGTCTCCGTCGGACTGCTCGCCTGCTCGCCCTCCACGGGCGGCGGACGCACGACCCGGCCGGTGACCGAGGTCGGTGAGTTCGACGTCGCCGCGTACTGCGACCTCGCGGCGCGCGCCGACCTGGCCGCGCTGACGGGCAGCTCTGCCGTCGTCTGCGAGGTGCTCGCCGAGGGCGCGGACGAGGGCCTGCCGGCCTGCCGCATCCTCGTCGCGGACGCGAGCGGCGCCGTGAGCGAGACGGAGCTCGAGGGCGCGGTCGCGGCGCTCCGCACCTCCGACGGTCGCTTCGTGGTGCTGACCTCGGACGAGCGCCTCGTGCTGCACGATGGTCGCCGCGAGATCCGCGAGCTCGCGGCGTGGGCCGCCGAGCCGTCGCTCGACACGAGCGGTCGTACGGTGGCGTTCGTCGCCGCGCCGGAGGGCGTCGAGCACCCCGACCTGGGCGATCCGACGCGCCTCGTGAGCCTCGAGATCGCGAGCGGTCGGCTCACGATCCTGAGCGACGACGGCATGGCCTCGGCGCCCATCTTCGTGCCCGACGGCAGCGCGGTCCTCTACGTGACGAGCGCGAGCGGCGTCGCCTCCATCGCGCGCGTGTCGGTCTCCGGCGGTGCGCCGCAGGTGCTCACCAACGAGGGCCTCATCGACATGGGCCACGGCTTCGTTCCTCCGTACGAGGGCGAGCTCGCGTGGTCGGGCCAGACGCTCGTGTTCGCCGCGCGCTCGCGCGACGACCGCTCCGAGCTGTGGGCGCTCGACGTGACGACCGGCGATGCCTCGCGCGTCGGCGAGGGCACCCACCCCATGGCCACCGACACCGGCGCGATCGTCGTGCGCGACGAAGCCGCTGGCACCTGCCCCGTGACGCTCGACCTCGAGGTGACGCCATGACGAAGACCTTCCTCACCACGCTCTTCGCCGCGCTCTTCGTCTTTCTCGCGCACGCTGGCGCCTCGGCGCAGCTGTCGAGCCCCATCGCGGGCGGCCGCGTGACCTCGCACTTCTCGCACACGTCGCGCGGGCGCACCGTCAACTACGCGTGCACGGCGATGTCGCGCAGCGGCCACCGCGGCACGGACTACGGCGTGCCGATCGGGACGACGATCAGCGCCGCGGCCGCGGGCACCGTCGGCTACGTGTCGGAGGGCTGCTCGAACCGCGGCAGCCTCTCGAGCCGCTGCGGCGGCGGCTTCGGCAACTACGTGACGATCAACCACGCCGACGGTCGCACCACCTACTACGCGCACATGACGCCTGGCTCGATCCGCGTCCGCGTGGGCCAGCGCGTGGAGTGCGGCACGGTGCTCGGTCAGTCGGGCAACAGCGGACGCTCGACGGGCCCGCACCTCCACTTCGAGATCCGCGCGGGCGGCGGTCGCATCGATCCCTACGGCGGCGCGTGCAGCACGCAGTCCGCGCACCTCTGGAACAGCGGCGCGAGCGCGGCGCAGACCTGCTCCGCCATGCCGCGCATGGGCGACGACTCGACGTTCGTGCGCGCGGCGCTGCCCGACACGAGCGTGGTGCAGCCGGGCGAAGAGGTCACGCAGCGCTGGACGCTGCGCAACTCGGGCACGACGACGTGGTCGACGATGGGCGCGCACCGCCTCGAGCACGCGGGTGGTCCCACGCTCGAGGGCCTGCGTCGCATGGACGTGTCGGGCAACGTCGCGCCGAACGCGACCCACGAGTTCACTCTGACGGTGCGCGCGCCGTCGATGCCGGGCACCTACACCGCGCGCTACCGCATGATGAGCACGGCGAGCGCGAGCGGCTTCGGCACTGTCGTCACCATCAAGTTCCGGGTCGCGCGCGCACCTCGCTCGTGCAGCTCGATGACGCTCGGCCGCACGGTGCCCAACGGCGAGTGCGTGCAGGTCGACTACGCCGCGTGCGGCGCCTCGAGCTGCAGCTGGTTCCGCTGCGCGGACGGCGCGTGGCAGTGCACCGGGGAAGCCGGCTGCGGCGGCGAGACGCACGAGAGCGCGCGCTGCGACAGGCCGACGGAGATGGAGTGCGCGAGCGCGGCCGAGCCGTGCACGAGCGTGGCGGAGTGCTGCGGCGGCCTCTTGTGCGCGAACGCGGCGAGCGGCGGTCGTCAGTGCTGCGCGGGCCCCGAGATGCCGTGCGAGAGCGACGGCGACTGCTGCGGCAACATGGCGTGCGGCGCCGGCGGCACGTGCGAGTGCGTGCCCGTCGGCAGCCCCGCCTCGAGCACGCTCGAGTGCTGCGGCAGCGCGTACCGCACGAGCCGCGGCGTCTGCGGCTACGACACCTGATCCGAGCCGCCGAAGCGGGGTCAGTCGAAGCGGGGTCGGTCGAAGCGGGGTCGGTCGAAGCGGGGTCGGTCGAACGCGGGGTCACTCCAAGGCCTCCTAAGCCCCGGAGAACACAGCGGAAAAAGACGGACTTTGACGCGAGCCCGAACTCCCATGGAATTCGAAGGCCCCCCGAAAACCCAGGGAAAGTGGGCTCGCGTCAATGTCCCCGTTTTTCCCGAACGTTCTCGGAGGCTTGGACCCCCTTGCAGTGACCCCATCGCACTGAGCGGCTGCCCCGCATCAGCGCGAGCCCCGCGCCCACCCACGCACCCACGCATGACGCGTGATCACAGGAGGTTCCGCGCCTTGATCTCGAGGTAGCGGTTCACGGCGCCCACCGCGAGCTCGCCGGGCGGTGCTTCGACCAAGCTCACGCCGCCCTTGCGGAGGTGCGCCTTCACCGCCGCGCGATCGGCGAGCAGGTCGGCCGCGGCCGCCCGTCGGTAGGCGTCGTCGTCGTTCTTCGCGACCTTCTGCGCGAGCGCCTCGGCGACCTCGTCCTCCATCGTCACGCACACCGGCAGGTGCTTGCGACGCAGCATCGAGAGGTGCTCGGCGAGCGGCAGCGCGTGCGTGTCGTCGAGCAGATCCGAGAACATCACGATCAGCGATCGACGCGGCACCCGGATCTTGATGAACTCGGCGAAGCGCCGGAAGTCCACGTACGCCATCGTCGCCTCGACGGCGTAGAGCGCCTCGAGGATCGCGCGGTACTGCGCAGGCCCGCGGTTGGCCGGGACGAACGCCTTCACGTCCTCCGCGAACACGATCAGGCCCACCCGATCGCCGTGACGCAGCGCCACCCACGCGAGCAAGAGCGCGGCGTTGATCGCGTGATCGAGCTTGGTCACCACCTGCTCGCGCGGCGCCTCGCTCCCCACCGCCGCACGCGTCGCGCGCACGCCGCTCTTGATCGCCATCAGGCGTCCCGCGTCGATCGCGAGCAGCACGTTCTGGCTGCGCTCTTCCCGCAGCACGCGTGTGATCGGTCGTGCGCGCTTGCCGCTCGACTTCCAGTCGAGGTCGCGGAAGGCATCCCCCGCCACGTACTCGCGCAGCTGATCGAACTCGCCGCCGCCGCCGCTCTTGCGCACGTTGCGAAAGCCCATCGTGCGGAGGTCGCCGAGCTTCGAGGCCATCTCGTAGCGGCGCGGCCCGAGCACGTTCGGATACACGCGCGTCGGCTCGGCCGCGGCGACGTCGACGATGCGCGCGCCGAGGCCCATCGCGCCCTCGAGGCGCAGGTGCAGATCGCCGAACGCGTACTGACCGCGCTTGGGCGGGGTGACCGTGTACGTCACCTCGCGACGCGCATGAGGCGGAAGCTCGATCGCGAGCTCGTCGGGCTCCGCGACCCAGCCCTCCGGGACGTCGTCCCGCACGACCACGCGCATCAGCGACTTCGTCGGGTTGTGGAGGCGCACGGTCACGCGGTTCGCGGTCCCCACGACGAGGCGCGCGTCGACGTCGCGCTCTGCGGTGGGCACGCGCGAGCCCAGCGACCGGCTCTCGATCAACGCACCGAGCACCACGGCCGCGTCCCACGCCGCGACACCGGCGAGCCCCACCTCACCGGCGAGCGCGAACGGCGCGCCGACCGCCGCGAGCGCGGCGAGACGTCGACCGGGGACGAAGCGACCGTGGCTCAACGCGGGACCTCGACCGTCGTGGCGATGCGATCGATCACCTCTTCGGCCTTCATGCCGTCGAGCTCCACCTCGGGCGCGAGCACGAGGCGGTGACACACGACCTGATGGAGCACGCGCTTCACGTCGTCGGGCGTCACGAACGTGCGGCCATCGAGCGCCGCGGCCCAGCGCGAGGCCACGAGCAAGTGCACACCCGCGCGTGGACCCGCGCCGAGCATCACGAGCGGTGAGGTGCGCGAGGCGCGACAGAGATCACGCACGTAGCCCCGCACGCGCGGCTCGATCGCGACCTGACCTGCCAGCGGCCTCACAGCGTGCAGCGCCTCGCGGCTGATCACGGGCTGGATGCTCGTCACGTCGAGCGTGCCCACGCCGTGGCTCGTCTGCGCGAGGATGCGATCCTCCTCGTCGGCGCTCGGGTAGCCCACGCGGATCTTGAGGAGGAAACGATCGAGCTGCGCCTCGGGCAGCGGGTAGGTGCCCTCTTGCTCGACGGGGTTCTGCGTCGCGAACACCGTGAAGTCCTCGCCGAGCTCGTGGCGCTTTCCATCGATCGAGACCTGACGCTCCTGCATCGCCTCGAGCAGCGAGCTCTGCGTCTTGGCGGGCGCGCGGTTGATCTCGTCGGCGAGCATCAGCTCCGTGAAGATCGGGCCCTTGGTGAAGCTGAACGCCCCGGTCTTGAAGTCGAAAACGTTCGTGCCCACGACGTCGCTCGGCATCAGATCCGGCGTGAACTGCACGCGACGGAACGAGAGGCCGAGCGTGGCCGCCATCGCGCGCACCATCAGCGTCTTGGCCGTGCCTGGCACGCCCTCGAGCAGCACGTGGCCTTGCGCGAGCAGCGCCACGAGCATGCCCTCGAGCGCGTCCTCCTGGCCGACGACGACCTTTCGGATCTCGCCGAGCATGCGCTCGCGGAGCGACGAGAGGGCACCGATCCCGGGAGGATCGATGTGGGCGGCGGTGTCGGACGTGGGCATCTCTTGCATGGCGTGTGGGGCTCTGCGGTCGGGTGGTGGATCAGGCGCCATCGGACACGGCGCGTCGTACGAGCTCGTCGAGCTCGCGCGTGGCGTGCGCGAGCGACTCGGTCTTTCCGTCTTCGGCGAGCTTGGCGAGGTCGCGCACCGCATCCGCGGCGATCACGCGTCGGCGGTCGCGGAGCGCGGCCTCGAGCTTGCCCGGATCGATCTCGTCGAGGTGGTGATGAGCGGCGATGCGCGCGTAGCCACGTCGGGCGAGGATCCGGAAGCTGCCGCGCGGGTCGCGCACCTTGGCGAAGAGCGCGCCGATCGCCGAGACGAAGCTCGCGGTGGTCACCGCCTCGACCTCGCGATCCTTGCGGGTCGCGCCGAAGCGCGTGCCCGATCGCACGAGCACGATCGCGAGCACGACGAGGAGATGGAACACGAGCGCGCCCGCGCCGCGCTGGAAGAGGTAGCGCATCGTCGAGCGCGCCTCGCCTGCGCCGAGGTGGTACTCGTCGAACAGCACGGGGCCGCGGGCGTAGAGGCGCAGCAGTCGCACGAAGAGCGGCGCGCCCTCGGCGATCACGAGGTCGCGGTTCTGGAACGCGCTGCCGCTCGCGAGCACGATCAAGCGCCCCCGTCCGCGCGGCACCACCACAGCGACGGCCTTGCCCTCGATGCTCGCCAGCACCTCGTGCGGCACGTCGTCGGCGACGTCGATCCAGCCCGGATGCCGCATGCCTGCCGGCGGCATGCCGCCGAGCGGGCCTTCGTCTGCGTGCGCCCACTCGCGCTCGACGGTGCTGTCCATGCCGAGCGTGCGCGACAGCGCGGAGACTGGGTCCTCGACGGGCTCGGGCTTGTCCCACTGGTTGCCGACCGCCGTGCCGTACTCGATCGCGACGCCCTCGGCGCCCGCATCGTTCGTGGGATCGATCGGCCCCGCGTCGGGCGTGTCGTCGAGCGGCTCCGGCGCAGGCGTGGCGAGCCCCGCGTCTTCGTCGGGTCCTCCTCCGTCGCGCGTGCCGCCGTCGCGCGTGCCCTCGCGCTCGGCGCGTGCTCGCTCTCTCGCGCGTCGGTCAGCGCGGAGCACCATGCCGTAGAGGCCGTCGTCCTCGGTGCAGCGCGACTCGTCGAGCACCGTGAGGCGCACGCCGAAGTCGTCGTCCTCCAGCACCTCCGTGGCGCCAGCGACGATCCACGTGCCGCCCGCCTCGATCCAGCGGCCCAGCGCCTCGCGCTCGGGGCGTGAGAGGGGACGAGGCTGCAGGTGATCGCAGCCGCCGAACGCGACGAGCGTCGCGGGCTGCGGCAGCTCCGCCACGTCCTCGTTCCAGCGTCGGGCCTCGAAGCCCGAGGCGCGCGTCAGCTCGAACACCGCGCGCGCACCTTCAGGGCCTGCGCCGTACGTGGAGTACGACAGCGCGAAGCGGCCTCGATCCGACACCCGCCCGCACATCGCGAGCAGCGCGCCCAGCGCGAGCACGACGAGGATGGATGTCGAGACCTTCGCCGCCGCGCTCACGCCTCGCCTCCCGGCTCGCGCGTGCCAGTGATCGGAGGAGGCGGCGGCAGGCTCGGGCGCGCGGCGTGGAGGATGCGCTCGGCGATCGCGCGGCTCTCGCGGTAGTCGCGCTCGATCGCCGGCTCCTCGCCGTAGACCTTCACGTCGAACGTGCGTGTGAGCGTACGGAAGTCTTCACGCGGCAGGCCCGAGGGCATCTGCCGGAGGTACTGCCAGTTCGTGAGCGAAGGCTCGAAGCGGATCCACGCGCGTCGATCGAGGGCCACCAGCGTCGCGAGGTAGAGCGCGCGCAGGGCCTCGCCCCAGCGCTGTGCGGCCGCCAGCGAGGCTGCGTCACCGAGCCAGTCGTCGGGCGATCGGTCGCGCGGATCGGGGATCGCATCCTTCGCGACGGCCACCGCGGAGACAGCCTCGGCATCGCGTCGTCGGGTGAGCACGAGGAAGATCGCGACACCGAGCGCGAAGAGCACGCCCAGCGCGATGAAGAACGCGGGCCCCGGCAGCGGCAGCGACGGAAGCGCTGGCCCCTGCGCGCCGTTGGTGTCGACCTCTTGATCGCCGAACTGCTCGATCAGCCACTCGAACAGGCGCCCGATCAGATCCGAGAGCCCCTCGCGTCGACGCGCTTCGACGTCCTGGAAGATGTCGCCGGCGAGGATCGCGCGTGCTTGCTCGCGTGCGCGTGTGTCGTCTTCGGGGGCCGCGACCGAGAGGCTCGTCTCCTCTCGCTCCGTGGGCCCCTCGACCGAGGCCTCCTGCGCGCGAACGCTCCGCGCGCCGAGCGCGATGGAGACCAGCAAGAGCACGCCGGCGACCTTCGAGAGGGTGCTCGCGGCGCTCGCCTTGCGCGTGGTGTGCGCGATCGCTTCGTCGAGCGCGGCTCGGAGATCGAGGCCCTCGGCGCGCACGCGTGCGTCGACGTAGACCTGCGCCGAGAGCGCCGCGCGCAGTGGCTCGAGCAGCGCCGCCGAGGTCACGCTCACGCCCAGCAGCACGAAGGTGTTGCGGAACGAGAGGAACTCGTCGACGAGCGCCATCTCGAGGCCGAGGAACGAGCGGCCCACGAGCACGAAGAACGCGAAGATGCCGTAGAGGTTCGCGGCGATGCCGAAGAGCGCCGTGAGGAGAAAGCTCTCGACGAGCAGCGACTCGAGCCGCTGGTGCGTGGTGTCGCTCACCGCCAGCCCGAACGCGCGCACACCGGCTTCCGGCGCACACCCCGCCCGCGCGATCCACGAGGGCGCCACCAGCCCTCGGAACGCGAGCAGCGGCACGAAGAGCGCGATGCCGATCGGTCCGCCGCCCGCCGCCACCAAGAGGCCCCAGCTCCAGATCCAGAGGCCGAGACCGACGACGATCGAGGTGCGCCCCACGGAGAGGAAGCCGCCCGCGTCGGGCGCGATGGGCGCGCGCTCCGAGAGCGCCGTCACGTAGGCGCGCGACACGTTCGCCAGCGACCACGCGCGCACGACGAACGTCGCGACCAGCGCCGCCGCCGCCGGAAGCCGCAGCGCGCCGATGCCCTCCACGCGCTCCGCGTAGTAGTACGCGAGCACCGCGAGCGCAGGCAGCCCGCCGGCGAGCCACGCCCGCAGCGCGAGCTCGCCTCCGCCCTGACGCACCAGCACGAACGCGCGATCGATCCGCTCGAGCGGGCCCGCGGGCGCGAGGCTGCTCTTGACCACGATCCCCGCCTCCGTCGCCCCGCTCACCAGATCGCTCCGAGCTCGATCATCGCCCACGAGAGAAGGGTGAGGAGGCCAGCGCCGAGGCCGAACCAGATCGAGGCCACGATCGGCGAGCGGCTCTGGGCGCGTACGTCCTTGGCGCGCTTGGGGCCCGCGAGCGTCGCGAGGCACGAGACGCAGTAGTTGATGCCGTCGACCTTCGTCGTGCACTCGCCGCACACGCGCGTGCGACAGCGAACGCAGATGCCGATCGCCTCGCGGCGCGGATGGTTCACGCACACGGTCGCGCCCTGCGCGAGCGGCATCACGTGGCGCGCCTCCGGATCGACCTCACGGGGCCGTTTGTATCAGGACGCGGCGTCGTCTGCTGCGGCGTCGGTGTGGTCTGCGTCGTCGGGCTCGGGGGCTGCGTCGGGTCCCGCTGTCGCGTCGTCCGTTCCCGATGTCGCGTCCGGGGCGCTCGCGTCCGTCCCCGCGTCGCGATCGAGGCTCGCGTCCATCCCCGCGTCGGCGCCCTCGTCGCCTCCTGCGTCGATGGACGCGTCGTTCACGCTCGCGTCCGCCACCGCCGCGTCGACCGACGCATCGGGGGTGGGCAATCGACCGCGTGGCACGAGGATGCGCACCGTCCTCGACGCGACGACGACACCGTCTCCGAAGATCTGGATCTCGATCGTGAAGCGCTGGTCGTAGTCGTGGGGCGCGAGGAAGTCGTTCGTGAGGATCGCGTCGAACACCACGGTCACGCCGCGCTCGACGTCGCGGAAGGTGTCGAGCACGCCGTCCATCGGTCGCTCGTCGGTGCGTCGCGGCGCCGTGCCGGGCGGCTCGATACGCGCTTCGACCGCCTCGATCACATCGACGAAGCCGAGGCGATCGTCGACCGCCTCGCCGTGCATCTCGCCGTAGCTGAGGCTGCGGAGCAGATCCGCGATGCCTTGCACGATCACGTCCGAGAGACCGCTGCCGTCCTCGGCGAGATCGAACACGAGCGGGCAGAGGCCGCCGACCGGCTCGCGCTCACCGCCGCGAAGACCGGTGCGACAGCGACCACCTTCGGGCGGCAGCGTGGCGTCCGTCGCGATCGCGAGCTCCTCGAGGTAGCTCCGCGCCTCCGCGCCCGACGCGATGCCGATGACTCGGAGGCGCGCCGCTCGCAGCGCATCGAGGGTCTCACTGCGGGAGTGCGCGGGCTCGCCGTACTCGCGCGCGTCGTGGCTCGGCGCGTCGGTCACGTGCAGCACGGCGCGCAGCGACCCGGGGCGCAGGCCGACGCCTGGCTCGTCGCCGCCGCCCATGCCCATGCGCGACGCCTCCCACGGCGGCACCAGCACCTCTTCGCCGTAGGTGATGCCCTCGCCCGTCGCGATCTGGAAGAGCGCCTCGTAGCCAGACTCCGCGAGATCACCGCCGCTGCCGAGCGGCATGTCGAGCCGTGCGATGCCCGCGGCCACCCGCGTGAGATCGGTGGTGAGCGGGGTGATCAGCTCGAAGGGAACGTCGTCGCCGTCGCCGAACGAGCCGAACGGGAAGTCCTCGAAGTGCGTGACCGCGAACGCGAGCCGATCCGCGCGCCGATCCAGCGCAGGGATGATCGTGCCGATGAAGGAGCTCTGGAGCGCGTCGATCTCGCCCTCGAAGCTGCCCGTCGTGTCGACCGACAGCACGAGGTCGAGGTCCGACACGGCCGAGCCCACCTCGATGCGCACGCGCTCCGTCGCGCCGAACGGGAGCGTGATCTCGACGTCGACCGCGGGCAGCACCGGGTCGCCTGGGCGGGGCACGTAGCCATCGGGGTCGGGGCCTGCGTCTGTGCGACGTCGCGGCCCCGTGTCGGCGCCCATCGGCGGCGGGACTTCCGTGCACGACGACGCGACCGTGGCGAGCACGCCGGTGGCGGCGAGCACCGCCAGCCGTTCCGTCCACACGACGCGGCGGGGCCGGCGCATGGCTCGATGCTGCCTCAACCCGATGCGCACGACCATCCCAAGGTCGGCATGGGCCCCGGGGTCCCCTTGTCCAGTCCACCACGTCGTTGACACTCGACAGCGGGACCGACCATCCTTCGACCTCGTCGTCGCTTGGCCGTCCGCTGCTCGGTTTCGACTGCTCGGTTGTCTTTCTGGCGCTGCCGTCCACTCACCCCATCGAGAGCCCGTGGCAGGAATGTTCAAGCTCCTGATCGCCGATGACGAAGGCAAGACGACCGTCGTGCCGCTCGTGCGCGACGAGGTGACGATCGGCCGCAAGGAAGGGAACACGATCCGGCTCACCGAGCGGAACGTGTCGCGCAAGCACGCGAAGCTGCGGCGCGCGAACGGCGCGTTCTTCGTCTCCGACCTGAAGTCGTTCAACGGCGTGCGCGTGAACGGCCGCCGCATCGACGGCGAGACCGAGCTCAAGTCCGGCGATCAGATCGTGATCGGCGACTACCAGCTCGCGCTGCAGTTCGAGGGCACCGAGCAGATCGACACCGGCGCGCTCCACGCCGCGATGGTCAACACCGGTCCGACGACAGCGCCGACCCTCGCGCCCGCCGAGAACGAAGGTCCGACCGCCGTCGTCTCCGCGCCGCCGCCGTCCATCGAGCCCGGCCCGCCCGCGCGCCTCGTGATGGTCTCGCCGCCCTCGCCGGGCGCCGAGTTCGCGCTCAGCCGTCCGCGCCTACGCATCGGTCGCGCGGAGGATCTCGAGATCTGGGTGAACCACCGCTCCATCTCGCGCGAGCACGCGGAGCTCGCGGTGGAGAACGGCGGCGTCTACATCCGCGACCTCGCGAGCGCGAACGGCGTGCGGGTGAACGGTGTCGACACGAAGCAGGGCCCGGTGAAGCCGGGTGATGTGATCGAGCTCGGTCAGGTCCGCTTCCGCATGGTGGGCGCGGGCGAGCACTTCCACTTCGATGCGGAGCGCACGATCCAGATGGACGCGCTCCCGAGCGTCGTCCCCACCAACCGCATGCCGATCTTCGTCGCGATCGGCATCGTCGGTGTGGCGCTGGTGATCGGTGTCGGTGTCGCGCTCTCGGGCGGCGGCCCCGAGGAGCCGCGCGTCACCCAGATCGAAGGCGCGACGACGATCGCCACGGCGGGCGGCATCTCTGGCGCGGGCGCCATCACGCCGGTCGCCACGTCCCCCGTCCCCGCGCTGCCCGCGGGCCCTGCGCTCGACGCACAGATCGCCGCGGCCGTGAGCGCCTGTCAGATCTCGCTGAGCTCCGGCAACTTCGCGAACGCCATCGCGCGCGCGAACGAGGCGCTCGCGCTCCGTCCCGCCGACCCGCAGGCGACGGAGTGTCTGCAGTCCGCGACCCGCGCCGAGGCCGAGGACGGCGTGTTCCTCGCGGGGCAGGGTGCCCTGCGACAGAACGACTTCGCGCGCGCTGTCGAGACGTTCCGCCAGCTGCCGGAAGGCAGCCCGTACCTCAACCGACCCGAGGTCGCGGAGGCCTCCCAGGCCCGCGCGCGCGAGCTGATCGCGCAGGCCCGCGTGGCCACCGATCCCGTGGTGGCTGCGGGACTGGCGCAGCAGATCCTCCAGCTCTCCGACGTCGATCGCGCCATCGTGCGCGAGGCCGAGACCATCTCTCGCCGCGCCTCCGCTCCCACCGTCGTGGCCTCCGTGCGTCCTCCGACGGGCGGCGGCGCTGGTGGTGGCCGTCATCCGTTGCGCGCCGTGCCCGAGCGCGGAACGCAAGGCGGAGCGCAGAGCAGCGGGGGAACGCAGGCGAGCGGCGGTACGCACACGACGCAGGCCGCGACGGTGCAGGCGTCCTCCACGAGCGTCGACGACGAAGCCCGCATCTGCCTCGGCAACGGCGACAACGCCTGCGTCATCCGCCTCCTCGGCAACGGCCGCGCTCGCACCGCGCGTCAGCTCGCGCTCCTCGCGCAGGCGCAGCGCGCGCTCACCGGCGTGCCGAGCTCGTGCCCGACCATCTCACGCCTCATCGATCAGTTCCCCTCGAGCCCCGAGGCCGCGCGCTATCGCCCCGTCCACGTCGCCCAGTGCCAGGGTCGCTGAGCGCGACGTCCTGATCGACGGCCTCTCCCACGAGGCAGCAAATATGCGCGCGCCTCGCGCGTCGAACGCCACGCCGCGTGGAGCTCCGGTTCCGTCGCGTCGCTCTGCACTGTATGCTTCGCGCCAACGGAGGCTCCGTGTCTGCATCGCATCCTGAGAGTCGCAATTCACACCGCGGTCGTCGTCATGGGAGCTGGCTGCTCACCGCCGTCGTCGCGAGCAGCCTGATCAGCCTCGTCATCGCCGCGCTCGCGCCGGACGCGGAGGCCCAACGTGGTCGCCGTGGTGCGCAGCGTCGGCGCGGCGCGACAGCAGCCGCGGCGCCGCAGGAAGCCCCCGAGAGCGCCGCGATCGCGCCCGCGCTCGAAGAGGCGGGCATCCGCTGGGGCCTCAGCCCGCGCGAGTCCTTCGATCACTTCACCAAGCAGCTCCAGGAGCGCTACCGCCCG
The DNA here is from genome assembly GCA_017303575.1 of Deltaproteobacteria bacterium. Lineage (GTDB taxonomy): Bacteria > Myxococcota_A > Polyangia > Polyangiales > Sandaracinaceae > JAFLCL01. The sequence goes on from JAFLCL010000003.1 coordinate 27,759, forward strand.
CGCATCGCCAAGGCCCCCGGCGCGATCGAAGAGGATCGCCTGCGCAACGAGATGAGCGCCGAGCAGCAGCGCATGCGCCGCACGTTCACGCGGTTCACGGGTCAGGCGACGGGCTGGGACTCGTCGTTCCTCCGCGACGAGTACACGCACGGCAACAACGAGGCGATGCTCATCGTCCGCGAGGAAGAGTTCCACGCGACGAGCCACTACTTCTTCATCAACGAGCGCCTCTGGAAGCGCTACCAGGCGTTCGACGCGAGCGCGTTCGGTGGCGCGACGTTCGAGCAGTTCGCGGCCGCGATCCAGCGCCGCTTCGGTCAGGGCGTGGAGCGCACCGGCGCGCTCGTCGAAGGGCGTCCGCCCACACGCTGGATCGAGTGGCAGGACGGCACGACGCGCCTGCGCGCGATCGATCAGACGCGCTTCTACGGCTTCTTCTGTCTCGTGTTCGAGGACAAGGCGACGCTCGCCCAGTTGCCCAGCCTCCGCACGCACACCGTGACGCGACAGCAGGGTGGCTCGGCGCTCGTCGACTCCGTGATCCGTGACGACAGCGAGGCCTCGACCGCAGGCGGCACTGGCGGCGGCGATGCGCACGCCGACATCGCGGACCGCCTCACGGGTCAGATCCGTCGTCGCGCCGATGCGCCGGGCGCCGCAGGGTCCACGGGTACCACCGGGTCCACGGGATCGAGCGGCAGCGGCTCGAGCGGCAGCTCCGGATCGTCCGGCTCGAGCGGCAGCAGCGGGTCGCGCTCGGGTCCCAACCCCGAAGACGATCCCTTCGCAGGCATGGACCTCTGAGTCGTGGAGGGTCACGCGACCCTCCGTCACCGCCTGTAGAGCGCGTTCGTTCTCGTCCGACGAGAGCAACGCGCTCTATCCAATTCGACGCTCACTCGCTTATGCTCGCGACGTGGCTCGGTTTCGCCTCCGCTTCCTCCTCCAGGAGTTCGACCTCGCGGGGCCCGAGATCGTGATCGGGCGCAGCTCCGAGTGTCACATCACGATCGAGGATCCGCTGATCTCGCGCCGCCACGCGCGCATCGAGATCCGCGGGGACGAGGCATTCGTCAGCGACGCGGGCAGCCGCAACGGCGTGCGCATCAACGGCCGTCTCGTGAAGGGCGAGCAGCAGCTGCGCGACGGTGATCGCCTGCGGCTCGGCACCCAGGAGCTGCTCTTCACCGTGGTCGGAAAGCAGGACCGTCCACCACGACCGACGGGCTACATGCGCCTCTGTCATGCGTGCGGAACGCCCTATCCGGAGGGCTCCGCGAGCTGCCCGAGCTGCGGCGCGCCGGCGCTCGCGGACGAGGACACGATGTCGGGGGCCGTCGCGGAGCCCAAGCGCAGCTGGACCTTCCACCTCCTGGGCGAGGTCATCGAGCGCGCTCTGGCGAGTGGTCGTGCGGTGGAGGCCGAGCGGCTGATGCGCCGCGCCGCCAAGGAGATCGACGAGCGCCTCGCGCAGGGCGACAAGATCGAGCCCGGTCACGTCGCGATGATCACGTCCGCCGCCGTGCGCCTCGCGCGCCTCGTGGGATCCAGCGACTGGCTCGCGTGGGCGCTGACGCTCCATCGCCGTCAGGGCCTCATGCTCTCGGACGAGGTGATCGAGCGTCTCGAGGAGCTCGACACGGCGGCCTTCCCCGACCTCGCCGCGCTGCTCGATTCGTTCCTCGGCTGGTACCGCGCGCAGCAGACGCAGGGTGGTCGACGCATCACGGCCGAGGTCGCGCGCCTCGTCCGCCTCGAGCGCTACCGCCGACGATGAGCGCGCGATGACCGACGACGCCTCGGGCTCGAGCAGCCCCGTCGCGCGCGGTCTGCGTTGGGTCTTCCTCGACGACGCGCGCCGCAGGCTGCGCACCGGCTATCGGCTGGTCCTCCACGCGATCGGCGTGCTGCTCAGCTACCTCGTGGGCGCGGGCCTCGTGTGGGCCGCGGGCGGAACGACCGTGGCGCGGGCAAACGCCGTCGCGCTCCAGACGATGCTCGTGGTGCTCGTGACGTGGTGCGCTGCGCGATGGCTCGATCGGCGCTCGCCGCTCGATCTGATCGGGCGCCTCGATCGCGCGGCGGCGCTCGAGCTGTTGCTCGGATCCGTGCTCGGGGGCGGGCTCATCGTCACCGTCGCGATCGCCGAAGGCGTGACGTCGGGCGCCACCTACGCGCCCGTCGCGATCACGACCGCCGCGGTCTTCCGTGCGCTCTCGGCGCTCCTCTTCTTCGTCGCCGTCGCGATCGACGAAGAGCTGTGGTTCCGTGCGTACCAGCTGACCAACCTCGCCGAGGGCGTGGAGGGCTGGCTCGGTCGTCCTCGCGCGCGGGCCGCTGCGCTCGTGATCAGCGCGCTCGTCTTCGGCCTCGCCCACGCGATGAACCCCAACGCGAGCCTCCTCGCCACGGCCAACATCGCGGTGGGCGGCCTCTTCCTCGGCGTGTCGTACGCGATCACCGGCCGGCTCTACGTCGCGCTCGGCCTCCACTTCGCGTGGAACACCGCGCAGTGCTTCCTCGACATGCCGGTGAGCGGGCAGACGCTCTACGACGAGCTCTTCGTGCACCGCGAGGAGACGGGCGAGGACCTCGTCACCGGCGGCGCCTTCGGTCCCGAAGCTGGCCTCTTGGGCCTGGCGGCGATGATGCTCGGCACCGTGCTGTGCCTGATCCACGCGCGCTCGCGCCGGCGCACGAACGAGAAGCACCTCGCGAAGTTGGACGAGATCGCCGGTTCGTGAGATCGCACCCGGATGGCCGTCCAGGTCGTCCTCCCGCAGAGCCCCACGCGCTACGCGCGCGACGCGCGGCTCGTGCGAACGGACACCGGCCTCGCGCTCGAATCGCTCGTGTGGGAGGGCGACCGCGAGAGACACGAGCGCGCGCACCTCGACGCGTCGCTCCTCACGACGCGAACCGAGACGCTCCACACCTCCGACGCGATCGCGGGTCTCAGCGTCTCGGACGCGCCCATCGTGATCGAGGCCGGCGATGCATCGCGCATCGACACGTGGGCCGAGGCGGCGGGCGAGCACGTGCGCATCGAGCACGCGTCGGGCGAGTCGCGCGTGATCCTTCGTCGGGGTGGGATCGAGCACGAGGTGTGGCGCGCGCGCGCGACCGCGATGGCCCCCTGCCTCGCGACTGGCGCGGCGGGCACGTGGGTCGCGTTCCATCACAACCGCCGCGAGGACACGGGCGAGGCCGATCTCGCGAAGTGGATCACGCTGCGCTTCGTGGACGCGAAGGGTCGCGTGCACGCGCCGCGCGCGCCGATGCGCGACCTCGATCGCGACGCAATGGGGGAAGAGCAGGGCTTCGAGTTCCCGTCGATCGTGGTCGGCGAGCACGGCGCGATCGCGCTCTTCGGTCGGGGCTCCCACCGCTACTTCCGTCAGGACCTCGACGAGACGGGCTGGTCGCCGCGCACGCCGCTGCCCGACGACGACGGCACGTGGGGCTGTCGCGGTCGTCGCATCGCCTGTGTGCGGGAAGGTGATCGCATCGTGCTCGCGCGACGCGACAAGCGCGGCCTGGCGCTCACGGAGATGGACGCGCCGCGGGGCGCTGCGCCGTCGCTCGTGCCGACCGACGCCGTGCTCGCGACGCGTCCGCACCGCGACGTGCCGCGTCGCCCCACGAGCGTCGATCCGGCCCGCGCCTTCGGCCTCGAGACGCTCTTCGGCGACATCCACCAACACTCCGCGCACTCGGACGGCGTGGGCGCCGCGAGCGAGCCGTACCTCCGTGCGCGCCACGTCTACGGCGACGACTTCGCGGCGCTCTCGGACCACGAGTCGTTCCTGGGCAAGCGCATCGGACCTGGCGAGTGGGCGCACCTCCGTGCCGTCGCCGATCACCACGACACGCCGGGCTCGTTCGTCGCGCTCCACGCCTACGAGTGGACCGGCAAGATGCATCCCGGCCCCGGCCACAAGGTCGTCTATCCGCTGAGCGACGATCACCGCATCGTCTCGCGCGACGTCGAGACCACGGGCAAGGGCTTACTCGCGGCGCTGCGATCGCAGGGCGCGTTCGCGGTGCCGCACCACGTGGGCTGGACGGGCGCGGACGAGGACGCGCACGACGAGACCATGCAGCCGGTGTGGGAGATCTGCTCCTGCCACGGCTGCTACCTCAGCGCGGGCCACGTGCTCGGTCAGCGCGGCGCGCTGGTCGATCAGATGATCGAGAGCGTGCTCGGGCGCGGCCGACGCTTCGGCTTCATCGCGTGCTCCGACGGCCACGGCCTGCTCCATCACCACGGCGTCGGTCGCAAGCGCGACCCGTTTCGCTGCGGGCTCACCGCGGTGCAGGCGAGCTCGCGCACGCGTGAGGGCATCCTCGAGGCGATCCGCGCGCGACGCTCCTATGCGACGAGCGGCGTGCCGATCCTGCTCGACGTGCGCGCCTCGGGAAACGCTCCGATGGGCTCGGTGATCGCCGCCGCCTCGACCCCGATGCGGATCGCCGCCGCGGCCGCGACGACGATCCGCGAGATCGCGCTCGTCGGTCCCGAGGGTGTGATCGCGAAGGTCGATCCACGCGCGCCCTCGGGCGCGCTCGTGACAGAGGCCTCGACGCCATGGAGCTACGCGCGGGTGGTGACCGACGAGGGCGAGATGGCCTGGTCGAGCCCCGTCTTCCTCGCGCCCTGATCGATCAGGTCTCGAGGCCGCGCACGAGCGCTTCGATCTCGGGCTGCGGCTCCTCGAAGGCGAGGGCGAGCTTGTAGCGCCAGCGCACGTCGACGCTCTGCGGGTTCTTGTCCACGCGAACCACGCGACCTCGCACCTTCTTCTCCGACCCATCGCGCTGTACGCGGAAGGTCACGGTGAGCTCGGTGCCGATCTCCACGCGTCCGCCTGCGGCCATCAAGAGCCCACCGCTCGAGATGTCGTAGCTGACGGCGATGGCAGTCCCGTCCTCGACCTCGACCTCGACGGGAAACCAGACCTCGTGCCGGGTGTGCTCACGCCTCTCGTCGCTCATGTCGTCCTCGCGCCGCCGAGTATCACTCGATCCCACCGACGTTGGACAGGCCGCGCGCGCAGGCTCCTACTAGGTGAGTGCGGGGTGGCGAAACGCGATGTCGCGCAGCGCTCCGAGATCCGCGTCTTCCGTCGGCAGCGCCTCTACCTCGAGCGACTCGGTGTCGACGAGGTAGGTGTCGATGGGGAACGCGCCGGTGATGCGCCGCACGAGCGCCCACTCGCTGTCCCGCTCGAAGGAGTGCATGACGATGGGCGTCACGTCGTCGAGCCCGGGGATTCCGCGATCAGTGTCGATGTCCGGTGAGACGATCGAGGTCCGGCGGTCGCGCGCGCAGTGCACGATCCTGAGGTCATCGGCGCGATGGATCTCGTGGTCGGAGCATCCGAGAGGCGTCACACGCAGCGCCCCCTCGATCGACACCTCGATTCGCCGGCTGGGGGTGAGGATCAGCGCGCCCTCGCGACCCATCCGAAGGATGACGCCCTCGTCGAGATCCTCGATGAGCACGCGCTCCTCCGAAGGACCGATCCAGCGCAGGATGTGCGGCGCGTCTGGGCTCACTCGGAGCGAGTGGTGTCTCGAGAACGGGCGAGAGCCCGGCGGCAGAGGGAGGGTCGTGCCGTCGTCGAGCTCGAGACGACTGCCGACTTCGAGATCGAGGTCGCCGGGGCACGCGTGGTCGCGAACGAGAAGCTCCGACGCCGGGGTGTACCTGGCGACGGAGCAATCGCCGTCGATGGGCCGAGCGACGAAGCTCTCCAGGTCGAGCTCCCATGCTCGCGACGACGTGCGCGTCCTTCCGTCGATCTGCTGGCATCCGTAGACGATCCGCCTCGCGTCTGGACGGAAGGCGGTCCCCGCACTGGCGAGGAACGCCCCGATGCTCGAAGGCACGTCGCAAGCGTCGCCCACATCGAAGATTGCCCCGAGGTCGTGGGTCGTTCCCGTGTCGAGCTCGATGAGGGTCATGCCCACGCGCGCCCAGCGACCGTCGGAGGATACGTCGAGGTGGATGGAAGACGGGACGTCCACGAGGTGTCGCATCGAGGACACGGAGCCCACGCTCACCGACGCGATCGGGGAGAGGTCACGGCTGTGCAGCCACACGAGATCCTCGGGGAGGTCTCGTGGGAGATGCGAGGCGTAACAACTCTCGCCCACGAGCGAGAGCGCGACGACGACCCCGAGCTGGGATCGATCAGGGCGCACTGGGCCCACGACGCACGAGGTGCATGACGGTGCCTTCGTGGCCGCCGCTGACGCGCACTCCGCCGAGCGCTGCGCGCACACAGCCTTCTTCGGGGCTTCCTTCGAGATCCCCGCCCAGCGTGATCGTCACCGATCCATCGAACGCGTAGCGCACGCGCACCACGCTCGCGCTGCGGCTCGTGCACGCGAGCACGTCGTCGCGGTGCGCGTCGAGGCCGCCGCGGATCGTGGTCTCGATCGCCGCGACCTCGTCGCTCGGCGGCGACGTGTCGCTCGCTTCGATCGGGTGCTCGTCGTCGGCATCGGGCCCCGACGGTCCTTCTCCTTCGGGATCCTCCCCGCCCGATCCGAGATCCGCGATGCCCGACACGTGTTCCTCGGAGCGCGCGCGGCCCACGAGACACACCGGTTCGTTGTGCCCCGCGGAGCACAGCACCTCGACCACCCCGCCGCAGCCCTCGGCGCGGTAGCGGTTGTCCGCGATCTTCACGAGCGACACCTCGCTGCAGTCGAGCGCCGTGCTCGCTTGGTCGCGCGCTTGGTGATCGGGGTCCCACGACGACCCGCACGCGCCGAGAACGAGCGCACCGAACCCGAACACGATCGATGCTGCGAGCTGCGAGGACGAGAGCATCGCGCGGAGGATAGACGCCATCGGTCGAAATACGAGCGGGGCTCACCCGTTGCGCTCGCGTGGCTTCCTCTTCGTCTCCGCCCTCGTGGCTCCATCGGCACGCGATCACCCTCGTCGCGGCGCTCCTGCTCTCGGTCTACGCGCCGCGCGCGTTCGCGCAGGTGCGCGTGGCCGTCGTCGATCTGCAGCGCGCGATTAGCGAGACCGAAGATGGTCGTCGCGCCAAGCGTCGGCTCAAGCGCCTGTTCGACGAGCGCCAGGCCGAGCTCGAGCGACGTCAGACCGAGCTCAAGCAGCTCTCCGAAGACGCACAGCGGCCCGGCTTGTCCGAGGAGACGCGCCGCGCGCGCGCCGAGTCGCTCCAGCAGAAAGCGCTCGAGCTCCAGCAGCTCTATGCGCAGTACCAGCGCGAGCTCGCCGAAGAGGAGGCCGAGGCAAGCGCCGAGATCATCGAGCGCATGCAGGACATCCTGCGGCGCCTCGGTCAGTCCGAGGGCTACACGTTGATCCTCGAGCGAGGGCAGGGCGGCGTGATCTTCGTGCCCACGAACCTCGACCTCACGGACGTGGTCATCCAGCGCTACGAAGCGGGCGAAGGCCGCGAAGGCTCGCGTACGACGACGGATCGCGCGAGCGATCCGCCGGCGGCGCGGCCTGCGGAGCGACCCGACGCCGGCCGACCACGGCGCGACGCTGGCCCGTGACGGTCAGGTCTCTTTCTCACGCGGCGGGCGCGCGCGGAGCAGCCACAGCACGGTGAGCACGATGGTCGCGACGCCACCGCCGTCGAGGATCGCGTGCCAGCCTTCTTCGCCGAGCGCGGTGCCAGCCCACGCATCGAAGTAGCCCGCGAGGAGGAACCGCGCGAGGCACCACACCGCGAGCATCGCGAGGAACGCGCACAGCATCGCGAGGCGGATCATCGTGCGCACCCAGTAGCGGACCCACCACACGAGCAGCGCGGCGATGAACGCGAGCGCGATCGCGAACACAGCCCCGGCGATCGCGAGCGGATGGTCCGCCGCCGCATCCGCCACGCTCGAGACCATGCGATCGGGCCGATCGATCAGCTGCGGCGCGATCCCGGCGGTCGCGAGCCCACCGGCCGCGAGCACGACCACGAGCTTGTCGCGCAGCGCGAGCTCGGTGCGGTGGAGCGCGCTGCGGAGGCCCGCGAGGATCGCGATCGCACCGATCAGACACGCCGCGGCGGTCGGCCATCCTTCGCGGAGGAGCGGCTCGAGCTCTCGCACGAGCCGACGCTATCGGCGGTTCGAGCGGCAGGAAAGAAAACGCCCGACGGGGGCTCACGCAGGGGCCGCGAACAGGCGAGCATGCCCAGCATGAAGCTTCGTCGTTCGTCCGTCGCAGCGCTCCTCGCTCTCTCCGCCGCGGGCTGCGGTGCCTCGACGCCCCGCGGCGTGACGTTCGTTCCCGTGGGCCCCGGTCGCGGTGAGGGTTTCGAGGCGCAGGCGCTCGAGATCGCGCCGAGCGGCGACTGTGGAGGTCTCGCGCTGCTCCCGCGCACCACGACCTCGCTCTTGGGCGGGCGCGTGTCGGTGTCGCTCCCGCCAGCCGACGTACGCGGCATGCCGCACTCGATCATGGCGGCCGAGCCCTCGCGCGAGTGGAACGAGCTCGCGTGGATCGAGGCCGGCGACGCGCGCATGGCCATCGTCGCGTCCGAGCCGCTGCGCATGGTCGAAGGTGACCTCGCCGAGGTGGTGACCGGATGGATCCCGCCGAGCATGACGGTGGAGCGCGGCAGCGAGGACCTCGCGGCTGCGTTCGCGAGCCCCCCGCAGCAGCGAGGCGACGACGTACCGCTCGCGCGCATCTACGTGCGCGACGCCGACGGCTTGGTGGTCGTCCTCGACGTGATCACCGATCCGCGCAACGCCGAGCGAGGAGGCTGCGTCGAGCTCGCGCGCGCCTTCGCGAGCTCGGCGATCGCAGGCACGCGACGCGTCGCGCTCTCGGCGCGTACGGTCACGTTCGAAGGCCTGACGCTCGAGGTGCCCGCGGGCTTCGCCTCGACGATCGATCAGGGCCCCGACTTCTCGGTGCTCCACGTCGATGCCATCACGCGCAGCGACGACGCGCCGCTCGCCGCGCTCGGCCTCTACGCGGGCGACCACCCGTCCTTCGCGCCGGGGGAGGCGCCTTCGATCACGCGCGAGCTCCTCGGCACGCAGGTCCCTTTCTTCGACACCAACGAAGAAGGCACGCACCGCCGCGAGGCCCTCGTCGCGAACGGACCGCGCGCGTACCACGTGTTCTTCCGCGCGAGCGACGAGACGCTCTTCGAGATGCTGGACGCCGTGGCCGCGACGTTGCGCGCCGCGACTCCGTGAGCCGCGGCGCGCCGTGTGCCTCGATCAGGCCTGCTTCACCAGCGAGACGTCGAAGTGCATCTTCACTTCGTCCGCCACGAGCATGCCGCCCGCTTCGAGGGCCATGTTCCAGGTCATGCCGAAGTCGGAGCGCTTGATCGACGCGTGCGCCGTGACGCCGAAGCGCGAGCCACCCCACGGGTCCTTTGCTACCGGCGTGGTCTCGTCGACGTAGATCGTGATCGACTTCGTGGTGCCGCGGATCGTGAGGTCGCCGACGACCTCGAGGCCGTCCTTGCCCTGACGGATCTCCTTGCTCGCGAAGGTGAGCTTCGGGTGCTTCTCCGCGTCGAAGAAGTCCGCGCTCTTGAGGTGCCCGTCGCGCTTCTCCTCGCGCGTGTTGATCGACGCCACATCGACGCTGCCCGTGACGGTTCCGGTCGTCGGCGCGCTCGCGTCCCACTCCACGCTGCCTTCCACCGTGCCGAACTCGCCGCGCACGTTCGTGATCATCATGTGCCGCACCGTGAACCATACGGTCGTGTGAGATGCGTCGACGTTCCACTTCGCCATCGTGTCCTCCTGAGCCTCGGCTTCGTTGCCGAGCCCATGAGATGGGGCGTCGAGAGGCGTGATGGCAGACCACAGCGCGGCGACCGAGCGTTGCGCACGAGCGACCCCTCGGCTGCTCACCACACGTAGACGGGCGCGCCCTCGTCGAGGTAGCCGCCGGCCACGGCCGCGTCTCGCTCGCCCGCGTCGGTGGTGTAGAAGTGATCGTCGCGCGCCGACATCCGGTAGAGCGGACGCGCGCCACAGACAGGGCTCGTCGCGACGTAGCCGAGGATGCCCTCGTAGCTCGCGCCCGATCCCTCGCAGCCGGCATCCGTCGTGTACAGGCGATGCGCGCGGTTCAAGTAGCAGCGATGGAAGGGCACGAGCCCCGGCTGAGGGCTCGGGTACACGAAGAAGAACGGATCGATCTCGATGCGGTAGCCACCGCCGACGGCCTCGGCGGCGCTGGTCGTGTAGAAGTGGCCGCCGAGCGAGTCGTGGTACGCGCGCGCCACGCCCACGCGGCAGCCGCCGAGATCCTCGTCGCACGATCCGTCGCAGTCGTCGTCGGTGGCGTTGCAGCTCTCGCTCGGCGGCGCGCAGATCGGCGCGCACGGGTCGGTGCACACGCGCGAGCCGCTCGTGCCGCAGCTGGTCGTGCACGCGCCGGGACCACACGGACACCGATACGCGTCGGGCGCCCACGCGTCTCGCCCCGCGTCGCGCGAGAAGGCATCGATGCCGGGCACGAACGCGTCGCGCGAGAACGCATCGGTGCCGGGCACGAACGCGTCGAACGAAGGAGCGTCGATCGGGGGCGCGTCGAGGCCGGGCGCATCGCCGAGCGGGGCATCGGGGATGAACGCATCGGGAAAGAGCGTGGTCGCGTCCTCGCCGCGCGCGTCGAGCCCACCCGAGCCCGCGTCGTTCATCGATCGTCCCTGGGCGCATCCGATCTGTGCGCACGCGATCGACCACGCGCCGAGCCACATCACGACGGGAGCCACGCGAGCGACGCGCATCGGGCGAGGCTACCATGCACGCCGTGTCGACCGCCGAGACCGAGAGCGAGAGCGAGAGCGCCATCCTCGTGCGCACCTCCGATGCCATGCGCGCGCGCATGATCCGCGCGCTGCTCGAGGAAGAGGGAATCCCGGTCGCCACGCCCGGCCTCGAGCACCACTCGCTCATGCCGCATGTCGGCGCGGCGATCGAGATCGTCGTGCGCGTCCCGCAGGGCGAGCTCGATCGCGCGAAGAAGCTCGTGACGGAGATGGAGCGCGAGGTCGACGAGGAGCCCGTTCCTTCGGAGAACGCGCCGTACCGCGAGGCCGCGAAGAAGAAGCCCGCGCCGCTCTCGCCCAGACTCAAGCGCATCGCGGTGGTCGCGACCTTCCTCTGCCCGGGAGGCGGGCACTTCTACGTGCAGCGACCTCGTCGCGCGTTCGTCGTGATCGCGGGGTACGTGGCGGCGTTCGTCGCGATGGGCCTCGAGGTGCCGATGTCGGGCTACCTGCTCGCCGTGCCGTGGCTCGCCGACGTCATCGGCGGGATCGATGGATGCGAGGTGGCCGCGGGCACGCCCGACACGAGCCTGCGTCGCTTCGCCTCGTTCGCTGCCCACGCGCTCATCGCGCTTTGGTCCGTGCTCGCCCTCGGTCCATTGCTCCCGCTGCTCGCCGGGGAGGGGAGCGTCACGTTCTGCAGCTACCTCGCGCGCTGCGAGGCACGCGAGGAGCACCGCTGCTTGCTCGACGCGGCGAACGCGGGGCCCGCGCTGCCCGAGCCCGTGTGCCTCGCGTGCATCCGTCGCGAGGAGACGTGCGAGGCGGTGGTGACGGGCTGTCAGGAGCAGTGCTGGCCCGAGCCCGAGCCCGCACCGTTCGACCCGTACTCGGGCTTCGCGTTTTGACCTCACACGCCGCGCGGGCCCGCCCTTGCGCCCACCGACACGCCGTGAATGATCGCCGGTCCTCGTGATCGGAGACGACAAAGTCGCGGAGGTCCGTGAGCGCACCGACATCGTGCAGCTCATCGGCGAGTACGTCGTGCTCAAGCGCGCGGGCGCGAGCTTCAAGGGGCTCTGTCCCTTTCACTCCGAGAAGTCGCCCTCGTTCCACGTGAACCCGCAGCGGCAGTTCTTCCACTGCTTCGGGTGTCAGGCGTCGGGGGACGTCTTCAAGTTCGTCATGCAGCTCGAGGGTCGATCGTTCCCCGAGGCGCTGCGTCAGCTCGCGGATCGTGCGGGCGTGGAGCTGCCGCAGATGGAGGCGCGCGAGAGCGACGCCGTGCGACGCGAGAAGGCCAAGCGCGAGCGCCTGACCGCGATCACCGAGTCGGCCGCGGGCTTCTTCCTCGAGATGCTCGCCAAGCATCCGCACGCGCACCTCGCGCGCGCCGAGATCGCGAAGCGCGCGATGAAGGACGACACCATCGCGACCTACCGCCTCGGGTACGCGCCGCACGGCTGGGACACGCTCGCCAAGCACCTCGGCTCGCGCGGCTTCTCGCTCGCAGAGTGCGAAGAGGCGGGCCTCGTGGTGCCGCGCAAGGCAGGCGATGGTCACTACGACCGCTTCCGCCATCGCCTCATGTTCCCGATCGCCGACGTGCACGGGAAGATCGTCGCGTTCTCGGGGCGCTCGCTCGATCTGCCGGCGGGCGAGAAGCTCACCGGTGATCCGCCGGCGAAGTACGTGAACAGCCCCGAAGGTCCGCTCTACAAGAAGAGCGAGCTGTTGTTCGGTCTGCACGAGGCGCGGGTCGAGCTGCGCCGTGAGGGCGTCGCGATCTTGTGTGAGGGCAACTTCGACGTGCTCGCGGTTCACCAAGCCGGGCTCAAGCACGTCGTCGCGCCGCTCGGCACGGCGTTCACGCTCGCGCAGGCCAAGCTGATGAAGCGCTACGTCGCGAAGGTCGTGGTGCTCTTCGACGGCGACAGCGCAGGCAAGAAGGCCACGCGCGCCGCGGCACCGCTGCTCCGCGAGGCAGGCCTGCTCGGCGTGGTGGTCGCGCTCCCCGCAGGCGAAGACCCCGACAGCTTCCTGCGCACGCGAGGCGCGGACGCGCTCAAGCAGCTCGTGGCCACAGCGCCCACCATGCTCGATCACTTGATCGACGGAGGCGCGTCGGAGGCGGGCTCCGACCCGGCAGCCCGCGCCCAGGCGATCGAGGCGCTCGGTCCCGTGCTCGCGACGGTCGACAACCCCGTCGAGATCGGCCTCTACATCGAACGCGTCGCGCAGGCGTTCCAGATCAACGATCTGCAGTCGGTGCGACAGCAGCTGCGGCGAGGCGTCATGGCCGCGCGGGGGGCGGCTCGACCTCGCCGCGATCCCGGGGGCGATGCCCGAGGGCACGCGGGCCCGCCCGCGCCCCCGCCGCCGGAACAGCCTGCCCCAGGAACGCCGCGCATCCCACCGGCCAAGGATCTCTCGCAAATTCCGGGGGTCGAGCGCGATCTGGTGGGCTGTCTCCTCGACCAGCCCCACGCCTTCGATGCGGCCACGGCCGAAAAAATCCCGGAGCTTTTGACGAGCCGGGAAATGGAAGCCATCTTTCGCGCCGCTCTCCGGCAGGCGTCCGTCCATGGGACGGTCGTCGCGTCGTCGCTTCTCGAGGATCTCGAGAAGGACGGCCTGACGCATGGTCCTGCGCGGAGGTGGCTCGAGGAGAGGCTGGCCCTGCAGACGTTCGATGCCGCGAGCGCCCAGTCCTTCCTCGAGACCGCGATGCCCCTGCTCCGCAAGCAACAGATCGAGAGAGAGCAACGAGAGCTGATGCGACGGATCCAGGAAGCGCTGCGTGAAGGAAACCAAGAGCTCGCGGCCGAGCTGATGACGCTGAGGGATGCGCTCTTCCGAGCAGGAGGAGCGCTCCAACGCGGGCGTCGTTGAGCGACGGGTCGGTAGAGGTTAGAAGGCCGCGCTTCGCTCCAGGGCGAACGCGAGACGAGGTAGCGATGGTCGAGAAGAGCGGGGCCGGCAAGAAGAAGGGCCATGAGTTCGAGTTCGACGACGAGAACGACGAGGACGTCGTGATGCGTCCGTCGCGCTCCAGCCTTCCGCCCACGCCGTCGGGCCCGACGGGTCCGCGGTCGAAGTCGGCGCGTGAGCGCAAGGAAGTCCAGCTGCTGCTCGAGAAGGGCCGCGCCAAGGGCTTCCTGACCTACGACGAGCTGAACGAGGCGCTGCCGCCGGAGATGGTCACGTCCGATCAGATCGACGACCTCCTCCTCCTGCTCGGTGGCGAGTCGATCGACGTGGTCGACGTCTCGCAGGCCAAGAACGAGCAGAAGAAGAAGGACCGCGAGGAGGCCGCGCGCCTCCTGCGCGACCGAACCAGCGGTGGCCGCGACGACGACGACGACGACGAGCCCGAGGAGCGAAGGCCCAGCGTGAGCCCCTCGGTCGCGCCGGTCTCGGCCGACGACTCGATGTCGACGAAGTCGAACGACCCGGTCCGCATGTACCTGCGGAAGATGGGCTCCGTCTCGCTCCTCACCCGCGAGGGTGAGGTCGAGATCGCGCGCCGCATCGAGACCGGCGAGAACCGCGTCTTCGAGATCATCCTCAGCTCCAAGGTCGGCCTCTCCGAGGTGATCGAGCTCGGCGAGAAGCTCAAGAAGGGCAAGATCCGCGTCCGCGACGTGGTCAAGGAAGACCAGGAGCAGACGACGGCCGCCGCCCAGCTCGAGCCCGACGACGACGAGCAGCGCGAGGTCAACGAAGAGGAATGGAAGGCCCGCGTCGTCCGCCAGATCGACAAGGTCAAGCGGATGGAGACGCAGCACCAGAAGCTGCTCGAGGAGCTCGAGAGCGCCAAGAAGCTCAGCGAGCGCGCGAAGAAGACCGTCGAACAGGCGATGAAGAAGATCCGCAACGAGCGTCTCGACACGCTCCGCGATCTTCGCCTCAACAAGAAGCAGCTCGATCGGATCGTCAACACGATCAAGGGCTTCGTGCGCCGCGTCGAGCGCGCCGAGGGCACCATCGGCGAGGCCGAGCGCCGCGCCGGTGGCAACACCGAGCGGGCGATCCGTCAGATCCTCCGCGAGATCGGCGAGCAGCCGGCGCAGGCCAAGAAGCTCCAGCGCAAGGCCGGCGGGCTCGACCCCGAGCAGCTCAAGGACGTGATCGAGGAGATCACGGAGGCGCGCCGCCAGATCAAGAAGGTCGAAGAGGAGCTCGGCCAGCCGGTCGAGTCACTGCGCACGACCTACCACGCGCTCCACTCCGGCGAGATCGAGGCCGAGCGCGCGAAGGCCGAGCTCGTCGAGGCGAACCTCCGCCTCGTGGTCTCGATCGCCAAGAAGTACACGAACCGTGGTCTTCAGTTCCTCGACCTGATCCAGGAGGGGAACATCGGCTTGATGAAGGCCGTGGACAAGTTCGAGTACCGCCGCGGCTACAAGTTCTCGACCTACGCGACGTGGTGGATCCGACAGGCCATCACGCGCGCGATCGCCGACCAGGCGCGGACCATCCGCATCCCGGTCCACATGATCGAGACGATCAACAAGCTCATCCGCACCTCGCGCTATCTCGTGCAGGAGCTCGGCCGCGAGCCGACGCCCGAAGAGATCGCCGAGAAGATGGAGATGCCGCTCGACAAGGTCCGCAAGGTCTTGAAGATCGCGAAGGAGCCCATCTCGCTCGAGACCCCGATCGGCGAGGAGGAAGACTCGCACTTGGGAGACTTCATCGAGGACAAGAGCATCGTCTCGCCCATCGAGGCGGTCATCAACTTGAACCTCGAGGAGCAGACGCGTCGCGTGCTCAAGACGCTGACGCCGCGTGAGGAGAAGGTCCTCCGCATGCGCTTCGGCATCGGCGAGAAGAGCGATCACACGCTCGAAGAGGTCGGTCAGGACTTCGACGTCACGCGCGAGCGCATCCGCCAGATCGAGGCCAAGGCGCTCCGCAAGCTGCGTCACCCCTCGCGCAGCAAGCAGCTGCGGTCGTTCATCGACAACAACTGATTCGCCCTCCCGCTCCGGCCGCTGATGCGGCCGCTGCGCGCGGGGCCCAGCCCAGCTTGCTCCACACCAGTACGGGCGCGGCCCGGCTTTCACGAGTCGGGCCGTCTTCGTGGAGCGTCGTCTCGGACGCTCGGCGCGACGAAGAGGTCGAGATGCCCCGCGTGTTCTGCCGCGACGGCGGTTGGGTGTATGGAACGCACGTCCCGATTCGGAGGGACTCTGGGGTGTATTGCGCCGGGCCCGACGACCGCGTGCCGTGCAACCAGCTGGAGTGCGAACAGTGCAGCTCGCCCGTGAAGCACGTCGAGGGCGTGAAGGTGCGCGGCCGCTGGTCCAAGGCGGGCCTCGCGGTGCTCTATGACTCGAGCGATCCGCAGGTCTGGCTCGACGATGTCGACACGAGCCCCGAGTACCGCCTCTATCTCTGTCGCTGCTGCTGGTACTCGACGCCGGGGGCCAACCCCGTCGGGCACCTCGACACCAAGGACATCGACCATTGGGCGTGCGCCGGACACCCGAGCGACGCGTCGGACTGACCGACCTGTCGCTCAGCGCGTCGCGCAGACCTCGAACGGCTCGCGCGGATCACGTCGTCGTCGACGAGGACGCCGAGCTCGAGCCACTGTCACCCTCGTTCCGGCTCACGACGACCGTTCGTGCATCGATGTCGACGATCCACATCCACAGCACGCCTACCTGCGCGTAGAGCGGCCGCTTGATGGGCTGATCGTGCGCGCGTGCTCGGGGGCAAGACCTCGCACACCCAGTCAGGCACGAGCTCGGGCACTCGCTCCTTGCGCCAGCCCGCCACGTCTGTGCTCAGGTCGTCGACGCGCCTCGAGAGCGGCACAGCGCGCGCGAACGTCGGCGACGCTGGACCCACGTCGCGCACGCGATCGCGAGGATCCACGCGAGCGATGACGGTGTGCTGCGCGACCCGGCGCGACAGGAGCAGCCGTTCGACATCGTGATCGGGCCTGCGTCTGGGGTGCGCGCGCCGACGTCCGACGTGCTGGCCGCATCGCGTGCGCCGCCGTCGATCACGCTTGCCGCGGCGTCGACTCCGGGCAGGGCAGCGTCGTCTCCCACGGAGACCGACGCGTCCCCGACGGTGACCGACCCATCCCCCTCGACCGAGGCGGCGTCTTCGTCGATCACCAGGACGAACGCGTCGTCCCCCGTGCTCGCGTCGATCCCCGTGAACGCGTCGATCCCCGTGAACGCGTCGATGACGGCGAACGCGTCGACGCCCGCGTCGCGGCTCACCGACGCGTCGGCGCGCACGGACGCGTCGGGCATCGAGACGCCCGCGTCGAGGCCCGCAGCCGCTCGCTCGTACGCGCCGCGATCCACGCCGCCGCCCGAGGGCACGGGCACTCCGTCGAGATCGGTCGTGAAGCGCGCCGTCGTGCCGACATCGATCGCGGGGCTGCCTGCGCGGAGGTGCATGTCGCGCATCGCCGCGTTCACGAAGAGCGGGTCGGCGACGAGATCGGTGGAGTCCGCGGTGAGGCCGAGCGTGACGCCTGCGGGAAACACGTTGTGCGTGTGCACGAGCGTGCCCGGGCGCTGGAAGATGCGCCCGGCGGTGGAGGCGATCACGTTGTTCCGGAACGTGAACGCCGCGGCAGTGGCCGCGCTGCTGAACCAGAAGATCGTCGTGCTCGAGGTCTCGACGATCGTGTTGTTGGTGAACGAGCAGTCGACGAAGTCGGCGGCGAAGCCATCGCCGCCGTTGTGCAGGGCGAAGAAGCCGTTGTTGTCGATCGCGAGGTTGTACGCGACCGAGACGCGCGCGATGGTCTCGCCGCTCCCGCTTCCGCCCTCGGTGAAGCCCTCGGAGTCGAGCACGACGTTGTGGTGGATCGAGACGTCGGAGGTCGTGTCGTAGAGCTCGACGAAGCCGCCATCGACGGTGAAGTCGTAGCTCGGCGCCACGAGCCTCTCGGCGCGGTTGTAGGAGATCTCGATGTTCGAGCCGGAGAGCACGATCCCGTTGGCGCCGTAGTCGTCGTCGCCGCCCATGGTGTTCACGACCATCGTGCCGTCGTGGAACACGTTCCGCGTGATGAGGAGGTTGGGCGCGAACGCGACCACGCCCACGCCCACGTGGTGGATGTCGCAGTGGCGAACGGTGACGTGGCCGAGGCTGCCGTCGATGTAGATGCCCGCGTAGTGTGCGTTCGAGAGCTCGAGCCCGTCGATCACGACGTAGCTGCCCTCGATCGAGATCATGCGGCGATCGGTGGTGCCCGTCGGGTTCCTCAAGATCGGCGCCGCGCCCGTGCCGTAGCGCGTGATCGTGATCGGCATCGCGGCCGTGCCCGACTCGCTCGTCCGGAGGCGGAGGCCCGCATCGCCGAGCGCGCTGAGATCGAAGTCGCTCCCTGCGCGCAGGTAGACGTTGTCGCCCGCGCGCAGCGTGGCCGCGCTCTCGAGGTGATCGATGGTGCGCCACGCGTTCGCAGCGCTCCGGCCGTCGCGTGCGTCGTCGCCCGAGACTCCGTCGACGTAGTAGTCGAGGGCGAACGCGCGCGTGGGGAGGAGCGAGGCGAGAGCGACGACGAGCAGTGAAACGAGGCGACGAGGCTCGCGCCGCGCCGCGCTCACGAGCGCGCTCCGCGACGGCGCAGCACCAGCGCGAGGAGCAAGAGAAGCGAGCACGCGAGGCCGGTGTGACTCGACGTTCCTGCCTGCGTGGTGCGACACGCACAGCCCACGCTCGGCGGTCCGATGATCGTCGTGTCGGCGTCGATCGTGGCCATCGAGCCGGTGTCGCTGGGGCCTCCATCGTGCGGGCCCGCGTCGCGCGCGCCTGCGTCCGCGATGCCCGCATCGGGCGTAGGCATCGGCGACCCGGCGTCGTCCTCGAGAGGCGCGCCAGCGTCGTCGTCGGTGGGCGGAGCCGCATCCGGATCGAGCGCCGCATCGTCGGCGATGCCTGCGTCCGAAGACGCCATCGAGGCATCGGGCGGGATGGAGGCGTCCGGAGGAGGCGGCACGGCGGCGTCGAGCGGCGGCGGTCCCGCGTCCGGCGCGAAGGTGCAGACCGATCCGAGGCAGACGCGGCCACCGGTGCACTCCGCGTCGCTCGCGCACGAGGTGCGGCACGCCGTCGGTCCGCAGACGTAGGGATCGCAGGGCTCGCTGCTCGACGCGGGGCATGCGCCGTCGCTGCCCGTGCAGGAGGCGCTCGCGGTCGCGAGCCCGCTCGTGCAGCTGGCACCGCGGCACTCGACGCCCGCTGCGACGAACGTGTTCGCGGGGCACGTCGCGCTCGATCCGGTGCACGACTCTGCGACGTCGCAGACCGCGGCCGCCACGCGACAGACGACGCTCGAGGCTGCGAACGCGTCGTCGGGGCACGTCGCGCTCGATCCGGTGCACGACTCTGCGACGTCGCAGCTGCCCATGCTCGCGCGGCAGACGGTGGTGCTCGGCGAGACTCGATCCGTCGGGCACGCCGTCGAGGCGCTGGTGCACACCTCGGCGGCGTCGCACGAGCCCGCGGCTGCCCGGCACGTGACGGTCGGCGCGCGTGCGGCGCTGAGCGTGGTGCAGCTCCCAGTGCTCGTGCCGCCTGCGGCCGTGGAGCAGGCCTGACAGTCCGTGGTCGAGCCTCCACCGCACGCGCTGTTGCAGCACACCCCGTCGACGCAGTTGCCGCTGAGGCAGCTCGAGGCCGTCGTGCAGGCCGTGCCGTCGTCGTCGAGCAGGCCGAAGACGTAGGCCTGACGGCGGGTCCCGAGGTTCAGGCCGCCGAAGAGGTCGGTGCCCGAGATCGCGAGCGCAGAGCCGAAGCGCTCGCCCGAGGTCGCGTCCGACGCGGTGAGCGTCGTGACGAAGCTCGCGGTGGCGCCCGAGAGCGTGAAGAGGTGCGCGCGCCCCGCACCGAAGAACTCGGAGATGGCGACAGTGCTGCCGTCGATGTCGACCGTCGCGCCGAAGCGGGCGCCGGAGTGAGCCATGAGCGTCGTCGAACCGCCGCGAGACCAGGTGACACCGACGCGCCGGTAGACCGCCGCAGCGCCGACCGACGTGTAGCCGCCGTCGTAGTCCGGCTCGCCGATCACCGCGTAGTCGCCATCGATCGCCACCGACTGGCCGAAGTGGTTGCCCGCAGCCCCGCCGTAGACGTGCGCCTCTTCGGTCCACGTCGAGCCGCTGCGCCGGTAGATGAGCGCGGCGCCCGAGTCGACGCCGGAAGGACCGTCGGCGAGGTCGGCGCCGATCAAGAGGGCCGTGCCCGAGAGCGACACGTCACGGCCGAAGCCGTTCGTGAGCTCGAACGGGTTGCGGGTGAGCCGCACCTGCTGCGTCCAGCCGCCGCTGCCGCGAACGAAGACGTACACCGCATCGGTGCCGAGCGGTCCGACAGCGACGTAGTCGCCGTCGATCGTCACGGCGTTTCCGAACTGCGACGACGCGAACGAGTCGGAGGCAGGCAGACGCACGCCCGTGTCCCAGACGCCCGCGGTCCGCGTGAAGACGTAGGCCGCGCCGCTCTCCGCTGCGCCGGGCGCGCTCGTCCGCGGCGCGCCGATCACGACCGAGTCGCCCGAGATGGAGACGGCCGCGCCGAAGCGCTCGGCGGCGACCTCGGGCGCGACGAGCCTCGCTCGCTCCGTCCAGCCGGTGGGCCCCCGCTCGAACACGTAGACGGCGCCCTGCGCGCCGGCAGGCGTCGTCGCCGCCGGGGCGCCGACGACGGCTGTGTCCCCGTCCACGTCGAGCGCCCAGCCGAAGTAGACGCCCGCGGTTCCGTCCGAGGGAGAGAGGATCTGCGTCTGGCCCCAGCTCTGCGCCTCCGCGACGTCACCGAGCGCGAGCCAACACGTCGTCGCTGCCACTGCGCATCGCAAGAACGTCTTCATCACGATCTCCCTCGCGGAACGGCGCCGACTCGGCGCCCGATTCACGGCGACTATGTGCCGAGCGATTCGAGCCGGCCGTCGCTTGGCCGGAGATATCGAGTCCCCCCCGCGCCCGCCTCCGTTCGCGATCCGCGCACGGGTCGAACGACGCAATCCTGTCAGGGCCCTGTCACCTTGGAGCGTTCGCGCGCTTGCCGGACGCGTCCGATGACGCGACAACGCGTGGGCCGTGGCTCTCCCCGAGGTCGTCGAACGCAAGCTGGACGCGCTGCCCGTGCAGCCCGGCGTCTACGTGTTCCTCGATCGCAAGGGGCACGTGCTCTACGTCGGCAAGGCCCGATCGCTGCGCTCGCGCGTGCGCAGCTACTTCCAAGAAGGCTCGAGCGACAACCGCTTCTTCATCCACCGCCTCCCGTACGAGATCGGCGATCTCCAGACCTTCGTCGTCGCGAACGAGAAGGAAGCGGCGCTGCTCGAGAACGCGCTCATCAAGGAGAAGCGGCCTCGCTACAACTTCAAGCTCCGCGACGACAAGGAGTTCCTCTCCATCCGCATCGACCTGCGGGACGCGTGGCCGAAGCTCACCGTGGTCCGCAAGCCCAAGCAGGATGGGGCGCAGTACTACGGGCCGTACGACTCGGCGACGGCGGCGCGCAAGACGCTCCGCCTCGTGAACCGTCACTTCAAGCTGCGCACGTGTCGCGACTCCGACTTCGCGCGTCGCATCCGTCCCTGCCTCCAGTACCAGATCCGTCGCTGCCCCGGCCCGTGCGTGATGGAGGTCGATCGCGACGCGTACCTCGCGCAGGCCTCGATGGTCGGCCTCTTCCTCGACGGGCGGCAGGAAGAGCTCACCGCCGATCTCGATCGACGCATGCGCGACGCCGCGAAGGAGCAGGCGTTCGAGCAGGCGGCCGTGTACCGCGATCAGCTCCGCGCGATCGATCGTGTGCAGACCGATCAGCGCATCGCGGTCGCGCGCGACGTCGATCAGGACGTGCTCGGGATGTTCGTGCACGGCGATCGCGCCGAGCTCGCGATGGTGATCGTGCGCGGCGGTCGCATGACGAACGTCCGCACGTTCTCGCTCGATGCGTACCTGCCCGACGAAGAGCTCGTGGCCTCGTTCGTCACCGCGTTCTATGCGCAAGGCAACGTGGTGCCCGACGAGATCCTCCTGCCGGTCGAGGTCGAGGCGATGGAGGGGCTGGCGCTCGCGCTCTCCGAAGAGCGTGGTCGACGCTGTCAGGTGCTCGTGCCGCAGCGCGGCGCCAAGAAGGACCTCGTGCGCATGGCGACGGAGAACGCCGAGCACGCGTACCGCGAGAAGGAGCGCGAGAAGGAGGACGTCGACGAGCGCCTCGCCGAGGTCGAGAAGAAGCTGCGCCTGCCTCGTCCGCCGCGCCGCATCGAGTGCGTCGACATCTCGCACCTCGGCGGCACCGACACCGTCGCGGCGTTCACCGCGATGACCGACGGTCAGCTCGATCGCGCGCGCTACCGATCGTTTCACCTACGCGGTCAGCACACGAACGAGCTCAAGGGTGGCGACGACTTCGGCGCGATGCGCGAGGTGCTCACGCGTCGGCTCGCGCGCGCCGGCGAGCCCGACTGGCAGGTGCCCGATCTGCTCGTCGTGGACGGTGGCCGCGGTCAGCTCGGGATCGCGCTGGCCGTGATCGAAGAGCTCGCGCGCGCCACCGACGACGAGGCGCTCGCGGGTCAGCTGCGCGCGCTTCCGGTCGCGGGCCTCGCGAAGGAGAAGGAACAGACAGCGGGCAAGATGGTCACCGAGCGCGTGTTCCTGCCCGGTCAGAAGAACCCGATCGTCTTGCGCGAGCGCAGCGCGACGCGTCACTTCCTCACGCAGGTCCGGGACGAGGCGCACCGCGTGTCGAACGCGCTGCGCGAGAAGGTCGGCAAGCGTCGTCGCTTGCGGAGCGGGATCGACGACGTCCCGGGCGTGGGCGAGAAGACGCGCAAGGCCTTGCTCAAGTCGCTGGGATCGCTGCGCGCGATCCTCGCCGCCAGCGAGGCCGAGCTGATCGCGGCCGGCGCGAGCAGCACGCAGGCCGCCGCGATCCGTGCGCACTTCGATCCGGTCCGAAGCGCCGAGCCTACGACGACATCGGCCGAGTCCAGCGCAGGTGCGATCGACGCGAGCAAGGACGACACGCAAGGCGAGGTCGACGTGGAGGACGCAGCGGTCGAGGCAGCGTTCTTCGACGAGGTCGAGGTCGAGGTGGACGTGGACGAGCCCGCGATCGACACCACACCCGAGACACAACCTGACGTGCCGCTCGGGGACGCCAGCGCCTCGCCCGACGTGACCGTCAGCACCTCGCTGGCCGAGCCCATCGATCGTTGATCGGGGCGTCGTGTAGGCTCTCGCTCGCGCCTAGGTGCGCAGGGAGAGCGGGTCCGTGGCGACGCAGGTCGAGTACGACACGACGCATTGGCCGCTGGCGGTGTTGGTGCTGCCGGCCGACGTCTCGGACATGGACCTCCCGCGCCTCGCGCGCTCGCTCGACGCCATCTACGCGCGGCGCGTGCGCTTCGTGTCCATCACCGACGCGACCGCCGTGTCCAAGCTGCCCGACGCGAAGGCGCGGGGCGAGATCGGGGCGTGGACCAAGAGCATCGAGGCGCAGAGCAAGCGCTACCTGGTGGCCAACGCGCTCGTGGTGCCAGGCGCGGTCGCACGCGGCGTGCTCACCGCGATCCAGTGGATCGCCCCGCCCGTCGTGCCGACGACGGTGTGCGCCACGGTTCACGAGGGCGCCGCGTACGTCATCGAGCACGCGCGCGCGTCGGCGATCGAGGTCGGGGGCGTGGAGCGGTTCCTCGCGTCGCAGCGGCCACGCGCGCGCTCCGCGTGATCAGCGCTTCAGCGTCTCGAGGACGAACGGTGCCCACGTCGGGCTCGCCGCCCAGAGCGTGTAGGTCTCTCCGCTCGCGACCGTGAATCGCACGCCCTTCCACCCGCCGTTCTGCGCGAGCTCCATGCTCGTGACCGTGTGCGGCGTGGCCTGCAGCGCGAGCAGCAGCGGGTGGGTGCGCAGCGCACGGACGCCCAGCGCGCCGTAGATCGCGCCGCCGAAGAGGATCGGAAGGAGCAGGCCGAGGACCGCCAGCGGGACGCCGAGGTCGTCGAGCGTCGCAGACCCCGACACGTAGATCGCGCCCATCATGCCCACGAGCCCGAGCACCAGCACGAGCCCGATGCCGGAGAGGATCGTCACCCGCCACATCCGAACGGTGCCGAGCTCTTCACCGACCCACGCGAATACGCGCTCGCGATCCGATGCTGCCATCGCACTTTCCTCCTGAGGGTCTCCGATGCTACACGCCGCGCGAGGGAAAGATGGCGACCGCCGAATACGACACGACGTACTGGCCTCTCGCGGTGTTGGTGCTGCCGGCCGACGTGACGTCGCTCGACATCGAGCCGCTCGATCGGTCGCTCCAAGCGATCTTCGCGCGCAAGCAGCGCTTCCTGTCGCTCACCGACGCCTCGGCGGTCGCGAGCCTCCCCGACGCGAAGGGACGAAACGCGATCGCCACGTGGACCAAGTCCATCGAGTCGATGACGCAGAAGCACGTCGTCGCGAACGCGCTCGTGATCAAGAGCCCCATCGCGCGCGGTGTGCTCACCGCGATCCAGTGGGTCGCGCCGCCGGTGGTCCCCACCATCGCGGCGTCGAGCGCCGAGGAGGCGTGTCGCTTCCTCGGTGACATCGCGTCGGGCTCGGGCCTCGACCTCGCCGCGCTCGATCGCTACCTCGCGACCAAGCGCCGTCGCTGATCAGATCACGCCTTCGGCGCGAGCTCCTTCACTTCCTCAGCTCGGACACCTCGGCGAGCTCTGCATAGAGGTGCACGTTCGCGAGGATCGCCTTCTCGAACACGCCGAGGTGCATCGACTCGTTGGGTCCGTGCGCCCCGGTCTCGGGATCCATGACGCCGTTCAAGATCAGCGGCAGGTCCCCGAAGCGACGACCGAAGAGCGCGACGAACGGGATCGTGCCGCCCACGCCGATCTGCAAGAGGCCGCGCCCCCACGCGCGCGTGTACGCACGATCGGCCGCCTCGAACGCAGGACCCTTGGGCGTGTAGAGCCACGAGTGGCCTGGCTTGCCTCGTCGCGTGATCGTGAGCTTCACGCCCCCGGCCGGATTCTCGAGCGCCTTCTCGACGAGCGCGAAGAGCTCGTCGCCCGTCTGGCCCGGCGCGACGCGGAACGAGAGCACCGCGCTGGCCTTGGTGCGGATCGCGTTCTTCTCGTTGCCCGGCTGCGGCAGCGATGTGGAGAGCACCGTCACCGCGGGCTGACGCCAGATCCACTCGGCGGGCGGCTTTCCGCGATCCGGGAGGCGGTTCACTCCGTCGACGAGCCGACCTGCGCTGCGGATCACGTCGTCGGTCAGGGGCACGTTGTACGCGTCGTCGCTCCACGCCTTCGGCACGTCCTGACGACCGAGCTTCAGGCGCCCGTCGTCGTCGACGAGACGCGACACGAGCATCATCAGCGCGATCGAAGGGTCGGGCAGCAGGTTGCCCCAGAGCCCGCTGTGCACGTCGCTCTTGAGCGACTCGCACGTGAGCTCCACCTCGAGCAGGCCGCGCAAGGACACGGTCAGGCCGGGCAGGGTGGGCGACGGATTCTCGCAGTCCGTCAGCACCATCACGTCGGACGCGAACGCCTCGGGGAACGCGTCCATGAAGCGCTCGAGGTTCGGCGAGCCGATCTCCTCTTCGCCCTCGATGAAGAGGCGCACGTTGCAGGGCAGCTCGCCCGCCACGTCGAGCCACGCCTGGATCGCGGCGAGGTGACTGACCCAGCCGCCCATGTCGTCGGCCGCGCCGCGCGCGTAGATGCGCTCGCCCTTGGTCACGAGCGTGTGCGGGTCGGTGTCCCACGGCTCGTTCTTCACGGGCTGGAGATCGAGGTGGCCGTAGATCAGAACCGTCGGCTTGCCGGGCGCCTTCATCCACTCGGCGGCGACCGAGGGCAGCGCGTCCGGCAGATCGAGCACCCGCGAGTTGGCGAAGCCCAGCGCATCGAGGTCCTTCGCGATGCGGGCCGCGAGCGCGCGCACGTCCTTGCTGTGCGTCGGATCCGACGAGATGGCCGGGTGGCTCAGGTACTCGCCGAGGCGAGCGAGGGTGGTCTCGAGCTGCGCCTTGGCGCGAGCGGCGACGGCGTCGGTCTGGGCGTGGGGCATGGGCGCCGGGTTAGTGCGCGCCCATGGGTCTCGTCAACGCCCGGCTTCCCCGCGCGCTGCGAGATCGCGACACTACCCACATGACGCAGCCCGCCCTCTGCCAGCTCCTCTACGTGAGCCGCGCGACCGAGAAGATGTCGATGCGCGACGCGATGTCGATCGTGGACGCGGCCAGCGTGAACAACGCGAAGATCGGCGTGACCGGCCTGCTCTGCTATGGCGGCGGCCACTTCCTCCAGGTGCTCGAGGGCGATGGTGACGTCGTCAGTCGGACGTTCTGCCGCATCACGCGCGACGATCGACACGCAGACGTGCGCCTGATCGACTTCTCGGTGATTCAGGCGCGGCGCTTCGAGGACTGGTCGATGCGTCTCATCAACCTGGACGATCCCGCCCACCCCGAAGCGAGCCGACGCCCGGAGCGCTTCCGCTTCGACGGAACGCACCCGTTCTTCAGCACCGATCCGCAGGTCGCCTTCTGGATGCTCTTCGAGCAGAAGCAGCAGGCGCTCGCCCACCGCGGGTGACGCCGGCACCACCGAGCGTGCCGGCCAGGTGAGGGGCCGCGTCGCTGGAACGCCCGGTTTCGAGGGCGATCCGGAAGAAAACGACGCTTGTTGAAAAAAAGTTCGGCGGACGGTGACCGATCCGTACGAGGGCTGCGCACTAGAGGGGCGAGCAGTCCGGAAGCTCTCGTCACGAGAAGGCCGGGCTCCCCCTCCACCCGAAACGAAAGCCCTCCATGCGAACGCACTCGAACCGTGTGCGGAGCGCGGCGTCGTCCTACGCCCGTTCCACGTCCTCTCTCGTGGCCGCCTCGCTGCTCGCGCTCGCGGGATGCACCTCCGGGGAGCTCAGTCCGCGCGAGTCGCTCCCGCCGGAAGACGTGGCGCACTCCACGCTCGTCGGCGGCTCCTACACCTACGAGCGACCGGAGGTCGGCTCGATCTCGATCGGCGGCGGTGGCTGCACGGCCACGCTGGTCGGTCCGCGTGTCGTCGTCACCGCCGCGCACTGCATCGACTACACGTCGCGCGAGACGGTCGGCAACTACGGCACCTTCGAGATCCGTCGGGCGTCCGGTGATCGACAGGTCTACCGCGTGCAGCGCATGGCGGCGTTCATGGGGCCCTCCGAGGTCATCGGGCCGGACGATGTCGCGCTCCTCCAGCTCGCGACTGCGGTGCCCGCAGACGTCGCGACGCCGGGTGGTCTCGTCACGAGCGAGCCCGCGCGTGGAACGCCAGTGACGATCTACGGCTACGGCTGTCAGCGCCGCGGCGGTGGCGGCTCGTTCTCGAAGCAGAAGATCACGTACCGCTGGGGAGACACCACCGCGACGCTCTGCCCCGGCGACTCCGGCGGTCCGACGATGGCGGCCGACGGACTCGTGATCGCCATCAACAGCGGCTACTACGGCGGCTCGAGCGGCCCCGACGAGTTCGGTCGCGTCTACCGCGTGCGCGCGCGCATCGACACGGTGCTCGCGCGCTGGGGCGAGACGCTCGGCACGGGCTCGACGCCGCCGCCCGTCGTGGACGCTGGTCCTCGTGACGCCGGCATGTTCAGCACGCCCGACGCGTACACGCCTCCGCCGCCTCCGCCGCCTCCGCCGGGCTCGGGACCGTGCGAGCGCTCGACCTGCGCAGAGGCCACCGAGATCGTCGGCTGCGGCTGGTGCGACGCGACGGGCCGCGGCATCCGCATCGGCGCGATGGGTGAAGCGCTCGAGCCGTGCGCGTCGGGCTTCCGCGTCGATCCGAGCGACTGCGGTGCGACCGAGCGCAGCACGTGTGGTCCGTGGAGCGGCATCGCGGACTACACGTGTCGTCGAGGTCGCACGCAGTTCGTGCGCTGCACCGACGGCAACGTGCCCGAGTTCCTCACGTGCCCCGCCGGCTACCTCTGCAACGCCGGGAGCACCGAGCGCCTCTGCTACCGAAGTCGGTGAGCCGACACGACGAGGGCCTTCGCGAGAGGGCCCTCGTCTCGTCTCGTTCATCGCGTCGTCGTCTGCGTCTCTCGTCGTGGAAGGAGCCCGTGATGCACTCGCACTCCGTTCGTCCGATCGCTCGATTCGGCTCGCTGTGTCTGCTCGCCCTCGCTGCCTGTGGGCCCTCCGAGCTCCGACCGCGCACCATCGCGCCGTACGCAGAAGAAGAGTCCGCGCTCGTTCGCGGCACCTACACGTACGAGCGACCCGAGGTGGGATCGATCTCGATGGACGGCGGCGCGTGCACCGCGACGCTCGTCGGACCGCAGCTCGTGGTCACCGCGGCGCACTGCGTCGAGTACAGATCGCGCGACACGGTGGGGTACTGGGGCGAGTTCGAGATCCGCACCGGGCCGAGCACGGCCGAGACCTTCACGATCACCCGCATCGCGTCGTACATGGACGATCCCTCCGAGGTGATCGGGCCCGACGACGTCGCGCTGCTCGAGCTCGGCGAGCCGGTGCCTGCCTCGCTCGCGACGCCCGCACCGATCACACGCAGCGCGCCCGCGAGCGGGATGGGCGCGACGATCTACGGCTACGGCTGTCAGGCGCGCGGCGGCGGCGGCCGCTTCGCGAAGCAGAAGCTCGACATGACGTGGGGCGAAGAGACCGCGAACCTCTGCCCCGGTGACTCGGGCGGCCCGACGATCCTCGACGACGGCTCGGTCGCGCGCACCAACAGCGGCTACTACGGCGGCGCGAGCGGCCCCGACGACTTCGGCCTCGTCTACCGACATGCGAGCGACCTCGAAGCGACCGCCGCGCGATGGGGCCGCACGCTCGCGATCAGCGGATCAGCTCCGAGCGATCCGCCGCCCGAAGAGCCACCGCCGTCGATGGATCCGCCGGCTGAAGACCCGCCCGCCGAAGAGCCCGCGCCCGGGGATCCGTGGAGCGATCCGCCGGCCGACGATCCGCCGAGCGATGGCGGAGGCGAGTGCGGCACGCTCGACGGAGCCATCTGTCTGCCCGGCGGCATCATCCAGCTCTGCACCGACGACGGTCACCTCGAGCTCTACTTCTGCCCGGACGGAAGCGGCTGCACGCCCGGCGCCGACGACTTCGCCTGCGAGTGGATCTTCGGCTGGTGACTCAGCCCTTGGGCTGACGGCTCCAGCGGGTCGCCTCGCCCTGGGGCTTGCTCGCCACCGCGCAGACGTCGAGCGCCGCGCGTGGATCACAGCCGCACAGGCCGGAGGCCCAGCACGGGTTGGCCTCGACGACGATCCAGCCGCGATCGTCGGTGCGGCCCACGTCGATCACCAGCGCCTCCGGAAGATCGACGTTCTCGTCGCCGAGCAGCTTGTTGGCGAAGCGCATCGCTTCTTTCGCCTCGACGTCCGAGAGCGGCCACTCGCCCGCTTCGTTCTTCGCGATGGTGCCGCCGCGCAGGTACGCGGAGTAGGTGTGCACGCGTCGGTTCGCGACGAAGAGCCGCACCTCGAGATCGAACGTGACGACGTCCGAGACGTGTACGGCCTCGCTGTCGTCGAGCTCCAGATCGGGATCGATCATCGCGCCCTCTTCGTACACGCGCGACTTGAAGATCTTCTCGTCGACCGGCTTGGCGAAGAGGGAGTGACGGATCGCGCGTGCCTTGCCGAGGGTCGTGAGCTTCACCTCGCGCTTGCGGTACGCCTCGGGCAGCGAGGGCAGCCACGTGCCGCTCGGCTCGACCACCACGAGACCGAGCGGCTCGGCGAGCGCGTCTGCGAGCAGCGTCTCGCCGTAGAGCACGGGCCCCTTCTTCGCGACGGCTGCGTCGATCGCGTCCTGCCGGTAGCTCCGCACACGCACCACGTCCCAGCCACGCTCCGTCGCCGCACGCCACATGGCGTTCGAGTCGTCGGTGTACCGAGGCGAGAGCACCAGGGTGCGCATCGAAGGACTCTTACGTCACGCGTGAGGAAAAGAGTAGCGAGTCAATCGCGGTAGCCTTGGGCCTGCAGCGTGAAGAGGTGGGCGTAGCGTCCGCCGCGCGCCATCAGCTCGGTGTGGCTGCCCTGCTCGAGGATGCGCCCGCCTTCGATCACGAGGATGGTGTCGGCCATGCGCACGGTGGAGAACCGATGGCTGATGAGGATCGCGCTTCGGTCGGCGGTGAGCGCACGGAAGCGCGCGAAGATCCGGGCCTCGGCCTCTGCGTCCATCGACGCCGTCGGCTCGTCGAGCACCAGCAGATCCGCGTCCTTGCGCATGAACGCGCGCGACAGCGCGATCTTCTGCCACTGGCCGAGCGACAGCTCGCGGCCGTCGTCGAACCACTTGCCGAGCTGCGTCCCGAAGCCCTTGGGCAGCTCGCGCACGAAGTCGAGCGCGGTGCCCTTGTCCGCCGCCTCGGTCCAGCGCGCCTCGTCCTCGTACGCACGCACGTCGCCCGCGCCCACGTTCTCGCCGACGGTCAGCTGGTACTGCACGAAGTCCTGGAAGATCACGCCGATGCGGCGATGGAGCGCCGCCTCCTCCCACTGATCGAGCGGCAGCCCATCGAGCAGGATGCGGCCCGCCGTCGGCCGGTAGAGGCGCGTGAGCAGCTTGATGAGCGTCGTCTTGCCCGCACCGTTCTCGCCGACGAGCGCGAGCTTGTGGCGCGGCGGAAGGTGGAACGAGATGTCCTTCAGCACCGGCTCGGTTGCGCCGGGGTAGGCGAACGCGACGTTCTCGAAGCGCACGCCGTCGTCGGGCTTCGGTCCTTCCGTCTCGGTGCCGAGCGCGTGGTCGGGCGCCTGGTGCTCGAGGAACGAGAAGAGCGTTCGCAGGTACGGCCGATCGCCGAGGATCTGAGAGGCCGTCGACAAGAGCCCCGAGAGCGAGCCCTCGGCCTGACGGAACGCGAGCAGTGCCATGGTCATCGCGCCCAGCGTGATCAGCCCGCTCGCCGCCGAGTACGCCACCCACGCGTAGACCGCGTAGAAGACGAGCATCGAGATCTGCCCGAGGAGGAGCGCGTAGGCGGCCCGCTTCACGGTGAGATCACGATCCTCGGCCCACAGCGCGTGGAAGATGGCGCGGTAGCGCGCGAGGAACATCGGTCCGAGCCCGAAGAGCTTCACCTCCTTCGCGTAGTCGGCCCGCGCGAGGAGCATCTCGAGGTAGTTCTGCTTGCGCGTCTCGGGCGAGCGCCACGAGAAGAGGCGGAACGCCTCCTTACCGAAGCGCAGCTCCGCGACGAACGAGGGGATGGTCGCCACGATCAGCGCCACCACCGTCCACGGCGAGAGCGCGCCGAGGAGCGCACCGAGGCCCATCAGCGACAACACGCCCTGCGCGACGCCGCCGAGGTTGTCCACGTGCGACATCGGGCGGTAGCTCGCCTCGCGTCGCGCGCGGGTCATGCGATCGAGCACCTCGGGTGTCTCGAAGTCCGCCAGCTCGAGGTGCAGGGCCTTCTCGAGGATCGCCTCGTTCACGCGCTGCGCGACGCGCATGCGCAAGAGCGAGCCGAAGAGGCCCGCGCCTCGGTGGCACGCCGTCATCACCGCCACGAGCACGAGCTCGAGCGCGACGAGCCACATCGCCTGCGTGCGCAGCGTCGGATCGCCGCCATCGGCCGCGCGCTCGACGCAGTCGACGATGGCGCGACCCGTCCACGCGATCGCTGCGGGTAGCGCCGAGGCAACGAGGCCGAACGACGCGATCCCGGCCGCGTAGCCGCGGTGCGTGCTGACCACCAGACGCAGGGCCGCCAGCGAGTCGTGGAGCGACTGGCGCAGGGTCGGGGTCTCGTCCTCGTCCTCGGCGCTCTTGGCCGCGGGCTTGTCGCTCACGCCGCGAGCGTACACGAGGCCCGTACCGCGAACGTGCGTCGGCCCGTCGTTCGGGCAGCCCGAGTTTTGCGGTCTCCTCCGCGTCGTGGGATCCTCGGGCCATGCCTCCTTGCCTTCGCGCGCCGCGCGCCCTCTCGGGCGCAGCGCTCGCCTTCGCCTCGCTCGGTCTCTTCGGATGCGGCGATCCTCCTCCCACGTCGACGAACGACGCAGGACCGACCCCCAGCACCTCACAGCTGATCTTCGAGCCGAGCGCAGGCCCGATGGACTTCGGCGCGGTGCCGTTCCCCGACGCGCTCTACCGAGACGCCGACGGCGTGATCCAGCTCGGCGAGATCCCAGGCGAGGCGGGGAGCGTCTCGGGGGCGTTCTTCGAGTCGATCCGGACGGGCCTGCGCGAGGTCGATGGTTTCGGCGCGAGCTCGCCCGTCTTCTTCGGCGTCGAGGGTGAGCTCGACGTGTCCTCGCTCCCCTCCGATCCCGCCGAGAGCGTGCGCGAGGGCGCGAGCGTCTTCCTCGTCGATGTCGATCCGGCCTCGCCGGACGCGATGTCGCGCATCCCCGCGGAGGTGCGCTGGTCCTCGTCGCGCCACTTCCTCTCGATCCGCCCCGCCGATGGTCACCCGCTGCACGAGGGCCGGTCCTACGCCGCCGTCGTGACCGCGAGCGTGCGCGGGGCAGATGGCCGCTCGCTCGCACCGAGCGAGACGTTCGCCGAGGTGCGCGACGCGACGGCAGAGCCCACCGATGCCGTGCATGCGCGCGCCTGGCGCAACTACCGCTCCGTCTTGGCGGGCCTCGCGGCCGCGGGCGTTGCCACCAGCAACGTCGTCGGCCTCGCGACGTTCCGCGTGCAGAGCGCGAGCGAGGATCTCCTCGATGCCCGCGCGCTCGTCCGCGCACGGACGGCACCTTCGGTGACGATCGAGCGTGTCGCCTCGGGCGCAGCGCTCGACACCTTGCTCGGCGTGCCGACGGAGATGTTGCCCGGGCGCGACGTCGAGGGCGGCGTCCTCCACGCCCACATCGGCTGGGTCGTCGACGGTCGTTTCGCCTCTCCGCAGCTCGGCTCGCCCGCGCCCTTCGTCCACGGCAGCTGGACCCGTGACGCGGACGGGGAGCTCGTCGTGCGCCGCACGGAGGACGTGTGGTTCACGCTCGTCCTGCCCGCAGGGGCCACCACCGATCTCCCGCTCGTCGTGTTCCAGCACGGCCTCGGCAACGATCGGAGCCAGGTCTTCGCGATCGCCGACACGCTGGCCGCGGCTGGATACGCGGTGCTCGCGATCGACATCCCCTTCCACGGCATGCGCGCGCGCGCGTCGAGCCCGGCGATGCTCGATGGCGCCCACAACTACGGCGACACCGAAGGCCCCGATCTCTACGGCGACATCGCGGGCAACCCGAGCTACGTCGAGTACGTCGGTGTGTTCGACGAAGAGGGCGAGTACCCCGGCTTCCATCCCTTCTATCCGCGTGACTCGTTCCGCCAGTCGGTGGTGGATCTCTTCGCAGTGCTCGACGTCGTCGAGCGCAGCGATCTGTCGGGCGTGACGACGGCGACGGACGGGCCCGCGATGCTCTCGTTCGACGACGGGCAGATCGCGTTCGTCGGTGTCTCCCTCGGCGGCATCCTCGGCACGATGTTCGTGGCGACGGAAGCGCGCGTCGGCTGCGCGGTGCTCAACGTGACGGGCGGCAACCTCACGCACCTCGTGGAGCTCAGCGCGGGCTTCAACCCCACCTTCTTCCCGTTGCTCCTGCCGAAGCTCGGCCTCTCCTACGCAGAGATCGACTACCAGAACGATCCGCCTGCGCACTACCCGCAGATGGCGCTCTACCAGACGCTGCTCGACCGGGGCGACTCGATGACCTTCGCGCCCGTGCTCGAGATGCGCGAGACGCACGTGCTCTTCCAGATGGCGATCGACGACGAGACCGTGCCCAACGTGGGCACCGAGGCGCTCGCACGCGCATCGGGGGCGAGCATCGCGGGCGCCGATCCGCGCTACGTCGATCTCGCGCGCGTGGAGCTGCCCGCGCGTCCCACGTTCATGATCGGCAGCAGCGCGTTCGTGCGTACGACCACGACGTTCTCTCCCGCGTCGCACGGCCTCATCCTCTCGAACGGCGGCGAGGCTGCGTTCGAGCACCCGCCGCTTCCGCCGTTCGTCGAGCGCGCGAGCCCGATGACGTTCTCGAACCCCATCGTCGATGCGCAGACGCAGATCGTGCGCTTCTTCGAGAGCTGGCGCGGCGGCAGCCCCGAGGTTCGTTGATCGTCAGCGTGTCGGTGGCGGCACGGGCGGCGGCGGCACTGGGATCACGGGCGGCGGCACCGGCGTGATGGGCGGGGGAGGGACGGGCGTGACGCCGGTGCTGGTGGGCGCGCCAGGATCCGTCGGCGTGGTCGGAGGCGGACGACGCAGCATGCCCTGCACGTACCGGAGCAGCGTGCGCACCTGACCGTAGGAGAGGCTCGTGCGCGCGTCGAGCGCGGCCTCCGTTGTCTCGATCTCGAGCGCACCGAGCGGACCGCCCATGCCCGCGAACGACACGAACGGATTGCCGAGCGCGCGCGCGCGCAGCCTCTCGAAGCAGGCGGCCGCTTCGCTGCTCTGCTCGGCGGAGTCGAAGATCGCGTGCAAGGACACGCGCACCTCGCTCGTGTCCTCGTCGACGCGCGCTGCGAGGCGCGTGGGCACGACGCACGGGCTCTGACGGACGTAGGCGCGGGCGCCCTCGATCTCGATCGTGATCGCGGCTCCGTCGGGCAGGGCGAGCAGTGCGTCCGCAGGTGTGTCGGTGGCGTCGCTCGCCGCGCGCGCGGCGGCGATCGCGAGCACCCGCGGCAGATCCTCGGGGCGCGCGATCACGAAGTGTCGATCGCCGACGATGGCCACGCGACGCGAGGTCGCATCGGGGTTGGGCCAGTCGGACGTGGGCACGCCTTCCACGTCTTCCCACTGCGGTGTGCCGCCGCCTGCGACGATCAGGCGCTCGACGATCGCCATCGGTGCATCGGCCTCCGTCGTGAGCCGTCCCGCAACCACGAGCGAGCTGCGCTGGAGGTTCGGCGTCGCGACCAACACGCGCGACAGATCACGCACGGGATCGACGCCGCTCGATCCGAGCAGCGCCTGCCAGTCCGGGATCGCACCGAGCAACCGCTCGACGTCGCTCCGCACGGGCGAGCTCCGCACGCGATCGAGATCGAGCCGTAGCGCGATCTGACCGCCTGCAGGGAGGAACGCGACCGGCGGTCGTGCGCCGTCTCCCGCGCCGCTCGCGAGCAGCTCGCCGGCGTCGGGATCCATCGCGGCATCGCGGCGTCGCCGTCGCGGCGCATCGCTCGGTACGCCGCCGTCGCCGATGGATCCGTCGCTCGGAGGCACTCCCGCGTCCATCGCTCCCGGGCCGCTGCCGTTCGTGCCCGCAGGCTCTTCCGACGCGGGGGAAGGGGGCGGCGGGATCGCTTCGACCTCGACCACGTCCGTCATCCCGAGCTCGAGCTCCGCGGGCACCGAGAACTCGAAGCCGTAGTCGGGCACCTCCACGGTCAGGGAGACGAGCGCGACGAGCGTGCCGTGCACGAGCACCGACGAAGCCCAGCCCGCCAGGCCTGCGCGACGCGTGAGCGCGGCGTCGGCCGCGAGCGCACGCTCGGAAGCGCTGAGCTCGATCGTGGGCTGCGCGCTCGGCGGAGCGCTGGGTTCTCCTGACACGTTGGGGCCTTCGACGACGGAGCAGTGTCATGCATTCGCGTCCTCGCCAAAGCGCGCGCCGCGGATGGGGAGGTGGCGTTTGACTCCGCGCCGAGCGCGTTTCACTCGTTGCGCCCCGTGATGCCCCGGCACCTCGACCCACGCCTCCACGCTCTGGCCCTCGCGCTCGCTGCGAGCTGCGTCGCGTCGTTCACGGTCGTCGCTTGTGGGGGCGCGGAAGAGAGCCCCGATGCGTACGAGGCGCCGCCCGAGCCCGTCGACGCCAACGTCGACGCAGCGCCGCCGCCGCCGCCCGGGCCTCCCAAGCGTCTCTTCGCGAAGCGCTACGTGGTGCGAGTGTTCGCGCGCGCCGATCGGGACTCGGAGCGCCTCGGCTACCTGCGCGCAGGCTCGACGCACATGGCGCGCACGCACGATCCGATCGGCACCGAGCGATGCGCGGGCGGCTGGTACGAGCTCGAGGTCGGCGGCTTCGTCTGCAGCGGTCGCGACGTGACGGCGTTCGAGGGACGACGCCTGCCCGCGCGTCCTCCGGCCCAGCCCGACTTCGAGGCCGAGCTGCCGTACCGCTACGCGCGCTCGCGGCGCGAGAACCTCGCCGTCTACCGACGCGTCCCGACCGATGAAGAGGCCGCGATCTACGAGGGCTACCGGATCCCGGGCATGGAGCCGCCGCCCGCGGAAGAAGGCGCGCCCGCCGAAGCGGCGCCCGTCGAGGCGCCCGCGCCCGAGCCCGAGATCATGACGGCGTCCGGTCCCGCGGAGACCGCGGGTGAAGAAGGCGCGCTCGATCCCGCCGAGCCGGTGGTGCCCACGCTCGCGTCGCTCGAAGGTGAGCGAGGCGGCGTCCTGATGAGGCGGACGCTCCGGGGCTTCATCTTCGCCGTCGATCGCGACGTGCGCGCGGGACCGCGTCGCTACTGGCGCACGCTCTCGAACGAGATCATCCCGTACTCGGGCCTCGATCGACCGCGCAGCTCGACCTTCATCACGAGCTCGGGCTTCTCGGGCGCGATCCTCTCGCGCGAGCCGGTGCCCGATGCCGGCCTCGGCGATGCGGACGCGGGCGTGACGCTCCCGACGAGCGGCGTTCATCTGCCGATCGGGTTCGTGATGTCGTCGAAGGTGAATCAGTTCACCGTCGGACGTGATGGTCGTCCGCGGCGCGGTCGCACGCCCGGCTACCACCACATGTTTCAGATCACCGGCGAGATCGACTCACGCGGCACGCCGTACGTGACCACGAACGACGGGCGTCTCTTCCGCCCCGAGGACGTGCGCATCCTCCGCGCCGCGACCGAGCGTCCCGAGGGCGTCGGCGAGAACGACAAGTGGATCGACATCGATCTCTCGACGCAGACGCTCATCGCGTACGAGGGCCTCACGCCCGTCTTCGCGACGCTCGTCTCCACGGGCCGCGTGCGCGACCCCGACGATCCGCTGCGTGACATGCGCACCCCCACCGGTCTCTTCCGCATCACCAGCAAGCACGTGACGCACACGATGGACGGAGACCACGCGGCTGACGGCCCGTACTCGATCGAGGACGTGCCCTACGTGATGTACTTCCAGCTCGCGTACGCGCTGCACTCCGCGTTCTGGCACGACGGCTTCGGTCGTCCGCGCTCGCACGGCTGCGTGAACCTCTCGCCGCACGACGCGCGCTGGCTCTTCCAGTGGGCGGGCCCGACGCTGCCCACGGGATGGCACGCCGTCTTCCCCCGCCCCGAGAACCCCGCGACGTGGGTGAACGTACGCGGCGAGACCCCCGAGGGCTGAGCTTCGATCTCGTGTCGCACGATGCGACGCTCCCGGATGGACCGTGGACGAATCTCCGCGCGGAGCGCTTGCGGCGCGTTTCGTCGTGATAGAAGCCCGGCGTTCCTCATCGCGGAGGCGGAGATGGTCGACAAGGTCTCGAAGGTGTGGCTCGACGGAAAGCTGATCGACTGGGATCAGGCGAACGTCCACATCCTCACGCACACGCTGCACTACGGCCTCGGCGTCTTCGAGGGCATCCGCTGCTACGAGACACACGACGGCAAGAGCGCGATCTTCCGTCTGAACGAGCACATCCGTCGTCTCTTCGACTCCGCGAAGATCTGCACGATGCCGATGCCGTTCACGCAGGAGGAGGTCGTGGAGGCGTGCCTCGAGACCGTGCGCGCCAACCAGATGAAGGCCTGCTACCTGCGCCCGCTCGCGTTCCTCGGTGACGGCGCGATGGGCTTGGGCGCGGTGAACCCCACGCGCGTCGCGGTGGTGGTGTGGCACTGGGGCGCGTACCTCGGTGAGGAGGGCCTCCAGAAGGGCATCCGCGCCAAGGTCAGCTCGTTCACGCGGCCCGGCATCAACATGCTGATGGCCAAGGGCAAGGTCGTCGGGCACTACGTGAACTCCGTGCTCGCCAAGCGCGAGGCGCTCGCCGCTGGATACCAAGAGGCGATCCTGCTGGACGCGCAGGGCCGCGTGAGCGAGGCCTCGGGCGAGAACGTGTGGATGGTGCGCGACGGCGTGGTCTACACGCCCTCGTACGGCGGCTCGATCCTCGGCGGCATCACGCGGGACTCGATCCTCCACATCCTGCGAAACGACCTCGGTCTCACCGTGGTCGAGCGAGACATCGCGCGCGACGAGCTCTACATCGCCGAGGAGATCTTCCTGTGCGGTACCGCGGCCGAGGTCACGCCCGTGCGTGAGGTCGATGATCGCCGTGTCGGCGAGGGCGCGCGCGGGCCGATCACCAAGAAGATCCAGGACCGCTACTTCGAGGTCGTGCGCGGCATCAAGCCCACGCGCCCCGAGTGGCTCAGCTACGTGTAGCTCGCGCCTTGGGCGCGGCTCGGGGGCCGACGCGCCCCCGGACCCCGCCTCGTTCCTTCGTCGCTTCGCTCCTCCCTCGACTCAGGGGCCCATAGCTCAACCGGTTAGAGCTCCCCGCTCATAACGGGGCGTGTCTCGGTTCGAATCCGAGTGGGCCCAAGCAGCGCGCGCACGCGGGACGCACGCGACCCCACGCACGCTCTTGCGCGGGCTCACGAACGGCGGTACGAGCGCGATCCCCGTGCAACTACCGAGCGCGGCGGATGAAAGGTACACGCGTGCGAGAGCAGCTGAGGGCACTCGTCAAGCTGGCGGAGATCGATGCGAAGGCGCGAGGCATCGACGATCGGTTGAAGGGGCTCCCGGTCGAGCTCGAGGAGCGCAGGCTGGGCGTCAAGCGCCTCGAGGACTTGGTCACTCGCCAGCGCAACGCGCTCGCCGAGGCCGAGCGGCTCCTCGGGACGCAAGAGCTCGACGTGGCGTCCCGCAACGACGCGCTGTCGAAGGCCAAGTCCAAAGGCGCCAAGGCCAAGAACGGCCGCGAGGCCGAGGCCGCCGAGCGTGAGCTCGAGGGTGTGCGTCGCAGCATCAAGGACGGCGAGACCCACCGCGACGCCCTCAAGGACCGCATCGAGAAGATGCGCGGCGGCCTCGGTGATCCCGAGCGCGCCCTCGAGGAAGCCAAGGGCGAGCTCGCGGTGGCCGAGTCCGAGCTCGAGGGCAAGCTCTCGGCGCTGCGCGAGGAGCGTGCCTCGGTGGTCGCCGGACGCGAGGTCTACGCCAAGCTGATCCACAAGGATCACACGCGCATCTACGACCGCATCGTGAAGGGCAAGCCGCCCGCGGTGTGCGAGGTGAACGCGAACGGCATCTGCAGCGCGTGCCGCATGGCCGTGGCGCCGCAGCGCTTCATCCAGATCCAGCGCGGCGAGATCCTCAACTGCCAGAGCTGTCAGCGCTTCCTCTACACGAAGGCCTCGCTCGACGAGTGAGGACCAGAGCCTCGCTCGAGGCTCCCGTCGGTTGGACGAGACGCTCGGACGCGCCCGCGAGTAGGCTGTGGGCCGCATGAAGCGGTCACGCGTGCTCGCTGTTCGCACCGTCCTCTTCGGCGTCACCTCGACGCTTGCGAGCCTCCTCGCCTCGGGGTGTGTCGTGGATCGCGGCGACCTCGCAAGCGACGCCCCGCTCGAGGGTGTCGATGCCGCGGTGCTCGATGCAGGCGAGCGCGTCGACGCGGCCGCGGACGCGCGGGACCTCGATGCGTTCTCGCCCATCGACGTCTTCGCCCCGCGCGACGTGCCCGCACCGATCGACACGGCAATCGACGCCTTCTCGCCGATCGACGTGCTCATGCCCGACGCCTACACGCCGCCCGACGTGCTCACGCCCCCGGACGTGCTCACGCCCCCGGACGTGTTCACGCCCCCGGACGTGTTCACGCCGCCCGACGCGTTCGTCCCGCCCGATGCCTTCGACGTGCGAGGGGATCTCGTCGCTTGGTATCCATTCGGCAGCGATCCGCTCTCGGACGCGAGCGGCAACGGCCACACGCTCACGAACCTCGGCGTCAGCTTCTCGGGGCGCGTGGGTACGTTCTCCGCGAGCGACGCGCTGTACACGGCCGATGCCGCCGACCTCGACGCCATCGTCGCCGTCGCCGCGTGGATCCGTCCCGCACGAATCCCGACGGGGAGCAACCGCATGGGCCTGATCGATCGCGAGGGGGGCTTCAGCCTCTTTCTCTACAGCCGCGGCCGTCCTGCGTGCCAGCTGACCGGTGATCGCGTCTTCACGCCCGACGATGCCGTGACCGCCGACACCTGGGCCCACGTCGCGTGCGTCCGCGACGCGACCAGCATGACAGTTCGTGTCTACGTGAACGGCATCGAGCGCGCGAGCGCGCCAGCGGCCGCGACGGCCGACAGCACGGAGCGCCTGCAGATCGGCCAGAACTGCTGTGACAGCTCCGACGAATTCGCGGGCGACCTCTCCGACGTACGCCTCTACCGTCGCCCTCTCAGCGGCGGCGAAGTGGGCGTCCTCGCCGCGACGCCGCCGCCGTGACGGGCGCGGCGAGCGATCGAGCGCGACAGCGAGAGCGTCTCGCGGCATTGCTCCTCGACGCCGTCGACGCCGTGCAGGAGGACACGCTGAGCGGCTTGCTGAGGGCAGGGGAGCACCGCGTGATGCTGGAGATCCTCTTGGATCAGCGCTCGGAGTCTTCGCTCGTCCTCTCGCGCGAGACGCTCGTCGAGATCCGCTCGCTCTCGCACGAGCTCGGCGTGTCCGCGCCCGAGCGGCGATGGATCGACGAGCGGCTCGCGACGATGCCCTCCTGACGCCGCTTGGATTCGCGAGCGTCCCGCGAGACGCTCCGCGCATGTTCATCAGCGGCATGAGTGGCAACGAGATCTACTGCCTTCGGCTCAAGGGGATCGAGCCCGCCGAGATCACCGTCGGCAACAGCGTGCGATCGCTCGGCGTCGCCGGCGGCCTCTCGAGCTTCGGTCGCTCGCTCGCGGGCGGTGAGATCGGCGCGATCACCGAGATGATCTCCGAAGGCCGTCACGCCGCGATCCAGCGCATGGAGGACGAGGCGCGCAAGCACAACGCGACCGGCGTGACAGGCGTGGTGTCCGAGCTGCGCACCCTCGCGGGCTACACCGAGTTCCTCGCGCAAGGCACGTCGGTGAACGACACGCGCGGCACGCTCCCGTTCTTCTCCAGCGCGGCCTCGGGCATCGAGCTCTACTGCCACCTCGACGCGGGCTATCGGCCGATGAAGTTCGTGATGGGCAACATCGCGTACGCGCTCGGCGTCGGTCGCGGCCTCATGGGCTCGGTGCGCACGCTCGCGCGAGGCGAGGTCCACGAGTTCAGCTCGATGTACAACCAGATCCGCCACACGGCGCTGAACCGGCTGAAGGAAGAGGCGGCGCGCGCAGGGGCCAACGCGGTGGTCGACGTGAACGTGCAGATGCTCCCGCACGGCCCCGGCACCGTGGAGCTGCTGCTCACCGGCACCGCGTCGCATCACGACGGCATCTCGCCCGGCCCCGTGAGCGCCGCGCAGGTCGTCACCTCGGAGCTCTCGGGCGAAGAGCTCTGGAACCTCACGCAGCTCGGCCTCGTGCCGCACCAGCTCGTGATGGCGACGAGCGTCTACTCGCTGGGCGTGGTGGGCGGCATCGGCGCGCTCTTCCAGGGCCTGGCGCGCGGCGAGCTCACCGAGGTGACCAAGCTCGTGTACGAGGCGCGCGAGAACTGCCTCGAGCTCATCCGCAAAGAAGCGCAGCAGATCGGCGCCGAGCGGGTGATCGGCAACAAGCTCCAGATCCGCGAGATCGGCAGCGGCATGATCGAGGTCGTCGCGGTGGGCACGGCGGTGCGACGCGGTGACGATCGCTTCAAGACCGAGACGGCGCAGCTGATTCCGCAGGCCGTCATCGTCGACAAGGGCTCGGAGCGCAGCGGCGCGGCCATCTCCACCATCGCGCCCGCGATCGCCCCGATGCAGGTGGCGAATCAGGGCGCGCAGATGGCGGGCAACCAGGCCGTGGGCTGCATCGTCTCCATCGTCGTCTTCGGCTTCATCATGATGGTGAGCCTCGTCGCGGCGTTGCTCGAAGCCGTGAACCGCTGACGTCTCGGGCACTTCGAACGCCCGCGAGTCTTGCCCGCCTGGGATGCATCGGGTACGAAGCGCGGCCTTTCGAGAGAAAGGGTGGGCTTTTCGGCCCGTTGCGAGCTTCCGAGCCCATGAGCGATCCGAGCCCGATCCGTGCCGTCAAAGGCATGAACGACGTCCTTCCCGATGCGATGCCGCGCTGGCATCGCCTCGAGGCCGCGTTCCGCGAGACAGCGCGCCGCTACGGCTACGGGGAGGTGCGCACGCCGCTCGTCGAGCCGACGCCACTCTTCGTGCGCTCGATCGGCGAGGCCACCGACATCGTCAGCAAGGAGATGTACACGTTCGTCGACAAGGGCGACGACATGCTCACGCTGCGGCCCGAGGGCACCGCGTCGGCGGTGCGCGCGTACGTCGAGCACTCGGTGAACGGCCAGGAGCCGGTGTCGAAGTGGTACTACCTCGGCCCGATGTTCCGTCGTGAGCGGCCCGCGCGCGGGCGCTACCGACAGTTCTGGCAGGCGGGGCTCGAGTGCTTCGGCGATCCGGGGCCGCAGATCGACGCCGAGATGATCGAGATGGTCGTCACGCTGCTCTCGTCGCTCGGCGTGCAGGACATCGAGGTCCTCGTGAACTCGCTGGGGTCGCGCGAGACGCGTGGCCGCTACCGCGAGACGCTGCGGGCGTTCCTCCAGCCTCACGAGGCGAGGCTCTCCGAGGAGAGCAAGCAGCGCCTGATCACGAACCCGCTGCGCATCCTCGATAGCAAGAGCCCGACCGATCAGGAGATCTGCGCGGGCGCGCCCTCGATCCTCGATCTGCTGGACGAGGCCGACAAGAAGCACTTCGACGAGCTCACCCAGACGCTCACCGCGCTCGGCACGAAGTTCCGCGTCGAGCCGAAGCTGGTGCGCGGCCTCGACTACTACTCACGCACGCTCTTCGAGATCCAGGGCAAGGGCGGCGAGCTCGGGGCGCAGAACGCGCTCTGCGGCGGCGGTCGATACGATGGTCTGGTGAAAGAGCTGGGCGGCCCGGACGTACCGTCGATCGGTTTCGCCATGGGACTCGAGCGCATCCTCCTCGCACTGCCGAACGAAGCGAACGTGCGCTCGCTCGATGCTGTCGTGGTGGTGACCGAGCCATCGATGAACGTGAAGGCCGCGGTGCTGCTCAAGTCCCTGCGCGACGCGGGGCTCACGGCGGAGGGCGACCTGCGAGGCCAGTCGATGAAGAGCCAGCTGCGGCGCGCGGAGAAGCTCGGCGCGCGCACGGTGATCATCCTCGGTCCGGCGGAAGAAGCGCGCGGCGTCGTGCAGCTCAAGGACATGCGCGCGCGTCATCAGGAGGACGTGACGCACGCCGAGGTCATCGCCGCGGTGCGCACGCGCCTCGCGATGGACGCGCCGATCGACGGGGCCACGCGGTGAGCGTGATCCGCGTCGCCCTGGTCTCGTGCTTCGTGAGCGCGCTCGTCGCGCTCGTCGGCGGGGGATCGGCGCGCGCGCAGTACCAGCTCCAGGAT
This sequence comes from Deltaproteobacteria bacterium, assembly GCA_017303575.1. Taxonomy (GTDB): domain Bacteria; phylum Myxococcota_A; class Polyangia; order Polyangiales; family Sandaracinaceae; genus JAFLCL01. The sequence goes on from JAFLCL010000003.1 coordinate 71,034, forward strand.
CCGACCGCGCGCGATGCCAGCGACGACGAGGACGAGGAGTACGAAGAAGACGAGGAAGCCGACGCGGACGCGGATGCGGATGCGGATGCCGAGGCGGACGCCGAAGCCGAAGCCGAAGCGGACGCCGAAGCCGAAGCCGACGCCGAAGCCGAAGCGGACGCCGTTCCTCCCGCGGAAGCCGCCCATCCGTCCGACGGACGCACCACGCGCTTCCTGCCGCCCGAGCCGCCTCCTCCGCAAGACGGCGACTTCTCTCTGCCGATCCCGCCCATCTTCCTCCACGAGCGGCGCGCGGGGATCACCACGACGGCGGTCTTCCCCTCGTTCTACCTGCGCGAGTCACCAGGCACGAGCGAGCTGGTCATCCCGCCCCTCTACCACCGCGAAGGAGCCGAGCCCTTCGACGTCGTGTTCCCGCTCTTCTGGTGGTATCGCGGCGAGGGCCACCACACGTGGATCGCAGGGCCGGTGTTCCATCACGAGGACGCGCAGAGCCACGACGTGGGCGTCGCGCCGCTCTTCATGAGCGGCCATCACGAGGGCGGACGCTACTACCACCTCATCCCTCCGCTGCTCTTCGGCGCGTGGGGAAGCGAGGACGAGGACTACCTCACAGCGGGCCTGCTCGCGTACCGCTTCCGCAGCCACGACGACGAGCGCTGGGGCCTCTTCCCGCTCCTCTGGGTGCACAACTCGCCACGGGAGGAGTACCAGTTCGTCCCGCCTCTCTTCTGGCGCTGGCGCAACCCCGAGATCAACCGAACGCTCACGATCCTGGGGCCGGTCTACTACCAAGAGGACCCGGCGGAGAGCTTCTGGGGCCTGGCGCCGCTGGTCCATCACGACGAGGGACCGGGCTTCCACTCGACGACGATCCCGCCGCTGCTGTTCCACTGGTCGGAGTCGCCCGACGCGTTCCGACTCGCGACACCCGCGTTCCTCTACCTCCGCGAGGGCACGAGCGAGACGCTGGTCTCCTGGGTCTATCAGCGCTACCGCGGCGCGACCGAGCTCGACGCCGTCTTGCCGCTCTTCGCGCACATCCGCGATCCACGCGATCACAGCGAGACGCTGATGGTCACGCCGCTCGCGTGGCACTGGTCGAGCCCCGCCTACGACAACTGGGCCATCGCGCCGTTCTTCCTCAGCCTGCGCGAGCACGGCCGGAGCCACCTCTGGCTCACGCCGCTCTTCGGCAACTTCGTGAACGAAGAGACGCACGACGAGACCACCTGGGTGCTGCCCACCGTGCAGGTCTCGCGCTGGCACGACGGCGACGCCGTGAACATCCACCCGCTCTGGTACTACGAGAGCGTCCCGAGCCATCACCACGCGGTGCTCAACCCGTTCTGGTGGGACTTCGAGAACTACGAGAACCACAGCCGCTACACGGTCGCGTTCCCGTTCTACTACCGCGTGGTCGAGGGCGTGACGGAGTCGCAGGTCACGCTGCCGCTCGCCACGTACTTCCGTCGTCGACAGTGGACGCACGAAGGTCGCTGGGAGTGGGAGCTCCACGTGAGCGGCCTGTTCGACTACGGCGAGCGCTCGGACGGCGAGCACTGGTGGCGCGTGCTCTACGGCCTCGTCGGCTGGGAGCACCGCATCGGGCACGATCGCCTCTGGCTCTTCTACCTGCCGATCGACTTCGCGAACTCGGCGACGCTCCCGGAGACGCCAGCGACCGAGACCTCGCCCGCTGCGTCGATCCCCACGTTCGAGCCGCCCCGCTTCTGATCGCTCAGGGCGAGCTGAGCGCGGTGACGATCGCGACGATCCACGCGATCGAGATCGGCAGCACGAGCAGGGCACCGATCAGCGCCATCGCAGGCGAGCGAGGGCGGGCAGGGCGCCCGAGCGCGCCGACCACCAGCCCTTCGATCACGTCGAACCCATTCAGTGAGGGCAGGGGCAGGAGGTTGAACAGCGCGAGGCGCACGGCCAGCGCCGCGCCTGCATGAAGCGGCGCGTGCTCGGCGTGCGCGATCCACGCGCTCACGAGCGGCGCGCCGACCTCGAGCGGGGCCCACGCGCCCTCGAGCAGCTGGAGCGCCGCGCGATCGAAGCCCATCGGCCGGGCGCCGAGGGGGATCGCGACGACGAGCACCCAGAGCGGACCGGCGAGCGCGATCGCCGCGCGGAAGAACGGCGGGATGGGCAGAGGTTGGCCGTCGGGGCCGTCGGGCATCTGCACGAAGCCGCCGATCGGAAGGGCCGCGAGTCGGAGCGTCGTCCGTCCGAACGGGCGCTCGAGGAGCGTGGGCCCGATCCCGAAGCTCACGACCTTGGGCGTGAGGCCGGCCATGAAGTGCGCGACCGCCATCGCCGCGAGGTGGAGCTGCGGCGCGATGGCGAAGACCGCGAGCACGACGACGAGCGCGATCACGTGCTCACCGAAGGCGTCGCGGCGGCGAGCGTGATCGACACGCACGTGCCGCGCGGGCTCGAGGGCGCGAGCACGAGCTCGCCGCCGTGGAGACGCACCACCTTGTCGACGAGCGCGAGCCCGAGGCCGGTGCCCGTCGCGCGGGTGGTGAAGAACGGATCGCGCGCGCGTGCCCGCACAGCGTCCGTCATCCCCTCGCCCTCGTCGATGACGTCGATGCGCACCCGATCGTCGACGTGCTCGGCGCGCACCTCGACGCGGCCGCCCTCCGGCATCGCGCGCACGGCGTTGTCGACGACGTTCACCAGCGCTTGTCGCAGAAGCGCTGCGTCGCCGCGTACTGTGTGCGTCGTGGGTCGCACATCGAGCGTCAGGTCGTCCACGTCCTCGTGGGCGCGACGCACGGCGGCGGTCACGTCGCGCAAGAGCGGCTCGAGCGCGACGCTCGCGGGGCGGTACGGCATGGGCTCCGCGTAGTGCGCGAGCGAGCGTCCGAGCTGATCGAGCCTTCGTGTCTCTTCCTGCACGATCTCGACGAGCGTCTCGATGTCGACCGAGCTCGTCGTCGGCTTCCGAAGGGATGAGGCTGCGTTGCGCAGCACCGCGAGCGGATTGCGCACCTCGTGCGCGATGACGGCCGCGAGCTCTCCGATCGCCGCACGGCTCTTGGTGTCGACCAGCGCCCGCTCGGCGGTGCGCAGCTCGTCGAGAGAGCGGGCGAGGAGCGCCGAGCTCCGCTCGAGCTCGGCCTCGGCGGACACCACGCGACGCATCAGCGTGGCGCCGATCGCGATGGTGGCGATCCCGACGGCGTGCGGTGCGAGCTCGAACGGAGCCGTCCCCGCGGTGAGGCGCTGCAGATCGACCAGGCCTCCGACGAGCGCGACACCGAGCGCGAGCGCGACGAAGCCGAGACCCCGCTGGGTGAGCGCCGACCACGTGAGCGTGAGCGTGACGGGCGTGACGGCGACCCCGAGCACGAGCCCAGCGAACGTGCCGACCGTCGTGAGCTCTTGCCCATCCGTCGTCGCGAGTGGATCGACGAAGAGACCGCTCGCGGCCAGCATGGCGAAGATCGCGCCGGCGACGCGCGGCGGTCCCACCCTCACGTCCCGTCGCGTCAGTCCCGATACGAGCTCCGGCAGGAGGAACGCCGCGACGCCGAAGGCCGCGAGCTGCCAGCTGCGCGAGGTGGCCGCGAGCGAGGCGCTGGGCGCCGAGAGCAGCGTGGCGGTCGCGAGGATGCCGCAAGCATTGGTGATCGCGTACGCAGCGAACACACGGAAGAGGCGCTCGTCGGGACGCAGCCGCGCGAGGAGGGCGAACCACGCTGCCATGAAGGCGAGCGTTCCCGACCAGCCGACGAGCAACGTCGCGTGGATGGACACGGCGCGGGATCCAACGCGGCGCAGACGCCGCGGTCAACCGCCGACCGAAGGAGGCGCTTCGACCACGCGCGGAAGGTGGAGCGACACCGTCGTCCCGCGCCCGTGCGCGCTCTCGATCTCCACGCGGCCGCCGTGCGATCGGGCGACCCGCGCCACGATCGCGAGGCCGAGCCCGGTGCCATACGCGCGCGTGGTGAAGAACGGCTCGAGCGCGCGCTTTCGGACCGCTGTGTCCATGCCTTCGCCCGGATCGGTGACGTCGAGCCGCAGCTCGCGCGCGCCCGCGGAGGCAGCGCGCACGACGATCGCCTCACCGTCGGCCGCTGTCGTCGCGTTCTCGAGCACCTGCGCGACCGCGCGTCGCATCGCCTCCGGCTCGCAGAGGATCGTGAGCGCGTCCTCCACCTCGACGTGGGCCTTCACCTCGGCCCGCAGCTGGGCGCGCACGTCGCGTAGCGCATCTTCCACCAGCGTGCCGACGTGCACGCGTCGACGATCCTCGTGGGAGGGTCGAGCGAACACGAGGAGGTCGCCGATCAGGTGGTTGAGGTGTCGCGTCTCGGCGTCGATCTCGTCGAGGATGGGGCGCGCCTCGCCCGCCTCGACGCGTGGGAGGTCGAGGCTCGCCACCGATCGCTGCAGCGACGCCATCGGCCGAGAGATCTCGGTCGCGAGCACCACCGACAGCTCTCCCACGTCGGCGAGGTGCTCGGCCCGCGTTCGATCGCTCTGAGCGCGCACGAGCGCGGTGTGGCTCCGCTCGAGCGCCGCGTTCTGTCCTCGCAAGCGATCTCCGACGGCCGCGAACCGACGCAGGAGCACCCACGACGCGACCAGCATCAACACGGTGCCGAGGACCGTGAGCGCGAACACCGGCTCGTAGCCGCGCGCGCGCATCACCTGCTCGATCGTCGTCGCGATCGCGCCGGGCGCCGCGCCCACGAGGATCCAGCGCGCGCCGGCGCGACGAGGCCACGCACGCGCGAGCACGTACAGCGCCGCGACCATCGTGAGGATCGCGATGCCGAGCAGCACGCCGCCGACGGGGCTCAGCGTCGGCTCGTGGCCCATCGCGGGGACGACGCTCGCGGGCTCGTGGACCACGCCTGCCAGCGAGAGCACCGCGCCGAGGCCCATCAAGCCGCCTACGACCCGCGGTAGCGCGCGCGGGTGGGGTGTGCCCGAGACCTCGAGCGCCACGACGAAGAAGCACGCCGAGGCGACGAAGCTCCCCGCGTACAAGAGACGCGCGCCGATCTCCGCGGTCCCGAGCGATGCGTCGGCGGTGAGGAAGACAGCTCCGAGCGCGAACACCGTCGCGCCGCCGGCGGTGCCCGAGAGGCCCAGGCTCACGACGTCGCGTCGCGCGCCGTACATCCACAGCCATGCGTACACGACAGCCGCCTGCGCATACAGCGCGGCGCAGGCGACGAGGAGGGTGCCGAAGACCGACACGCGCGGAGGGTATGCGCGGCCTCGTCGGACGGGAAGTTGCAGAGCGATGGGGGACCTGCCCTACCATCACGGCGTGCGCCGCAAACACCTCGCCGTCGTCCTCGCGCTCTCGGGCCTCATCCCGGCGGCGCACGTACCAGAGGCCCTTGCCCAGGAGGTGCGCACCAGCGCGCCCACCTCGAGCAACCCGCACCCGCTGACGGAGTACGGCGGGGTCACGCCGGGTGGGCCGAACCAGCCTCCCGCGATGGGGCGGATCGCGCGTCGTCGTGGTCGCGCCGCCCGCGCCACGATCGTCACGTGGCCCGGGTTCCAGATGCTCCCGGGTGGAGGCTCGCGCTTCTTCGTGCAGACGAACTCTGCCGTCGCCGCGCGGCTCGCCACGAGCGAGGGCCGCGTGGAGATCGTCTTCCCGAACACGGCCATCCACCTCGGCAACAGCCGCCGCTACCTCGAGACGCAGTACTTCGAGACCCCGGTCGTTCGCGCGCACCTCGAGCGCCGCCGCAACGACATGGTGCTCGTGATGCAGATGCGCGCGAACGTCGTGCCCCAGATCTCCACGGGCGCCGAGGGCACCTTCACCTTCACCTACATCGACTTCGCGGCCGGACAGTACCGACCTGCCGATCTCGGTCCCGTCGCTCCGCCACCGCGCAGCGACAGCTCGGGGCAGGCGCAGGTGCGCCCCGCCTCGCCTGACAGCCAGCGCGACTACCCGTCCGACAGCGAGATGCGATCGATGGACGAGGAGCGTCCGCCGCCGACGCGCGGCCCCACCCAGTGACCTGACCCCTCGCGCCCGAGCCCCGACCGCCCTCTTTCCGACGAAGGAGGGCGTTCGTGTCTGCGGGCCGCGAGCCGCGCTTGCTGGTCATCCTCGACATCCTGCGTCTCGGCTGCTAAGAGGCGGCGCCTTCGCGGAAGGGCCGAATTCCAGGCGTTTTTTGCCGAATTCGGCCCCCGGAGAGGAGGACGGCGTCCGCCGTCCCGATGCCCGAGGAGACGCGGTTCATGTCCAGTCCGAAGCCCCCCTTCCGATCCCTGTCCCACGCCATGAGCGTGGTGTCGGCCGTGTTCGCAGCGCTGTTCGCCAGCGTCGGCTCGGCGGCCACTGCGCTCGCCCAGCACGCCGAAGGCGGCCATCACCAGGCCGGCGGCGAAGCGAACCTCGTGCTGCCGGACTTTGCCGACGTCTCGATGATGGGCGTCGACGGCCGCACGCTGCTCATGAGTGGCCTCGTGGTGTCGGGCCTCGGCGTCGCGTTCGCCATCGCGATCTACTCGCAGCTGAAGAACCTCCCGGTCCACAAGTCGATGCTCGAGATCTCCGAGCTCATCTTCGAGACCTGCAAGACGTACCTCGAGACGCAGGTGCGCTTCATCATGGTCCTGTTCGGGTTCATCGGGACCATCATGGCCGTGTACTACGGCTACTTCGTCGGCTTCCCGATCACGAAGGTCGTCGTCATCCTCGTGTTCTCGCTCGTCGGCATCGCGGGCTCGGTGCTCGTCGCCGCGTACGGCATCCGCGTGAACACGTTCGCGAACTCGCGCACGGCCTTCGCGGCGCTCCGCGGCAAGGGCTTCAACGTCTACGCGATCCCGCTCAAGGCCGGCATGAGCATCGGCATGCTGCTCATCTCGATCGAGCTCTTCCTGATGATCTGCATCCTGTGCTTCGTCCCCGGTGACTGGGCGGGCCCGTGCTTCATCGGCTTCGCGATCGGCGAGTCGCTCGGCGCCTCCGCGCTCCGTATCGCGGGCGGCATCTTCACGAAGATCGCCGACATCGGCTCCGACCTCATGAAGATCGTCTTCAAGATCAAGGAAGACGACGCGCGTAACCCCGGCGTCATCGCCGACTGCACGGGCGACAACGCGGGTGACTCGGTCGGTCCGTCGGCCGACGGCTTCGAGACCTACGGCGTGACGGGCGTCGCGCTCATCTCGTTCATCCTCCTCGCCATCTACCCGGCGCACCAGACCGAGGCGACCATCCTCCTCGTGTGGATCTTCATGATCCGCATCGTGATGGTCGTGGCGAGCGCGCTCTCGTACTTCGTGAACGAGGCGATCCAGAAGAGCCGCTTCGGCAACGAGGTGCGCTTCAACTTCGAGACCCCGCTCACCTACCTCGTCATCCTCACCTCGCTCGTCTCGATCGTGCTGACGTTCGTGGTCTCGAACCTCCTCATCCCCGAGGTCGGCGGGAACACGAGCCTCTGGTGGAAGCTCTCGATCATCGTCAGCTGCGGCACCGCGGCCGGCGCGATCATCCCCGAGGTCATCAAGATCTTCACGTCGACCGAGTCGGGCCACGTCCGCGAGGTCGTGCAGGCCTCGAAGGAAGGCGGCGCCTCGCTCAACGTCCTCGCCGGCCTCACGGCGGGTAACTTCTCGGCCTACTGGATGGGCATCGTGTTCGTGGTGCTCATGGGCATCGCGTACTACGTGACCACGATCGACGCGGGCACCTCGGCGGGCATCGGCGCGCTGATGACGATCAACCACGTCGACGTCTCGCCGGTCTTCGCGTTCGGCCTCGTGGCCTTCGGCTTCCTCGGCATGGGCCCGGTCACCATCGCCGTCGACAGCTACGGCCCGGTCACCGACAACGCGCAGTCGGTCTACGAGCTCTCGCTCATCGAGAACGTCAAGGACGTGAAGGCCGAGATCAAGAAGGACTTCGGCTTCGAGCCCAACTTCGACATCGCCAAGGATCTCCTCGAGGAGAACGACGGCGCGGGCAACACGTTCAAGGCGACGGCCAAGCCCGTCCTCATCGGCACCGCGGTCGTCGGCGCCACGACGATGATCTTCTCCGTGATCCTCGTGCTCACCGGCCTCGAGCCCGAGCTGATGATCAACCTCTCGATCCTCCACCCGCCCTTCCTCCTCGGCCTCATGGCGGGCGGCGCGATGATCTACTGGTTCACCGGCGCCTCGACGCAGGCCGTCTCGACGGGCGCGTACCGCGCTGTCGAGTTCATCAAGGCGAACATCAAGCTCGAGGGCGTCGAGAAGGCGTCGATCGCCGACTCCAAGCGCGTCGTCCAGATCTGCACGGAGTACGCGCAGAAGGGCATGTTCAACATCTTCCTCACGGTGTTCTTCGGCACGCTCGCGTTCGCCTTCCTCGAGTCGTACTTCTTCATCGGCTACCTCATCGCGATCGCGCTCTTCGGGCTCTTCCAGGCGCTCTTCCTCGCGAACGCGGGTGGCGCTTGGGACAACGCGAAGAAGGTCGTCGAGACGGAGCTCAAGGCCAAGGGCACGGCGCTTCACGACGCGTGCGTCGTCGGCGACACGGTCGGCGATCCCTTCAAGGACACGTCGTCGGTCGCGATGAACCCGGTGATCAAGTTCACCACGCTCTTCGGCCTCCTCGCGGTCGAGCTCGCGGAGATCCTCGGCGAGCGCAACGGCAACTCGCTGCGTCTCGTCATCGCGGCGGTGCTCTTCTCCGTGAGCGCGTTCTTCGTGTGGCGCTCGTTCTACGGCATGCGCATCGGCTCGACCGAGACCGACCACAAGCACGGCGACAAGCCTGCGAAGAAGGCCGAAGCGGCCGCGGAGTGATCCGCAGCTCCGGCTGACACCCCGGCGAGGCGCCCCCTCTGTCCCAGCGATTGGGACGAGCAGGGCGCCTCGTTCGCGTTCCGTCGCCGCGAAGATTCGGCTTCCCTGTCCGCGGCGGATCGGCGCACGCTGAGGCTCTTCCTTGGAGGGCTCCGATGGGACGACTCACTTCGTCGTTGGCAGTGATCGCAGCGGTGCTCGCGTGCGCCTCTCCCTCGCCGGCGCGAGCCTGCGGCGGCTGCTTCGTACCTCAGAATCCGACGGGCACCCCGACCGCCGTCGATGCCCACCGCATGGTGATCACCGTCGCCCCCGGACAGACGATCCTGTGGGATCAGATCGTGTACGAGGGCGATCCGGGCGACTTCGTCTGGGTGCTTCCCGTCGCGCCGGGCACGCGCGTCGAGCTGTCGGACAACACGTTCTTCGAGGCGCTCACCGCGCAGACGCAGATCACGATGCGCGCACCGGCTCCGCCTCGCCTCTTCTGTCCCGAGGCTTGCGGCACGTTCAACTGGTTTGGCGGTTTCTCTGCCGCAGCGGAAGCCGACGCCGGTCGTGGTGGCGTGACGGTCGAGCACCAAGGGGTGATCGGCCCGTACGAGACGGCGACGATCATGTCCGACGATCCGGCGGCGCTCGTCGCATGGATGAACGAGCACGGCTACCTCGTGGACGACGCGTTGCTCCCCACGATCGCGCACTACGCGTCGATGGGCCTGAGCTTCTCGATCCTGCGCCTCCAGGCGAGCGCGAGCGTCGATCGGATGCAGCCCGTGCGCGTGGCGATGCGTGGCACCTCGCCCACGTTGCCGCTCCGCATGGTCGCCGCGGGGGCGGGCCTCGACCTCGAGCTCGAGCTGTTCGTCCTCGCGGAGTCTCGGATGGAGGTCTCGAGCTACGGCAACGCGGAGGTGGACCGTGCCGCGATCACGTACGACTGGGCGACCGGTACCTTCGACTACGACGCGCGCTTCGAAGACGCTCTCTTCGCCGGCGAGGGCCCCGGTACGAACTGGGTGACCGAGTACGCGATGCCGCTGCCGTCGTTCTCGCTCCTCCAGCGCACCACGTACGACGACACAGGAACCATGCACTCCAGCGCAGCGGACGTGGCCGCGGCCAGTGGGGCGTTCCCCTCGGGCGCGAGCATTCACCTGACTCGCTTGAGGACCCGCCTTCGGGCCAACGATCTCCGCGAAGATCTCACGCTGCGTCTCTCGACCGGCGGCGAGATCTCCAACCTCATCGAGGTCACGCGCGAGCTGAACCGCGCGCGCGAGCCTGTGTGCCCCGTGTGCGAGAGCAGCGATGGCCTGAGCCCCGGAGGGGTGAGCGATCGCGGACGCGGCTCGAGCTACCGATGCGCGTCCATCACCGCGAGCCGAGGCGGCGGGGACCTCAGCCTCTTCGCCTTCGGCATCTTGGCGCTGATCGCACGACGGCGCGCCCGCGGCCGCCGAACCATCGCCTCGCGGGCTGGCATCGCGGCTGCAGACCAGCGTCGATCGGCCGGTCGGATGTGCCCGACTGCGCCAGGTCGGAGGTCGTGATGAACGGTCGTGTCGGAACACTCGCGCGCGCTGCGCTCGCCATCGCTGGCGTCGGATCGTTGGGCTCGGTGCTGCTCGATGCCTCGCCCGCCTCGGCGTGTGGCGGCTGCTTCGCGCCACCGACGGGCAACCCCACGGCGGTCGACGCCCACCGCATGGTCCTCGCGATCTCGCCCGAGGGCACGACGCTGTGGGACCAGATCGTCTACGAGGGAAGCCCCGACGAGTTCGCGTGGGTGCTGCCGATCGCGGGGGTCGCCGAGGTCGAGCTCGCGGACAACGGCTTCTTCGAGGCCCTGACGAACGAGACGCTGATCACGATGCAGGCGCCGACGCCGCCGCGGACGTTCTGCACCGACCCATGCGGCAACGGCCCGTTCGGGTTCTCGGCGGGCGCGGCATCGCGGGAGTCCAACGACAGCTCGCGTCCGCCGGTGACCGTCTATCACCAGGGCGTGGTCGGCCCGTACGAGACCGCCACGATCGGCTCCGAGGATCCCGCTGCGCTGCTCGACTGGATGAACGGCAATGGCTACGCGGTCGCCGACTCGCTCCTGCCCGTGATCGAGCACTACGTCGAGCTCGACATGAGCTTCGCGGTGCTGCGCCTGCGGCCGGGCGAGGGCGTCGATCGCATGCAGCCCGTTCGCGTCACGACGCCCGGGCTCTCGACGACGCTCCCGCTGCGCATGGTGGCGGCCGGTGTCGCGGTCGACCTCGACCTCGAGCTCTTCGTGTTCGCGGAGTCCCGCATGGAGGCCTCGAACTTCGGCAACGCCGAGATCGATCGCGCGGCGATCACGTACGACTGGAGCACCCGCACGTTCGACTACGACCAGCGCTTCGACGACGCGCTCTTCTCGGGCTCGGGCGCGACGACGAACTGGGTCACGGAGTTCGCCGAGCCGATCGTGGAGTGGACGAGCCTCTCGACGTACACGAGCACGAGCGCTTCGGGCGAGATCAACAGCGCGGCCGAGGACGTCGCGATCGTGCGCGAGGCGCTGCCTGCCGACGCCTACCTCACCCGTCTCCGCACGCGCCTGGGCGTGAACGATCTGCGAGACGATCTCGCGCTCCGCCTCTCGAGCGCCGGGGACGTCGGCACCTTCATCCGGGTGACGCGCGAGCTGAACCGCGCTGCCGAGCCGAGCTGTCCCACGGTCTGCGTGTCCTCGACTGGGCTCGACCCGAGCGGCGAGACGACGCGCGGCGCGGGCGACTCGTACCGACGCTGTTCGATCGGCGTCGGCAGCACGTCGGCGCCTGCGTCCTTCGCGTTCGCCGGGCTCGGCCTCGCGCTCGTGATCGGTCGACGCCGACGATGAGAGCGCTCGCTGCGCTGGTGCTGATCCTCGCGTGCTCCGCCACGTACGGGCGAGCACGCGCAGACGAGGTGACGCCCGTCGAGGCGACGCCAGAGATCGATCCCGCCGCACTCCCGGTCGAGACGCCTCCTCAGGACGCTGGCTCGGCGCCGCCGGACAGCACTGACCCCGCTCCCGCCGAAGAGACACCGACCCGCGAGGTGGCGCCGCCACAGCAGCCGGTGGCGCAGGCGACCGACAGCGAGCGCGTTCCGATGTCGCGGTCCGAGCGAACGCAACCCGTGCGCCCCGCGGAGCCAGTGACTCAGTCGGACGAGCTCGCCTCGCCGATCCCGCCGCCGCCCGACCCGCTCGCAGGGCGTCGCTATCCGGAGTCGGCGTCGCGACGTCCGCTCACGCTCGCGGAGGGCGTGTGGCGCCTCGATCACGTGATCGACTGGAACGTGATGGCGTTCGCCGTCGAGGCACCGAACACGCTGAGCGCGGGCGTCACCAACGACGTCGAGCTCGGCGTGGCCTGGCCGTGGACGCGTGATCCCACGCTGTTCGGGACCGTGCGCTTCTTCACCTCCGACGTCGTCGACCTCGGCGTGCGCGCGGCCGTGCGTGTTCCCGCGGTCACGACGGGTGACACCGTCGTGCGCGCGAGCATCCCCGTCGTCCTCCGCCCGACCCGCCACGTGCGCATCCAGACCGGCGTCGACGTCGAGCTGCTCCTCACGCCGCAGATCTCACCGTGGGCGTGGATCCCCCTTCAGATCATGGGCAATCCGGTGCCGAGCATGTTCCTCGGCGCGCAGGGCTCGCTCGGTCTGCTCGAGGGCGAGCGCTGGACGGGACAGATCGGTCTCTTCGTCGGGCACACAGTGAGCGCGACGCCGACGGGCCACCCGATCTTCGAGATCCGGTGGACCACCTCGTACATGTTCGAGCTCAACGACGTCCACATCACGTGCGCGGCGTCGTTCTTTCCCCGCTTCTGGTGATCCGCGTCGCGCCGCGACGTCACCGCGCGGCGAAGAACCGCGCGAGCAGATCGTCGCGACGCATCGCTGGATCGAGAGGCGTCGTCTCGCCTCCGTGGCCGTCGCCGTGGCGCACCCACGTCGGCACCGGCGCGGCGTCCGTCGCAGGCTCGTCCGTCCACCAGTGACCTTCGCTGTCGTGCGCGAGGTGGTGTCGTCGCGCGGCGTCTTCGTGCAGCGTGCGGAGCACGAGCTCGGACCCGTCGTCGAGGCGTCGCACCCGCACCATGCCCTCGTCGATCCACACGAGCTGCTCGTCTGCGACGAGGCGCGGAAGCGTCTGCCCCGGTGCGCACGCGCCGAGATCGATCACCTCGAACGCTCCCGTGGACGACGGGCGGATCCAGCGGAGCACGCGCTCCGAGCATGCGATCTCGAGGCTCCCGTGCGCGGCGCGGAGGCTGCGCGGCGGCGTGTCTGTTCCCACCTCGACGATGCGGATCTCGTGCTCCGTGCGGACCGCGAGCTGCGATCCCGAGGGTGACCAACGCAGCCCGACCACAGGCGCGCCGACGCTCGTGTGCCACGTCTCGTGGCCATCGCTCACCGAGACCACCGAGACGCGATGCCCGTTGCCCGGCGTCCACGCGAGCGAGCGACCGTCTGGAGATGGGGCGAGCGCGGTCACTGCCAGCGTGTCATCCGCACCGCTGCTCTCGACGAGCGTGCGCGCCTCGTGCGTCTCGCCGACGAGGCCGATGAGGCGCAACGAGCGGGCCCACGCGTAGGCGAGCCACGCACCATCGGGCGCGAAGGTGTACATCGCCTCGTACGGCATCGTGCCGACGCGACGGCCGTTCGCCGTCTCGTGGACGAGCTGGACGTCGTCCTCGCCGTAGTAGAGCTGCAGCACGACCGCGGTCCCCGCCGGGGCGATCGAGGCGGTGCCGGAACAGTCGTCGCCGCCGTAGCAGTGGAGCTCGTCCTGTCCCTCGAGCTGCACCCGCCGCGACGTCGCGCGGTCTACGAACGAGCCGTCCTCCTCGACGACGAAGCGCGCGTCTTCGGTCGTCGCGAACGGCACGTGACGCTCACCGCGCGCGAGCTCGCGGCCCGCGAGGTCGCAGTCGTCGCTGACGAGCCGAGCCTCCGGCCACGCGACGACCAGGGAGGAAGTCGCGCCGCGGCAGTGCGTGTCGACGACGCCCGAGCCACGCCAGCTCTGGACGCCGAAGCGGCCGCCGATCGCGAGGCCGGTGCGCGCGGGATCCAGCGAGGTGGACCACACGCTGTGCTCGCCGCCCTCGGCGAGCTCGTGGTGTGTGCCGCTCGGCTCCACGATCTCCACCCGCGATCCACGCGCCGAGACGACGGTCCCGGCCGCGTCGATCGCGACCTCGTTGGAGACCTCCTCCCCGTAGTCGGGGTCGCCCTCGACGCGCGGTGGCACCACGTGCGCGCCCAGCCGCGCCCGATCGAGCACCCAGCGCCGGATGGATCCGTCGTCGGCCTCCACGAGCACGTTGCGCGGTGACACCCAGCGCGCGCGACCCATGGGGATCTCGGTGCGCGCACCGTCGGCGAGGAGGATCATCACGCTCATCGTCTCGTTCGAGACCACGACGCGATCACCCTCGCGAGAGACGACGATCGTCTTCGGATCGCTGAGCCCGTGTGCGAACCGCGCGCGCTCTTCACCGCCCGGCAGCGCTCGGACGATCACGCTCGGGCCGTCGAGCACGACGATGCGGTCTCCCGCGGGGCGGACGACGGCCACGTCCTCGGCGGACGTGGTCCAGACCTCGGCGAGCGTTCGTGGATCGAAGACGTGAACGTCCATGCGGTTCGGCACGTCGTCGTCCACCTCCTCCACGATCGCGTTCGCATGAGGCCACGAGAGCGTCCCGCGGTGGTCACCCTCGACGCGCGTCGTGAGTCGCCCGCTGTTCGTCGTGCCGACGCGGAGATCGTCGGCGCTGCCGAGCACGAAGCGATCGCCACGCGGCGAGAGGGCGACACGGCTGCCCACGTCGACGAGCTCGTTGACCGCCTTCACGTCGAGCCTCGTTCCCGCGCGCCAGCGCCAGACGTCCACGCCGGCATCCCCGCTCTCCGCGCCCCACGCGATGACGGCGACGTCACCGACGACGTCGAGATCGAACCACGCGTTGGACGAGCGCGCGATCCGCTCGCTCGCGCGGACCTCCCCCGTGGCCGCGTCCACCATCGTGACGAAGCCCGACTCGCTGGCGACCGCCACGTGCGTGCCGCCACGCGCGACGTCGAGGAACACGGCGTTGCCGCGGGCGGCCCCTTGCAACACGAACGTGCGCCGCTCGCGCTCGGCCCAGCCCGCGTGTCCGATGTCGCCGGCGGCTTGCGCGACGGCTGCCGCGACCGCTGGCTGGGCGGCTCCCTCCGCTGTCGTGCCTTGCGTGGGCGTGATCTGCGCGGCCGGCGTCTCGGCGGTCGAGGGCGCCGCGGTCGGCGGTGTCGAGGGGGTGGCTGAGGTCGTCGGCGTCTCACCGGCGCTGCCGCAGCCGACGAGCGCGAGGACGACGAGCGAGAGGTGCGATCGGGCCATGTTCGGATGCTACCCGAGCGCGTCGTGCCGCCGAACGCGGTGGCGTGGGGGCCTTGCGCACGTGGGCCGATGGGCCGGATCGTCGTGCTGGCACGTGACGGGACGAACGAGCGAGCTCGCGCGCTGGATCGCTGAGGCGAAGGCCTACCGGGTTGAGGCCGAGGCCGGCGAGCGCGTTCGCGCGAGCGCGCGATCGAACGCCTGCGATACGCTGGCTCGGTGACGAAGACGAGCCGCATCATCGCGTCCTTCCTGTTCTCCTCGGCCGCCCTCTCGCCCCTCGCTGCATGCGACTGCAGCGCGCCGCTGCCGACGGGCTGTGACTCGAGCGACGACTGCACCGATGGGCTCGTCTGCGTCGACATGCGCTGCGTCGCACCACGCGACGCAGGCGGTGGTGACGGAGGTGGGCCCGCGATCGACGCGCCCACGGCCGACACGGGCAGCGACGCCGGGCGTCCTTGCGAGAGCATGACGGTCTGTGGCTCGCCTCCGGCGTGCTGCGCGATCGGCGAAGAGTGCGCGCTCGGCGCGTGCTTGCCCGCGTGCGCCAGCGGCGTGCGCTGCGGCGCGGATCTGACGACGTGCTGCGGCGACATGCAGGCGTGCGTGTCGGGTGCGTGCACCGACCTCGGCGACACGTGCGCCGACAGCTTCGAGTGCCCGCTCGGCGACTTCTGCGAGCCGACGCTGGGGCGATGTCTCCCGCAGTTCGAGCCGGTCACGTGCGCGCTCGACCCGGTGTTCGGTCCGTTCGAGGCGACGGTCGAGTGGAGCGCCGAGACCGCGACGGAGGCGCCCGAGTGTATGCACGGCATCACCGCGCCGGTCATCGTCGATCTCACGGGCGATGGCCGTTCGGAGGTGATCGCGAACCTCGCATGCGACGACGACTGGGAGCACGGCGTGCTGCGCGCGTACTCGGGGGACGGCACGCCGCTCTGGTCGATGACGACGGTGAGCGATCGCCTGAACGGTCGTGTCGGCATCGCAGGCGCGGACCTCGATGGCGATGGTCGCGCCGAGATCGTGGGTCTCACGCGACCGACGCTCGGCAGCCGTCCGATCGCGATCGATCACGACGGCACCGTGCTCTGGCGCGCGACGCAGGAAGACGGCACCACACCGCTCAGCGTCACGTCGGGCAATGGCGCTCCGACCCTCGCAGACCTCGACGGCGATGGCGTGCCCGAGGTGATCTTCGGCGCCGTCGTGATCGATGGCCTCACCGGCGTGCGCGAGTGGCAGCGCGACACCGGCGGCAACGAGGGCACCAACAGCGGCTACGGCGGAGGCATCGCGTCGGTCGCGGATCTCGATGGCGACGGGATGCCCGAGATCATCACGGGCCGTCGCGCCTACCGTCGTGACGGCACGGCGTACTGGCTCTCGACGGCGCCCGACGGCTACCCCGCGATCGCACAGTTCGATGCCGACACGCAGCCCGAGGTCGTGCTCGTCGCATCGGGCTCGGTGTACGTGCTCGATGGGCTCACGGGCGCAGTGCAGTGGGGCCCGATCGCGCAGCCTGGTGGAGGACGTGGTGGACCGCCGACGATCGCGGACTTCGATGGTGATGGTCGTCCCGAGATCGGTGTCGCGGGCTCCGCCAGCTACAGCGTCTACGACCTCGACGAGGCCGACGGCGTGCTGTGGTCGCGCACGACGGTCGACGTGTCGTCGAACGCCACGGGCTCGAGCGTCTTCGACTTCGAGGGCGATGGCGCGGCCGAGGTGGTCTATGGCGACGAGTGCTACATGCGCGTGTACCGCGGCACCGATGGCGAGGTGCTGCTGCAGATCCCGAGCTCGAGCGCGACGATCCACGAGTACCCGCTCGTCGCCGACGTCGACGCCGATGGCAACAGCGAGATCGTGATCGTCGCCAACGATCGCACGCCCTCGCTGCGCACGCAGTGCCGCACGGCCGACGCGGCGTGGGATGGCGCCCGCCGCGGCGTGTTCGTCTACGGCGACGTGCGCGACCAGTGGATGCGCACCCGCCGCGTGTGGGGCCAGCACGCCTACCACGTCACCGACCTCCTCTCGGACGGAACGGTGCCGCGCGTGGAGATGGACAATTGGTCGACGCCGGGGCTCAACAACTACCGGCAGAACGCACAAGGGGAGGGCGTCTTCAACGCGCCCGACCTCGTGGTGATCGCGCTCGAGGTGATCCTCGACGGCTGCCCGGCGAGCGTGACGCTGCGCGCGCGCATCGCGAACGAGGGCAACCTCGGCGCGCCTTCGGGCGTGCCCGTCGCGTTCCACCAGGGCACGGAGGCGATGCGCGGCGCGCTGCTGGGCGTCGGCACGACGACGATGTCGCTCCTTCCCGGACAGAGCGAGGTCGTGGAGCTCTCGGGCGTCGCGCTGATGGGCGAGGCACCGTACGCGTTCGTGGTCTTCGCGGACGACGACGGCACGGCAAGCGGGGGCGTCGTCGCCGAGTGCGACGAGGACGACAACGCCGGCTCCATCGCCGACCTCGACTGCGACATCCTGTTCTGATTAGGAGTGACCATGCATTTCCTCGGGAGGTTTCCTCGCACCCGGATGCGTCGTGATCGTCGCGACGCGTGGTCTCGACGCCTCACGCGCGAGCACGTGCTCACGCCCTCGGATCTGATCTGGCCGCTCTTCGTGCACGAGGGCGAGGGCCTCGCGACGCCCATCGCGTCGATGCCTGGCGTGTCGCGCCTCTCGATCGATCTCCTCGTCGAGGCCGTGAAGGAAGGTCACGCCGCCGGGATCCCTGCGGTCGCGATCTTTCCCGTGATCGATCCGAGCAAGAAGACGAACGACGGCGAAGAGGCGACCAACCCGGACAACCTCGTGTGCCGCGCCGTGCGCGCAGTGAAGACCGCGTGTCCCGACATCGGCGTGATCTGCGACGTCGCGCTCGACCCGTTCACGACGCACGGACAAGACGGCCTCTTGCGTCCCGACGATCGCGCGCCTTGGTACGCGAACGGCGCGTACGTGGTGAACGACGAGACCGTGGAGGTGCTCTCTCAGCAGGCGATCGTGCAGGCGCGCGCGGGCTGCGACGTGATCGCGCCGAGCGACATGATGGACGGTCGCATCGGCGCGGTGCGCGACGCGCTCGAGCACGAGGGTCTCTCGCACGTGCGCATCCTCAGCTACGCAGCGAAGTACGCCTCTGCCTTCTATGGGCCGTTCCGCGATGCTGTCGGCAGCAAGGGCAACCTCGGCAAGGGCGACAAGCGCACCTACCAGATGGATCCCAGCAACGGGATCGAGGCGCTGCGCGAGGTGGCGCTCGACGTCGAAGAGGGCGCCGACATGCTGATGGTGAAGCCCGGAATGCCCTACCTCGACGTGCTCTGGCGGGTGAAGGAGGCCTTCGGTCTTCCGACGTTCGCGTACCAAGTGTCGGGTGAGTACGCGATGCTCAAGGCCAGCGCCGAGCGCGGCTGGCTCGACTGGGATCGCGTGATCCTCGAGAGCCTGATCGGCTTCAAGCGCGCAGGCGCCGACGGCATCCTCACCTACGCTGCCCTCGAGGTCGCCCGCGCGCTCCGGAACGAGCCGCACGACAGCCGCCCCTGACAAGGAAGCCATGCCTCTTCGACGTCTGACCCGCTACCTCGCCCGCGAGATCGCTCTCGCGGTCCCGTTCGACATCGCCATGAGCGTCTCGCGGACCCTGCTCTCGGCTCAGGGCTTCGGCTCGGGCGGCTCGGTCTCCTCGAGCGGAGAGGTCGGCGTGTTGAAGGAGGTCTCGGGCGCGGCGCCCGTCCTCGTCGACGTGGGCGGTCACACGGGCGAGTACACCGCTGCGTTTCTCCGCCTTCACCCTGGCGGTATCTGCCACGTATTCGAGCCGTCAGAGCGCCACTTCACGCTGCTCGAGTCGCAGCTGCGCGGGCGCAAGAACGTCACGCTCTCACAGAAGGCTCTGGGCGCCGAGGCCGGTGAGCAGACCTTGTACAAGGACGCAGAGGTGACCGGGCTCGCGTCGCTCACCAAGAGGCGCGTGGAGCACCACGGGCTCTCGATGGACATCACCGAGCAGGTCGCCGTCGACACGCTCGACCGCATCGTCGAGGAGCGTGGGATCTCGCGGATCGATCTGCTCAAGATCGACGTGGAGGGACACGAGCTCGACGTGCTTCGCGGCGGTAGGGGTGCCCTCGAGCGGGGCATCGTGAAGCTGATCCAGTTCGAGTTCGGAGGCTGCAACCTCGACACGAGGACGACGTTCCAGGACTTCTTCTACCTGTTCCGTGACGTGGGCTTTCAGGTCGGCGTGGTCCAGCCCACGGGGCGTCTCCAATGGCTCGCGACCTACGACGAGATGCTCGAGCAGTACCGCACCACGAACTTCGTCGCGCGTCCCGTCCGTTGATCCGACGCGAGCGATCCACGTCGTGGAGCTCAGCTCGCAGCACACATGCGCACGGGACAGCGCGGTCGCGCCTTCACGAGCCATCCTCGAGCTCGAGACAGTCGAGCTTCTCGGGTGCACGCGCGCGGTCTCGAACGGACGATCATCGCGCGATCAGTCGGGGGCCGGGCAGCGTCGCGCTCTCGAGCTCCCGTGCGAACCGGAAGTGCGTCGCGATCACACTCTTCGCGGGGACGGCAGAGC
This sequence comes from Deltaproteobacteria bacterium, assembly GCA_017303575.1. Taxonomy (GTDB): domain Bacteria; phylum Myxococcota_A; class Polyangia; order Polyangiales; family Sandaracinaceae; genus JAFLCL01. The sequence goes on from JAFLCL010000003.1 coordinate 90,890, forward strand.
GCGAGACCCTGCTGGGGTCTTTGCCCTCCTTGCTCCATGCGAACGGGTACGCGCTGATCGCGGTGTCGAGCGAGAGCGGTCTGACTTCTTCGCGCCAGCCTGCCCAGCGCTGACTCTGAAACCATGCATCGACGCGCTCGGGATCGAGCAGGAGCCACTCGAGCCATGGCGTGTAGCCCATCTCCATCGGCTCCCACGCGAGCGAGTCGGGCGCGAAGTAGAAGACTCGACCGTTGGCCTGCGGGCCACCGAACGCACCGCCGTCGAGCGCGAAGACCCCACCCATCACGTCGAAGCCGACGACGAAGAAGCCCTCGCTCTTCGCGAACATCGAGGCGTCGGACAGACCATTCCACTCCGCGAGATCGACGCGCTGACCGAGCGTGCCGCCACCGAGCACGCGCACCCAGCCGTCGTCGATCGTCAGGGCGCCGACGTTCGTCGACATCGCCCACAGGCTCGATCGAGGCGACACACCCAGCGTACGCGCGACAGGCTCACCGCGGCGCGGCTCGACGGGCAGCACGTCGACGCGTGAGCCCGCTCGATCGATCCACGACGAGAATTGCGACCACGCGCTCTCGGGCTCGCTCATGGCGCGATGAGAACACGAGAGTGGGTGGCGGCCGCCAGGGGGGTGGCGGCGGGCGACGCCAGATTCCGCCCGAAACTCCTTTGTTTCGATGCCCCGAGACCCGGAACGAGGCATGCAGCGTCGCCGTGCATGACGAACGGTGGCACCCTCGACGGCATGCGGATCGAAGACCCGTTTCGGCCGACCGCGCCTCCTGGGCAGGACCAGCTCCCGTTCGACGACGGAGAGCCGATGGAGAGCCAGCGTCACCTCGAACAGATGAACGTCCTCATCGACTCGCTGCGATCCCACTGGGGATCGCGCCGCGACTTCTACGTGGGCGGCAACATGTTCGTGTACTTCAGCGAGCTCCAGACGAGGAAGAACGACTTTCGCGGCCCCGACGTCTTCGTGGTGATGGACACCGACGCAGCGAAGGAGCGCAAGAGCTGGGTCGTGTGGGAGGAGGACGGCAGGCTGCCCGACGTCGTGATCGAGCTGCTGTCGTCGTCGACCGAGGCGATCGATCGAGGGGAGAAGAAGCGGATCTACGAGCGCGTCTGGAAGGTGAGCACGTACGTGCTCTACGACCCGTTCACGTACGCGCTGACGGTCTTCGAGCGCAACGCCGAGGACATCCTCGTCGAGCGCGAGCGTGCAGACGTCGTGAACGTCCCGCGTCTGCGCCTCTCCTTGGCGGTGCGACCCACGAAGCTCGCTGGTCAGGACGTGATGGGGCTTCGCTGGATCGATGGCGACGAGGTCCTTCCCACGGGAGAGGAGCGCGCGGCCTCCCAGCGAGCGCGTGCGGATGCGGAGGGTGCGCGTGCGGATGCGGAGAGCGCGCGTGCGGATGAGGAGAGCGCGCGGGCCGATGCGGCCGAGGCCCGCATCCGCGAGCTCGAGGCGCTCCTCGCGGACCGATGACCGCAACCGCACGCCTGTTGAGCGTCGCTCTCGCACTGCTCGTCGGTTGCGACGACGTCGACCGTTCCGTGGACGCCAACGACATCCTCCGCGTGACGGTGAGCTGTGGAGCACCCTCCGGGGCTCCGCCTGGAGCAGGGGCTTGCTACGCGCCGTGTGATGCGGTCGATGGGACTCCCGTGGAGCTCACTCTCTGCGATGACATCGAGTGCGTTCGCCGAACGTGCGACACGCGACTCTGCGAGTGCGTCGGCGGCTTGGTGGGCTGCGATGGGGTGACGCCGACGCGCGAGTGCGAGCCCCACCGCTTCGAGCCCGCCCTCACGATCACTCCCGCGCTGCGTGACTTCGGTGAAGTAGCTCAGGGTGCGATCTACCCGACCGTCACGTTCCGGCTGGAGAACGAGGGCGCCGCTGACGGCCGATTGCAGCCCACGTTCGAGGGGCTCGGAAGCGAGGCGCTCGCCCTCGCGCCTGGGGACTGCGTCTCGCGCGTGTCGCCCGGCGAGGTCTGTGAGATCCGAGTCATCCTCGTCACCAGCGAGCCGCGCCGAGTGGCTGCGTCGCTACGGCTCACGGAGGGCCTCGCGGTGAGTGTCGAGGGCCTCGTGACTGCGGCCCCGATCGATGCGGGTGCGGTCGATGCCGGCCTGTTGGATGCGCACGACGCGCCGTGAAACGGATCCTCGCGTTCGGGCACCGCGCGAGACCACCGGGGCCGTGAGCATCAGCTCATCTCGTCCTTCAGGATCGAGACGACCTCTTTCTGCATGTCGATGCGGCGCTCCTCGGGGAAGCCCATCCACGTCTCGACGCAGATGCCCACGCAGCCGATCGCATCGACGATCACTTCCGTCGAGCTGGTAGGAACGGGGTAGTACTGGGGCGCCCACGTCTCTTCGTCGCTCTGCTTGCACGCGTTGAGGCGATCGACCGCGCGGCCGATCACTGCGGGCATCGGGTCGACGCCGTACACCAGCGTCTGACCGAACGACGGCTTCACGTCCGGGTGGAAGCGCTTGGTGCTCTCGTGCAGCGTGCACACCAGCGCGGGGCGCTCTTCGAGGACGAGGTCCATGAAGATGCGCGCCAGCCGCTTCTCGTGCTCGGGCGCAGACGCATCCCCAGGGAAGCAGCGGTTGAGATCGAGGCCGCTCCAGAGCCCCCGCACGGTCGCGGGCCGCTTGCGCGCGCGGTACGCGCCGGGGTTCATCACCGGGCAGACGAGCAGGCGACCGCGTCTCGGCGTGAAGCCCTCCTCGAGCAGCTCCTCGAGCGCGTGCACGCCCGCGATCTCGTCGCCGTGGATGCCAGCTTGGAAGAGCAACGTGGGGCCTGGCTGCGCGGCCTCCATCACGTGGAGCACGACGTTGGGCGCGAGGAGATGGACGCCGGGGCTTCGCATGCGCGAGGCCTTAACACGGGCCGCGCGCGGGCTCGACACGCGCGCGTCGCCACGCTAACTCCGCGCGCATGAACGCCCCGGTTTCACGGACTTCCAGCGCATCGTTCGTCGCGGGTCTCGCCGCGATCTCGCTCCTCGGGCTCGGCCTCGTCGCGTGTGATCGCGAGGAGCCGGAGTTCCGTCGTCGCACGGGTCGCCAGGACAACGCGGGCCAGGAGCACGGGGAGGGGAACGGCCGCGAGGGGGACGACCACGCGCGACCGGCGCGTGATCCCCACGCAGGCGTGGATCGCGTCGCGCCGCCGCGTCCCGAAGGTCCTCCGGCTCCGCCCGACGTCGCCGCGCCGCCCGCAGATGCGCAGCGCACGGCCAGCGGTCTCGCCTCGCGCGTGCTGACGCCGGGCACCGGCACCGAGCATCCGGGGGCGCGCGACCGCGTCACGGTGCACTACACGGGCTGGACGACGGACGGCAACAGCTTCGACAGCTCGCGCACCCGGGGCGAGCCTGCGTCGTTTCCGCTGAACGGCGTCATCGCTGGCTGGACCGAGGGTCTTCAGCTGATGGTCGTCGGTGAGCAGCGCCGCTTCTGGATCCCCGAGGAGCTCGCCTACCGCGGCCGACCGAATCGTCCGGCGGGCATGCTCGTGTTCGACGTGGAGCTCATCTCGTTCGTCGCTGCGCCCACGCCTCCCACGACGCCTGAAGACGTGGCGGCGGCGCCCGCGAACGCGGAGCGCACGGCGAGCGGTCTCGCGTCGCGTGTCCTGCGCGCCGGCACTGGCACCACGCACCCGACGTCGGAGAACGTCGTCGAGGTCCACTACTCGGGCTGGACCACGGACGGCCAGATGTTCGACAGCTCGGTCACCCGCGGCGAGCCCGCGCAGTTCCCGCTCGGCGGCGTGATCGCGGGATGGACCGAGGGCGTGCAGCTGATGGTCGAGGGCGAGCGTCGTCGCTTCTGGATCCCCGAGAGCCTCGCGTACCAGGGCCGTCCGGGTGCGCCTGCGGGCATGCTCGTGTTCGACGTCGAGCTCATCCGCATCGTGCGCTGAGCGAACTGCGCCCGCAGCCTCCGTTCGTGTGGGTGGATCGGCGAGCCACCCGTCGCGCAGGCGAGCCACGCGCGCGCCTCGACTGCGCCCATCGTGCCCACCTGTGAGTGTGCGGATCTGCGTCGATCGTGGCGTGGGCGCCACGGGAAAACGACCGCGGATGCGGGTACGTGGTTTGCTCGGGTCGGGGACATGCTCAGCCCCACGCAGCTCACCACACGCGAAGATGCAGTCTCTGGCGCCCTCGCCCGAGGCCTCCTGTCGATGGCCGATGCGGCGCGCGCGCCGCACGCCGTCAAGGCGCCGCTCGAGGACGCGCTCGCAGACGCTCCCCACGGCGCACCCATTCCCGCCGACGCCGAGTGGTCGTTCTGGGAGGCTGCCGCGCGCGAGCCTCTCCTGCGCGATCTCGCGGTCATCGGACCCGGCGGCGTCGAGGAGGGGACGTTCGGCGAGCTGGAGCTCGCGCTGCGCAGCGCACCCGATGTCCGCAGCGCTCTCTCGACGCTGGCCGACGCGTCGGACGTCCTCCACGGCGTGCCCATCTTCCACCTCGTGCCCCGCGAGGATGGCAGTGCGGCGTTCGTCTACGAGTCGGCGCATACCCGCAAGCGCGACGCGGGCAACCTCGCGGCGGAGGTCGCGCTCGCGACCGTCGTCGAGGCGATGCGCCGTGTGGCTGGCGATCGACACGTCTCGCCGGTGAGCGCGTGGCTCATGGGGCGGCCCATGGCGCGTCTCTCGAGCCTCTCGCGCTCGCTGAGCTGTCCCGTCGAGACGGGCGCGGTGATGGATCGCCTCGAGCTCGAGCGCTCCGTGCTCGATCACCCACTCCCGGATGCCGACAAGCGCATCCACGAGCTCGCGCGTCGTGTGATCTCGCTCGAGCGCCGCGAGCGCTGCCGCTCGCATCCGTCGATCGCGCTGCGCCGCGCGCTCGTGGAAGCCGTGCTCCGCGGTGAGCCCACGCTCGAAGGCCTCGCCGACGCGATGTCGATGCGTCCCCGCGCGCTGCGCGGTCGCCTCGCCGCCGAGGAGCTCGGTCTCCGCGAGCTCGTCGACGACGCGCGTCGTCGAGCCGCCGAGCACTTGCTGCTCTCCGGCTCGAGCCCCACGGACGTCCACGCGAAGCTCGGCTACAGCGACCTGCCCTCGTTCCGACGGGCTTGCCGACGCTGGTGGGGCATGGGCCCGCGCGCTCGCCGCGCGCTGCTCCACGCCACGCCCCGAGCGCTCGCCTGACAGCTGTCAGCGGACGCGCGGCCAGGTGAACGAGATCGTCGCCCCGCCTCCGGGCGTGGTGTCGATCGCCACCGAGCCGCCGTTCGCCTCGACGATGCGCCGCACGACGGACAGGCCGATCCCCGTGCCTGCCATCGGCGCCGTGCCGTCCGAGACGTCACCACGACCCTGCTCGATGCCTGGCGCCGACGCGACGCTGGGCGGGCTCTCATCGACGTAGACCCGAGCGCTGGTCACGTGAGCGAGCAACGTGACCGCCTCGCTCACGAGCGCTTCGGTGTCGCTCGGCTGACCCGCGGCGCGTCCCGACACGGCGTCCTTCAGCATGCCGTCCAGTCGCTGCGAGAGCTCCTGCGCTCGCGAGCGCATCAGCTCGAGGTTCGTCGCGATCTCGGGCGTCGCGCTCGAGCCGAGGTCGTCCGCGACCCACGTCGCGAGGTTCGAGATGGCGCGGAGAGGCGCCTTCACGTCGTGCGAGACGGCGTAGGCGAAGCGCTGGAGATCGAAGTTGCGAGCGCGTAGCTGGCCGATGAGCTGAACCCGATGGGCCTCGATGCGCCTGTGCTCGTCGACGTCGGTGGTGCTGCCGAACCACTTCGAGACGGCGCCCGTCGCGTCGCGCCACGCGACGGCCCGCGTCATGTGCCAGCGAAACACACCGTCGTGACGAAGCAGACGTGCCTCGTGCTCGTACGTGGTGCCAGTCTCGAGCGCGCGCGCCCAGAGCGCGCCTGCTTCCTCCAGATCGTCGGGGTGGACCGCGCCGCGCCACATCGCGTCGCCGAGCAGCGCGTCGGCAGGCATGCCGCGGTACTCGCTCGTCGCGCGGTTCACCCACGTGATCGCGCCGTCGGGTGACGCCGTCCACGCTTGCGTGGGCAGCATCTCGGCGAGGAGTCTGTGCTCGCGCTCCCGCACCTCGAGCGCCTCGGGGCTCCGCTGAACGACGTCCGCCACGCGAGGCGAGGTGGATGACTCCGACTCGTGCTCGGTGACGTCCGCGAGGTGTTGGAGCACCCAGCGCACCTCGCCGCTGGGTGCGCGCAGCGGCGTGTGCGCGATGGCCCACGTGCGCGCGCCGGGCTGCTCGAGCCGGCTGCGTCCACCCGCGACGGCGTCGGGCTGCCCGGTGACGAGCACCTGCTCGATCGAGCGCAGCACCTCCACGGCCGTCGCGTCGTCGAACGCGGCGTGCGTCGTCCGCGCGCGCAGCTCGTCCCACGCGCAGCCCGTGGTCGAGCGGTACGCGTGGTTCGCGGCCACATAGCGCGCGCCTGCTTCGAAGATCGCGCCACGGATCGGCGACTGCTCGAAGAGCGCAGCGAAAGGAAGATCGGGCTCGAAAGACATCGCGGTCGACGTTACTCGCTCGGCGCGGCGCGGCGGGGGCCCGGAGCGCCGACCACGTGCACCTCGCGTCCTCTGACCGCGAATTGGGGGCACGGCCGCAGTGCGCGGGCGCACTGCCGGATTCGGGTATCGTCGCGCCCATGATCGACCTGTCCAGGGATCCCAAGGTGGCCGAGCGCCAGATGCAGGCGCTCATCTTCGCGATGACGACGTTCGGCCACATCGATGGCGACTTCGATGCGTCGGAGCGCGACGTGGTGAAGACCACCATCACGCGCCTCGTCGAGCAGCGCGTCGATGGCGCGATGAAGGGAGCTGATCCCGCCGCGAAGAAGGACGTCGTCGATCGCTTCACGAGCCACTTCCACGAGGTCTTCGAGAACATCGATCGGTTCGTGTCCGACGTGATGACCGAGCCGGTCGCTGCGCACGATGATCGCGACGCCGTCGTGCACGCGAAGCTCAAGCTCCGCTGCTTCGAGCTCTTCTCGACCTTCGATCAGAAGGGGCGTGACGCCCTGCTCGATGCGATCGATCAGCTCATCGCCGCCGACGGTCAGGTGCACCCTGCCGAGGCGAAATTCCGAGCGGAGCTCGCGCAGCTGCTCAGCTCACCCGACACCGTCGACACCGACGATCTCGTCGAGGACGACGAAGACGGGGGCGGAGGCGAGCCAGGCGCCAGCCGCGTGCACGACATCGGGGCGCTGCTCGCCATGGCACCCGGCGAGGTGACGGTCAGTCCCGTGGTGGACGAGCGCGCGGTGGGCGATCACCAGTTCTTCAAGCAGCTCGAGCATCACTACTCCGCGAACCCCGAGCGCATCGCCAAGCAGGTGCAGGCCGATCTCGCGCTCGCCGAGCGCGCCATCGCGATGCTCGACGAGCGGCGCGCGAAGGGCGCCGGCAAGCTGGGCAACGCACAGCGCGTGGACGAGCTCGAGGGCAGTCACCTCGACGGTCACCTCCAGTGGACCAAGCCCCAGCCCGGTCGTGTCTACGACGTGGTCGTGCTCGGCGACCTCCACGGCTGCTACTCGGCCCTCAAGGCCGGCGTGATGCAGACGAAGTTCCTCGAGCGCGTCGAGGCCTACCACAAGGACAATTCACAGCCGTACCCGCTGCTCGTGTTCCTCGGCGACTACATCGACCGCGGCATCTTCAGCCTCAATGGCGTCCTGCGCAGCGTGCTCCAGCTCTACGTGTCGGCCCCCGAACACGTCGTGCCCATCCGCGGCAACCACGAGTACTACATCGAGCATCAGGGCCAGATCTACGGAGGCGTGAAGCCCGCGGAGGCGATCAACACGCTCAAGCCGTACCTGCCCGTCGACGTGTTCCGTCGCTACATGGCGCTCTACGAGGCGCTGCCGAACATGTACTTCCTGGGCCGCACGATGTTCGTGCACGGCGGCATCCCCCGCGACCGCGCGCTCAAGCAGAAGTGGAAGGGGCTGGCGTCGCTCGAGGACGCCGACCTCCGCTTCCAGATGATGTGGAGCGACCCGAGCTCGGCCGACGTGATCCCCGCGGCGCTGCAGGACGCGAGCGCGCGCTTCCCGTTCGGTCGGCTACAGCTCCAGTCCTTCCTCCAGCGCATCGGCTGCAACGTGCTCGTGCGCGGCCACGAGAAGATCGAGGCCGGCTTCAAGTCGCACTACGAGGGGCCGTACAAGCTGCTCACGGTGTTCTCCTCGGGCGGCGCGACGAACAACGACCTCCCCGAGGGATCGAGCTACCGCAACGTGCAGCCCAAGGGTTTGCGTGTCGTCCTGCGCGCCGATGGCTCGGTGGACTTCCAGCCCTTCGCGCTCGACTGGGCGACGTACCAGGACCCGAGCACCAACGGCTTCTTCGCGAAGCCGATGGAGATCGAGCACAAAGAAGGTTGAGAGAAAGAGTGCTCAGGCGGGGAAAAGCGCGCCGATCGCGATCGACGGATGTCGCGCGATCCAGCGCTCGATGGACTCGTCGTCGCGCGCGAGCGCTGCGGCGATCGCGTGGTCGATCGCTGCCTCGTCCTCGGTCGTGACCTGCACGACGCACCCACGCACGTCGCGTGGATCGCGCATCGTCGCGTGCTCGAGGATCGCGTGGCCGATCACGCGCGCCCCGATCGAGCCGTCGCGCGCGAGCGACGCCAGCGCGTCGAGGTCCGCGTGCGCCAGCGCGTGCTCGACGCGAGCGTGATCGCGGCGCGCCCACACGATCACGCCGCCCTCGTCGAGCATCGAGAGCCGATCACGGAGGCGGCTCCGACGGCCGGGGAGGGCGGTCTGACCGTCCTCGACCTCGCGCGCGAGCGCGGCGTCCTGGCGCGCGTGGAGCGCTCGCTTGGTGTGCGGGTACACGCTCCAGATCACGGCGTTCATGAGGTCGTGCATCGATCCTTCGCGCGTGGGCACGACGCCCCGACGCGTGATCGATCCGTCGTACGAGCGCGCGCGATCGAACGGCACACCACGCCGGCGGACCTCGGTCTGCGCTTCGAAGCGCACGCCGGCGCGTGAGGCGAACAACCGATCGGTCGCGCGCACGTCGAGGTGGCTGGCCTGGGAGGACAGCTCCATCAGCGCGTGCTCGAGGCCGCAGAACCACGGCCGCTTCGTCAGGGCGGCGAGCGACGCGACGCGCTCGTCCCAGTCGCTCGGGACCGCGTGCACGCTCGCCATCAGTCGAGCCGTCCTCGAGCGAGGTAGACGACGATCACGCACGCCTCGCGCAGCGCGTTCTTCACGCGCGAGACGCTCGCGTCCGGCACGCCATGCCCGGCGACCTTGGTGAAGTGCTTACGGAAGAGCCGGACGCTGCGGGGCACGTGGTAGGCGTCGGTCACGACGAGCACGGATCGCTCGCGGTCACCCAGCATCGCGGCGACCTCGCGCGCGTTCTCCTCCGTGGTGGTCGATCGCTCCTCCCGATCGATGAGATCGGGCGACAGACCGCTGGCGACCGCATGGACAAACGCGGCCGAGGCCTCGGTCGTGGGATGCCCGACCGCGCCGCCGCTGAGCACGAGCCTCCGGGCCTTTCCTGCGAGCACGAGGCGGGCGCCTGCCTCGGCGCGTCGCGCGAGCGTCAGCGTCGCGTGACCGTCGGGCTTCACGCGACAGCCGAGCACCACGGCGACGTCGAAGCGCGCCTCGGGATCGATCTGTCGACGCCCCTTCCACTCGAGACCGATCGCGAGCGCGACGAGGTAGAGCGCGACCTGCGACGCGATCAGGAGAAGGACGTAGACGACGATCACAGTCTGCCCGGTGACACGGCGGCCGCGTTCATGCCGCCGCGCTCACGGGCAGGAGCGCACATAGCCCGCCGCGCAGGCCTGCGCGCGGAGCTGCTGCGCGCGCGTCGGATCGCGCGGCACGCCCGAGCCCGAGTCGTAGAGGGCCGCGAGGTTCGCGCAGCCGACGCCAGTGCGTCCCTCGCAGGCGCGACGGAAGAGATCCGCGGCCGCCGCGGGGTTCGCGGGGTTCATCGGATCGCCGCGCAGCACCATGCCGCCGAGGTTCGAGCAACCGCGGAGCACGCCGCCTTCGCAGGCGCGGGTGTAGAAGGCGCGCGCCTGCGCCACGTCCGCGGCGGCGAGGCCGAGGCCGCGCTCGTACATGAAGCCCAGGCTGTTGCAGCCGCGGAGCTCGCCGCCGTCGCACGCCTGCGTGAACAGCGCGACGGCGCGGGCGGGATCGGCCACGACACCGGTGCCGTTCTGGAGGAGCAGGCCCAGGCGTGTGCAGCCGATCAGCTCGCCGCCGGTGCACGCGTGCTCGAAGAGGCGCGACGCTGCTGTGGGATCCGCAGCCTGTCCGCGTCCTTCTTCCTGCAGGCTGCCGAGGTTCACGCAGCCTGCGAGATCGCCGCGACGGCACGCGTCGGCATACAGGCGCCCTGCCTCCGCGAGGTCCTGTCGCACACCGCGACCCGTCTCGAGGTGACCACCGAGCGCGACGCACGAAGCCGCGACGCCGCCCGCGCAGGCCTGACGAAGCAGCTCGATCGCGCGGCGTGAGTCCCGCGCGCCGCCGATCGCTTCGTCGAGCACGAGCGCGAGCTGGTAGCAGCCGAGCTGCGATCCACCGTCACACCCACGCTGGTGCAGCACACGCGCCTCGTTGGGGTTGCGCTCGACGCCGGGCGCGCCCTCTTCGAGCATCAGCCCGAGGTTGGTGCACGCGACCGCCGCGCCCGCTTCGCACGCACGACGGTAGAGCTCGGCCGCGCCGTGCGGGTTGGGCTCGCCGACCACGCCGGTCTCCACGAAGCGCGCGACGTTGCTGCAGCCGAGCGCGACCTGACCCGCGCACGCCTGTCGGTAGAGGGTGAAGGCGCGGTTCACGTCCTGCGTCACGCCCTCACCGTCCTCGAACATGATGCCGAGGTGGTTGCAGGCCGTGAGGTCGCCCTCGTCGCACGCGCGCGTGAGCACCTGCGCGGCGCGCGCGACGTCACGCTCGCAGCCGCGACCATCACGCAGCGCGGCCGCGTGCTCGGTGCAGGCCTCCGCGACGCCAGCCTCGCAGGCGCGTGCGTAGAGCGAAGTGGCGCGGGCGACGTCGGTGCTCGACATCGACGCGAGCGACATGCACGCGTCGCCTGCACCCCCGTCGCATGCGTCGGACAGGAGTCGTCCCGCGCGCTCGGCGTCGGCGGGCATGCCATCACCGTCCCGCAGCCGTCGCGCGAGCTCGATGCAGGCCGAGGCCACGCCGGTGTTGCACGCGTCGCTCATGAGGCGCGCGGCGCGGGTCATGTCCTCGCGCACGCCCTGTCCCGTCGCGAGCAGCCGCGCGAGATCGAAGCACGCGCGCTGGTTGCCCTGATCGCAGGAGGTGCCCAGGAAGATCGCCGCGCGCTCGGGCTCCTGTCTCACGCCGCGGCCCACGATGAAGAGCTCGCCGAGGAGACGACACCCCTCGCCGTGGCTGCGGTTGCACGCGTGGCGCAGCATCGCGATCGCGCGCTGCAGCTGCGCGTCGTCGCCGATGAGCGTCTGCGCCTCGGTGACGCACTGATCGAGCGTCATCGTGCTGCACTCTTCACCGGGCAGCTGCGCGAAGACGCGCGTCGAGGCCCCGAGTGAGAGAACGAAGAGGAGAGAAGAGAGGAGAAGGGTGAAGCGCATGGTGGGCCCGCCTGAGAGACCGAGAGACCTTCTGTCTCTCGGGACCGAATCGCCGTACGGGGGTTGGGAGCAACGCCCCCATCACGCGGCGCCCGCGCCCGCGGAGGGCTGAGACGCGGAGGCGTGCCACGAACTTCACCCTCTGCAATCCAACGCGCTCAGGCGGTCAGGGCCACCCGCAGCTCGGCCTCGTCGGCGAGCCGCGCGATCGCAGCGGGGAACTCGGCTTGGAGCGCGTCCGACACGGCCGCCCGGCTCTTGCGTCCGCTCGCGACGAGGTAGGCCAAGAGGAGCGCGATCTCGCGCACCTGGGCGTGGATCGTGGCCTCCGCCGCGATCTTCACGATCGCCTCGACAGCCTTCTTCGCGTTCGCGCCGTACACAGCGTGCGACGTCGTGATGCCCTCGCGCACCAGCACCCTCAGCGCCTCGATCGTCGCGTCCAGCGCTGTCGGGCTCGCATCCCAGAGCCCGCTCGCCCGCTGGGACTCGAGCACCCGCTCGAGGCGCGAGCCGCTCTCCTTCTTCTCGGCAGGCGCTGCGCCCTCCTCGGCGCGCGCACGACCGTCGACGAGAAGCGCGTCCATCGTGGTCGCTCGCATCGAGTGATCCGCCTCGAAGTCGAACGCATCGTGCTCGTCCGCGGCCTCGGCCATCTTCGGAGCCGGGGGGGCGAGGTGCGGAACCGCGGGCATGGCCCTGCGCCCCGGCGCGGGTGCAGGAGCGGGCGCGCTCGCGCCGAACGAGGGAGCGGCGGGGGGAGGCGGCGCGCCCGTCGGTGCCCCCGTCGAGTACGCACGCCCCACCGACGCGGAGGCGGCAGCCATCTTGCGCGCCATCGCGGGCAATCCCACGCGTCGACGGCTTCCGCCCCGCGCCGGGGACCGGGTGGCCTCTGCCTGGACCTCGTCGTCCGTGTCGAACATCGCCCAACCGTGGGGCGCGTTCACGGGCACGGCCCGTGTGACGGCGGCGTCGGTCGTGCGCCGCTCGCCCGTGCGCTTCTCGACGACGACGAACGACGTGTACTTCGAGGCGAGCCCGTGCTTCGTCGCGATTCCGAGGATGCGATCCTTCATGGCAGCCGCGCGACGGCCCGTGACCTCCTGGGCCTCGAGGTCGCGAATGCGCTCGCGCGCCCACAACGTCGGCACGAGCGGCGCGTCCGCGCGATCCGGCAGATCCGCGATCAGCACGTGCACGAACGGCCGACCACCGAGCGTCCCGCGCACGTGCACCTCCGAGCGCCCGCCCTTCGTGTAGCGCGCCATCACCGACCACGGCTCTCCGTCGACGAGATCGGGCGTGCGTGAGGGCGCGAGATCCTCGAGCTCGACGCCGTCGACCTCGACCACCGGACGAACGACGCGCGCTGCGTGCGCCTTCGCGAACGTCGCGACGACCTTCTCGTCGATGCGCTCGCCGGGATGGATCAGCTCCATCGCGCCGCCCGTGCGCTTCGCGAGCTCGCCGAGCAAGACATCGCTGACGTTCGTGCCGATGCCGAACGTGTAGATGCGCGCGGTCTTCTTCTCGCCGGCCGCCGCGAGCACGTCGCGCAGGATCTCGTCCTCGTTGCCGACCTGACCGTCGGTCAAGAGCACCACCACGCCGCCGTGGCGGGCCGCCTGCACCATCGGCGCGAGCAGCTCGGTGCCGCCGCGCGCATCGACCGCCGCGATCCAGCGATCGGCGTCCGAGAGCGTCTTCTCCGTGTACGGAACGGGCTGGGGCGAGAAGGACTCGATGCGATCGTCGAACGCGATCACCTCGAAACGATCGCCCTCTCGCAGCTGGCGCAGGCACAGGCGCAGCGCGCGGCGCGCCTCTTCGATCGAGAGCCCGCCCATCGAGCCCGAGCGATCGATCACGAACGAGAAGGTCTCACCCGCTCCCTCGGCGGGCACGAGGCGCGCGAGATCCGGCACCCAGCTGAGCGCGACGTAGCCCTCGCCGCTCGCAGGATCACGATGCGCCACGACGCGCTCGAGGCTCGCGCGGCCCTCGGGCTCGACGAGGATCACGAGGTCGCGATCGAGCGGCGTCTTGCTCGCGGTGACGCGCCAGCTCGAGCCGTCGTGCACCGCGGTGAGCGCGTGGGAGGGCGAGCTGATCGTGGCCTTGGCGTCGAAGTGGAGCGCGAGATCGAGGGAGAGCGTGTAGTCGACGGGGCCGATCTTCGGGCTGATCCGATCGGCGTCGGGCACGCGCGACGTGGGGCTCTCCGCGCCGTGGCCCGTGCGATCACCCACCGCCGCGCCGGGGATGTAGCGAGGCGCGACGAGCGTGGGGATCGACAGGCGCAGCGCGCCCTCGTCGCCGGGGACCTTCATCACGAACGAGATCGCGATCGTGACCTCTTCACCCGCGAGCAAGTTGCCCACGTTCGCCGTGAACACGTTCGCGCGCTCTTGCTCCACGAACGCCGCGCCGTGGCCGCTGGTGATCGCGTCGTCGTACACCCGGAACGCCTCCTCGCGCTCCTTCACCTCCGCCTCGAGCCGCTTGCCCGCGACCTCCATCACGAAGCCCGTGACAGCCGCGTCGCTCGGGAGCGGGAACGTGTAGATGGCCTCGACGGGCTGCGCCTCGTCGTGTCGGTAACGCTGCGTCGACGTGATGCGCGCGTGACCACCGATCACCTCTCCCGTGAGCGCGACGCCGAGCAGCGGGATGCTGTGCCCGCTCGGCGTGCGGAGGGGGCTCGGGTGATCGAAGGGCGCGGGCAGTCGGGTCATGGTGTTTCCTCGGTGGCGTGGGGTGAGAGCGCGGTGGGTGAATCGGTGGTCAGTGACGCTTGGTGACGAGCGTTCGGATGGCCTCGACGAGCGCGTCGGTCTCGTCGCTCGCGCGCGCGGGGACCTCGAGCACGAGCTCGTCGGTGAGCTGGATGCGGCGCACGAGCGTCGTGCGCTCCGAGACCGCAGGAGCTCGCCCGCGCTTGGCCGGCGTGGGCGCGATCAGCGCGGGCGCCGAGCCTGCGGGCGCCGGGACGTTCGTGCCGTCGGCGATCGACTCGATCTCGCGCTCGCTCTTGCTCGCGAAGAGACCGACGATGGCGTCGAGCGGCCAATACGCGTCTTGGAGGCGCCGGATCGCGCGCAGCCGCACCACGTGCTCGTGGCCGTACGCGGTGTCCGGACCACGAAAGCTCGGCTGCGGGAGGAGGCCGCGCTGGATGTAGTAGCGGACGGTGCGAGGCGAGACGCCTGCCGCCTTCGCCACCTCCTCGAGCTTGCGTCCACCGTCGTCCATGGGCTGAAGCTGGATCGCGACACTCAAACTGTCAAGTAGACAGTTGTCGCTGTCGTGATCGTCGGAAGACGCGAGGCCTCGACGGCCGTCGAGCGTGCGTGCACGGTTCGTCTCGCATGCCGAAGCAAGACGCTTCGTCGACCACGGTCACGCGTCGTGGATGGCTCGCGCGCAGCGCCGTCGGCCTCGGCGCGGTCGGCGGGGGCGCGTGGCTCGGTCACCACTTCTGGGGGACCGTCGAGGAAGAGGCCATCGAAGCAGGGCTCGCGCACGCGCAGCACCCGCGCGCGCCCGGGCCGCTCGGCCCGCTGCGTCCCGATCCGGGAGGCATCCTCGATCTGCCCGAGGGCTTCAGCTACCGCGTGATCGATCGACGGGGCGACGCGATGAGCGACGGCTTCGTCACGCCGGGCCGCTACGACGGCATGGCCTGCTTCGACGGTCCCGAGCCGGGCACCTGGACGCTCTTGCGCAACCACGAGAACGGCGCCCGTATGGGCTCGCTCGGCCCTGCGCCCGAGGGACGCGCCATCGCGCACGAGCACGTGCGCGGGATGCCCGGCGGCGTGACGCGCGTGGTCGTGGACGCGGCGACGCTCGCGAAGCGCAGCGCGAACCTCGTGCTCGCGGGCACGGTGCTCAACTGCGCAGGAGGCCCGAGCCCGTGGGGCTGGCTCTCGTGCGAGGAGAGCATCGATCGCGGGCACGGCTACGTGTTCGTGTGCGATCCGCTCGCCGATCGCGTCGCACCACCACGGCCCATCCGCGCGTTCGGTCGCTTCCGTCACGAGGCCGCGTGCGTCGACCCCGATCGCGGCATCGTCTACCTCACCGAAGATCGCGAGGGCGGCTCGCTCTATCGGTTCGTGCCCCACGATCCGAGCGTGCCGTTCGAGGGACAGCTCCAAGCGATGCGGGTGCGAGGCCGCGCGCGCTTCCACACCGACACGCAGCTGCGCGTCGGCAGCGACGTCGAGATCGACTGGGTACCGATCTCGGATCCGGATCCCAGCGACGACACGGTGCGCGTCGAGGCGCAGCGACAGGGCGCGGCGATCGTGCGCCGAGGGGAGGGCATCACGTACGCGGCGAGCGCGCGTGATCCCTCGCGGCCGAGCATCGTGCTCTCTGCGACCGAAGGCGGGCGCGCTCGGCTGGGGCAGATCCTGCGGCTCGATCCGGAGGGCGATGGGGGCACGCTGAGCGTGATCGCGGAGTCCACCGATCAGAGCGACTTCGACATGCCCGACAACCTCGTGATGTCGCCGCACGGGACGCTCTACTTCACCGAGGACGGTCACGCGCGGAACTACGTGCGCGGCCTCGGCGCCGACGGGCGCGTGTTCGACCTCGCACGCAATCGCCTGTCGCGCTCGGAGCTCGTGGGCGTGTGCTTCAGCCCCGATGGATCGACGATGTTCGTCGGCATCCAGCAAGAGAGCGTGCTCCTCGGCATCCGAGGCCCCTGGCCGGAGACGACGTGAGCGATCGAGCAAACGGTCCCCCCTCCCGCCAGCGGGAGGGGCACGGGGTGGGTCAGCGAGGCCTCGCTTCCCGCGTCTTCCTCTTCGCGACCCTGCTCTTCGCCGGACCCGCCCACGCCCTCGTCGCCGTCGAAGAACCGCCGGCCGCCGAGACAGCATCGCTCGGCTGGTCCCGCGGTCCCGGCACGGAGATGTGCGCGACGGCCATCCAGCTCGGCGAAGAGGTCGAGGCGATCCTCGGGCGCGACGTGCTCGTGGCGGCACCGGATGCCGAGCTCTCCCTCGAGGGGCGCATCGAGCGGGCGGGGGAAGGCTTTCGCGCGGTGATCGCCGTCACGCGTCGTGATGGATCGAGCGAGGGCGAGCGCATCTACACGCATCCGGGCGTCAACTGTCGCGACGCCACGGAGTCGATCGCGCTGATCCTCGCGCTCCTGATCGATCCAGACGCCGAGCCCCCGTCGGACGAGCCCGATCCGAACGCGACCGATCCGAACGCCACCGACGACTCTCCTCCTGCCGAGACCCGCTCCGAGCCCGTCGACGACACGGTCGCGCCTTTCGGTCTCGCCGTCGATCTCTCCGGCCTCCTGGCCGCGTTCGTCACGCCGAGCGCAGCGCCGGGCGGACGCACCGCGATCCACCTGCGCTTTCCGAGCGGCCCACTGCCTCCGCTCGCTGTCGTCGTCACGGGATGGCTCGCGCCTTGGTCGCGCGCAGACGCGAGCGGTGGCGCGTGGGTCGATCACCTCTTCGTCGTCGGTGGCGCGGGCCTCTGCACGATCCCTTCGCTCACGGACTGGCTGGATCTCTCGATCTGCGTGATGGGCGAGGCGGGCGGCGGCTTCGTGATCGCGGAGCGCACGCTGGTCCCGGACGAGCGAGAGCGTGTGCTCGCGTTCTTCGAGGCCGCGATCACGCTGCGCGCGCACGTGTGGCAGGCGCTCACGGCGAACCTCGGCGCCTCGCTCGTCGTGCCCTTCCGCACCGAGCCGTGGCTCGCGACCGGCAACGTGTACTGGCGTCCCGATCCCGTCGGCCTCTTCGTGTTCCTCGGCGTCGGCTTCGACGTGGGCTTCGGCCGCTGATCAGAAAAACGCGCAGGTCTCGCCACTGTATGGTTCGAGGCCTCGTTGCAGACGGTCGCCACATCGACGCTCGACTTCGGGCAGCTCTTTCGGAGCTACGCGCCGCTCGTCCTGCGCGCGCTGCGTCGGCTCGGTGTGCAGGAGCGCGATCTCGACGACGTGGCGCAAGACGTGTTCGTCACGCTGCACGGAAAGCTCGGCGAGATCGAGAAGCCGGAGGCGGTGCGCTCGTACGTGTACGGCATCGCGGTGCGGCACGCGTCGGATCATCGGAAGCGCGCGCACGTGCGTCGCGAGCAGCCCCAGGGCGATGACGCGCTCGAGCGCGCGGGCTCGGCGCCGCAGCTCTCGGAGATCCTCGCCAACGAACGAAGGGCGCGCCTCGATCGTGCGCTCGCGACGCTGCCCGACGACAAGCGCGCGGTGCTGGTGCTCTACGAGATCGAGGAACTCCCGATGCGCGAGGTCGCCGAGATCGTGGGCGTTCCGATGCAGACCGCGTACTCGCGCCTCTATGCGGCGCGCAAGGAGCTCGCGCTGGCGTTGTCCGAGCTCGGCCCCATCGAAGGAGGTGCACGATGAACGACGAGCCCGTTCGGCTGCGCCTCGATCCCGAGGCCGACCCGGAGCTGCGAGCCTCGCTCGACGCGATGCGCGACGAACGTCACGACGACGACGCCCGCATCGAGCGCCTCGCGATGCGGCTCGGCCCCTTGCTCGGGCCGCCCGGCGGTGGAGGTGGTGGTGGTGCAGGTCCGGCGGTGAAGGCCGCGAGCGCCGCGAAGGCCGCGACCACGTGGGCGAGCATCGCGAAGGGCGTGGCGATCGCAGCGGTGATCGGCGCGGCAGGCACCCTCGTCGTGGTCGATCGACGTCCCGCCACGACGACGATCCCTTCGGCGCCGACGAGCGCGCCCGAGCCTCCGCGCTCCGCGGAAGAGCCCGTTTCGGAGGCTCAGCTCGGGTCCGTGACGGGAACCGAGCCCAGCGAGGACCCTGCGTCGGCCGCGGCTGGATCCGAGCCCTCGAGAGCGCACGTCGGTTCCGCGAGGCCCACGAGGCGTGAGCCCGCCGTACCCGTGGAGCTGCTTTCGGCGCCCCAGGTCGAGGCCACGACCGGGGTCGTTCCCGAGGTCGTCGAACCCGATGTGCCGAGCGAGGCCGTGATGCTCGGGAGCGCGATGCGCGGGCTCCGCAGCGATCCGGCCGCCGCGCTCGCCGAGGCCGAGCGTCATGCGCGTCACTACCCGAGCGGCACGATGGCCGACGAGCGCGAGGTGATCGCGATCGATGCCCTGGTTCGGCTCGGTCGACGCGCCGACGCCGAGGCGCGCGCCACGCGCTTCCGCGATGCGCATCCGAGCTCCCCCTCCCTCCGCCGCATCGAGCGAATCCTCGCGAATTGAAGGCGCAGCGACTTTCCTTCGATCGCCGATCAGAAACGCGCGCACGTCCCTCCACTGCATCGACAGCCCCCCACAAGGAGCCACTCGATGCGACCTCTGTTCGTCCTCTTCGCGCTCGCTTTCCTCACCCCTTCGATCTCGATCGCGCGCGCCGATGCGCCGTTCGCGCCGCTGCCCGACGAGACGCAGCTGGCTGCCGAGCACGACCTCGCGTTCGGCACCTACGTGTCGGGATGGGCGGGCTCGTACGCGGGCGTCGGCGTGGGAGGACGCCTGCGCTGGGAGATGTTCGACGACTTCGGCATCGAGGTCTTCGGTGAGGCGCACCTCGTCGAGAGCCCGGCGGGCATTCGTCACGATCACCAGATCGGCTTCAACGTCTATGTGCCCATCCGCCTCGGGGCGGGCTTTCGGCTCCGTCCGCTCTTCGGCTTCTGCACGGTGTTCTCGCTGGTCGAGCCCAACGAGCAGCACGCGCCGCGCGCGGACGACGTGCTCTTCGGCGCGCACGCAGGCCTCTCGGTCGAGTGGAGCGCGAACGAGTGGCTCGCGCTCTTCCTCGAGGCGCAGGGCGCGGGGTGGGCGGGGCACGATCGATCGCTCGATCGATGGACGGGCGCGATCTCGGACACCTACGTGCCCTTCGGCACCGCGCAGGTGATCCTCGGCACCAGCGTGCACTTCGATCTGTGAGCCGCGCGATGCGCCTCTTCGCGATGCTCTCGCTGCTCGTGCTGGCTGCGTGTGCGCGCGCCGAAGATCCGCTGCCGCTGGGCGCGAGCGCGACGGACTGCGCGAGCTGCCATGCCGATCAGGCCGAGGCCTTCGCGCGCTCGGCCCACGCACGCAGCGGTCGTTCGCCGGTGCTCGAGGCGATGATCCCGCACGCCCGCGCGGCGTGGGGTGAGGCCGCGGCGGATCGGTGCGTGCGCTGCCACGCGCCCTCGCACGCGCAGCTCCTGGGCGACCTCGACGCGGAGGCGAGCGTCACCTGTCTCACGTGCCACGCGGCGGTGGGAAACCGCGGCGAGCGCGATGGTCTCTTGCTCGTCGATCCGAGCGCGCCGATCGGCGGTCCTCACGGTGACGGCGAGCCCACGCCCGCGCACGCGAGCCGAGCGTCCGCGTTGCTCGGATCGTCTTCGCTTTGCGGCACATGCCACGAGGTCACGGGCCCCGACGTCTTCGTCGAACGGACCCTGAGCGAGCACCGTGTCGCGGCTCCCGATCCGAACGATCCGACCTGCGCGACGTGTCACCTGCCGCAACTCGACGATGGTCCCATCGCGCTCGACGCGCGCACCTCGCGCGTGCGGCGTGACCACGGCTTCGTGGGCCTCGATCCGCCGTGGGGCGCAGACGACGCCACGCGCGCACGGGCCGCCACCGAGGCGACGGCGCTGCTCGCGAGCGCGCTCTCGCTCGAGGTCGTGCGCGAAGGCGACTCGATCGAGGTGCGCCTCACCAACGTCGGCGCACGGCACGCAGTGCCGACCGGCGTCGCGTTCCTCCGCGACGTGTGGATCGACGTCGAGATCGAGGGCCACGAGACCGTGGAGCGAGTGATCGAGCTCGGCGATCCCTGATTGCCCGAAAGATCAAAGGAAGTTGATAAGGCAAAGGAGATCGCTTTAATTCCTGTTTTTCACTATCTGACGCTTTAT
>JAFLCL010000030.1 GCA_017303575.1 Deltaproteobacteria bacterium
TTTGAAGGGACATTCTACGGCAAGTTCCTGACGCCACCTGCCCCGCCGGCACGTGGAGGTCGCGCGCCACCTCGGGCGCGCCCGCAGGCACGACACCGGAGCAGAGCTCGTCCAGGACGGGCACCGCGAGGAGCGCGACGACGAGCCGACGCGAGAGGCGCGCAGCGGGTGCGGTCGAGGCTCAGATTCGTTCGGTGAAGTGCATGGGCGAGCGGGATACGGCCGGCTGGGTGCTTCGTTACGCGCGCCGCGTTGCCGCGTCTCTGCGCGGCCCGCATGCTCGCGCGATGCGCCTCGGTACGTCGTCGTCGTGGGCCCTGATCGCCAGCGGTGTCGCCTTGTTCGTCGCCTCGTGCGACCGCGGGCCGCCGCTCCAGCGCTCGTGCGAGGGCCGCTACGTGGACGCCTGCCGTCCCTACGAGTACGCGGACGCGATCAGTGCGACGTTCGGGCCCACCGAGTTGTCGCCGGGGGACCCACGGCAGGTCGCCACGGTCCACGTGGAGCTCCGCACCTGCGGCGCCTCGACGCCGTTCCCTCCGACGGTTCAGATCGCCGCAGTGGCCGGGGGCGCCGGCGGCACGCTGCCGTTCGACGCCTCGGGAGCCGACGCGGGCGGCACGGGCGACGACACACGCGTGTACCAGCTCGTGTCGGTGCGCGCGGCCGAGACGACCTCGACGAGCATCGACGTGACGATCGACAACCCCCTCGACGGCCGCATCCCCGCCAACACGGATCTGACGCTCCGCTTCACGCCGGTGATCGGCGAGTGCGAGGGCACCCCGGTGTCGATCCCCTACCGAACGGGCGCCCGCCCCAGCCTGTGACGTGCGTCTGCGACGCGTGAGGCGTCGCACGCTCTGCGACGAGCACCGGCCCGCTCGATTCGCGAACCCGTTACCGTCCGTGAACCGAGGAGGTCACATGACGGACACGAGGGAGACGCAGAAGCCGGGAACCGACCACGCTGCCACGGGACGAAGGCTGCGGGTCGCGAAGTGGTCGGGCGCGCTCGCGGGCGGCGCGATGCTCGGGCGCGCGCTCCTCTTCGGCTGCTGCGGCACGTGCTTCGTGCGCGGGACGCGCATCGCCACGCCGAAGGGGCCGCGACCGATCGAGGACCTCGCGATCGGCGACACGGTCTTCTCGTTCGACACGGCGCGCTCGCTGATCGTCGAGCGGCCGGTCGTGGACGTGATCCGCAGCAAGAGCCGCGAGATCCTCTCGGTGCGCGCCGATGAGCAGGTGATCGCTGGCGTGACCGCGGAGCATCCTTTCTGGGACACGATCTCGGCCACGTGGATCCCCGCCGCGCAGCTCGCGCTCGGCCACAGCCTGCTGGGCTGGCTCGGTCAGGGATCGACCAAGGCGATCCCCGTGAGCGAGCTCCGTCGCGAGCGCACGTACGCCGAGGTCGAGGTCTTCAACCTCACGGTGGGCGGCGGCGAGGAGCACAACTACTTCGCCGAGGGCCTGCTCGTGCACAACAAGTCCGCGCCGCGAGAGCCCATCGACGCAGGTCAGTCCGTCGACTCCGCGAGCGAGACCGCCGACACGTGAGGAAGCTCGTCGAGGGCGAGGCGCTCGAGACGCCTCGCTGATCGCAGGCCCGTGATCAGGGCGCGACGGTGAGCGGCTGCGCCGACTGCACGGGCGGGCGGCCGCGCATCGTGATGATGAGGGGCCCGCTGCCTGCCGTGCGCGGCAGCGTGAGGCGCAGCTCGTACGCCGAGGCGCGCACCACACGCAGGCGCTGGCCGTAGAGCGTGACCGTCTGCGCGCTCGGGCGCGTGCCGAAGCCCCAGCCGCGCACGACGAGCACGCAGCCCGGACGCGTGCACTCGGGCACGACCTCGGTGATGCCCATGCCGGCGGGCGTGTCCGCGCGCGTGAACGGCGCGCTCGCGAGCGAGCGACCGTCGGGCAGGCGCACGGTGATCGGACCGTTCGCCGCGTCGGCGGGCACCACGGCGCGCAGCTCGCTGCCGTTCACGAACGTGAAGAACGCGGCTGCGCGCGAGCCCGTGAACGTGACGGTTCCTGCCTGCACGAAGCCGCCGCCGCGGATCGTCACCGTCTGTCCAGGGTAGGCAGACGCGGGCTCGATCGCGCTGATCGCGAAGTCCGTCAGCACCGTGAAGTCCGTGGGCGCCGCGCCCAGGCCCTGCAGCCGCACCGACACCGTGATGCGACCGCTCGTCGCGCCGGGCGGCACCACAGCGTCGATCTGCGTGTCGCTGATCGTGCGGATCTCCATGCGACGTCCCGCGAGCGCGACCTCCACCGTGCCCGCGTTGGTGCCGAAGCTCGTGCCCACGATGCGCACGATCGATCCGATCGTGCCGGCCGCGGGCTCGAACCGCGCGATGAACGGCGGCGTGGTGATCACGAACGGCTGCGTGGTGCGGCCGGTGCCCGCGTTGAGCACCGTCACCACGAGCGAGCCAGATCCGGACTGGGGGATGCGCACGCGGAGCTCCGTCGGGGTGGCCGCGATCACGGGACACTCGACGCTCTGCAGCGTGACGCGGTTGTCCGTGAGCACTGTCGAGAAGCCCTGACCGCGGATCGTCACCTCGGTGCCCACGGGTCCCGAGATCGGCTCGAGGCCCGTGATCGCGACGGGCAGGAGCACGGTGAGCGGCATCGCGCTCGTCACCGGCGGAAGGCCCGCGATCGTCAGCGTGATCGGGCCCGTCACGGCGCCCGTGGGGATCTGCACACGGATCTCGGTGGGCGCGACGGCACGCACGGTCAGCGGTGTCGTGCCGATCGCCGCTGTCACCACGCGGATGTCGCTGCCGAAGTTCGTGCCGCGGATGCGCACCTCGGCACCGACGACGCCCGACGCGGGCTCGAGCGCCGTGATGCTCGGCGCCGGGAAGATGGTGAGCGTCTCGGTGGCATACGCACGACCACCACCGCGCACGTCGAGCAGCAGGCGGCCCGTCGCGGCGTTCGCGGGGAGCTCGACGACCATCTCGGTCGCCGTCGCGCTGATCACGCGCAGCGCCACGTTCTCGAGGAACACGCGGTTGGTCGCCGCGCGCGTGGAGAAGCCGCTGCCGGTGAGCGTGATGCGCGTGCCGGGTGAGGCGACGCGCGGAGTGAAGCTCGCGATCTGCGTGCCCGAGCCCACGGTGAACGGCGTGCTCGACGTCACTTCACCCGCGCCTGCGACGCGCACGACGAAGGGACCTGTCGTCGCGCCGCTCGGGACGATCACCGTGAGCTCCGTCGGCGTCGCTGTGCGCACCACCACGCCCGCGCCGTTCAGCGTGACGTTGTTGTCGGTGATGCGGGGCGAGAAATTCTCGCCCTGGATGCGGACCTCGCTGCCTGCAGCGCCGGCGATCGGCGTGAACCCCGCGATGCTCGGCGCCGGGACCGACGCGAGCACACGCAGCTCGGGGCCCATCACCCGCGTGCCGTCGGCCAGCACCACCTCGATGCGCCCAGACTGTGCGCCCGCGGGGATCGTCACCGACCAACGGCTCGGAAGACGCGAGCCCACCGGCAGCTCCGAGGTGCCGAGGAAGAGGCGCTGGTCGGCGCGAAAGAAGCGGCCGAGCACCTGCACCTGCGTACCCACCGGGCCTGCGGTGGGCTCGAGCCGCTCGATCACGGGCGGTGGCTGCTGCACCTGCGCCTCGAGGCGCTGCGAGAGCGAGAGGACCGTGCCGAGCACGAGGGCGATCAGACCAACGGAGCGAAGCGATCGAGCGAGCATGCCAACCTCGTGTGAGAGACCGAGAGACCTCGTCTCTCGGGCATCGAATCGTCGTACGGGCTGTGGGGGCAGCGCCCCATCGGCGGCGCCTGCGCCGCGAGCCACAGAGCGGGGCCGACCCCGGCCGGGGCACCTTAGCGGAGCCTCCGACGCGCGTCCCGAGCCGTTGATTCGCGCGCCGCCTCTCGCTGGCTCCCCCAAACGCACAGGGGCCGATATGCTGCGCCTCGGATGCGCTTCGGACCGTTCGAGATCGAGCGTCCGCTCGGTCGGGGCGGGATGGCCGAGACCTTCGTGGCCCGCTACCGCACCGCGCAGGACTTCGAGCGCACGGTGTGCCTCAAGCGCATCCTCGCCGAGCACGCGGCCTCGCCGTCGTTCGTCGTCGCGTTCCAAGAAGAGGCCAAGCTCGCGATGCGCCTCGTGCACCCGCACATCGCGCAGGTCTACGACTTCGGCGAGGTGGACGGCGCGTGGTGGATGTCGCTCGAGCTCGTGGGCGGTGGTGACCTGCGCACGTTCCTCAAGGAGCTCGGGCAGCCGATGCCGCTCGATCTCGCGCTCTTGCTCGCGATCGATCTCGCGGCCGCCCTCGACTACGCGCACGAGCTCGTGGTCGATGGCCGCGCCGCGAACCTCGTTCACCGCGACGTGACCCCGTCGAACGTGCTCATCGACGAGCAGGGCAACTTCAAGCTCGTCGACTTCGGCATCGCGAAGTCGAGCCTCTCGGGCTCGGACACCACCACCGGCAAGATCAAGGGCAAGGCCTCGTACATGGCGCCCGAGCAAGGCCTCGGTCGCAAGGTCGATCGCCGCTGCGATCTCTGGGCGCTCGGCGTCGTGCTCTACGAGGCGCTCTCGGGCGAGCGACCGTTCGATGCGCCGAGCGATCTCGCGACGATCCTCCGGATCACGCAGGGCGAGCGCAAGACGCTGAAGGACGCCGCGCCGCACGTGCCCGACGACGTGTGCGCGATCGTCGAGAAGCTCCTCACCGTGGATCTCGACGCGCGCACGAGGAGCGCGTCCGAGGTGATCGAAGCGCTCGAGCAGCGCCCTCCCCCCACGACCGCACGACGACGCCTCGCCCAGATCCTCAAGCGCATGAAGAGCGGCGAGGCGCGCTCGGATCTCCCGCCCCCGCCCGACGCTGCCGCGAGCACGCTCGCGATCACCTCGCTCGCGCTCGGCGCGACGGAAGACGATCCCGTGCCAGCGGCCCCCGACGCCGAGACGCGCACGCGCACGGTCTTCGACGCGGAGCTCGCGCGCTCGGTGAACGAGGGCGCGTTCGAGCCCACGCAGCGACACGACTCCGTCGCGCCCCGAGCGCTCGCGGATGCGGCGACTGCCCCTTGGACGGAGGCGCCGAGCACGATCGTCGTGAGCCCCGAGATCAGCCCGCAGCGCCTCGAGATCACCGAGACGCGGCCCGCGTTCGCGCGCACCCTGCCGCTGCTCGCACTCGGCGTGGTGCTCGTGGGCCTCGCGATCGGGGCCCTCGTCGCGATCGGCTTCGTGCTCGGCGCAGGCACCGATCGCGACGACGCGAGCACGCTCGTCGCGCCCGCGACCCCCGAGGTGGCGACGCTCGACGCAGCGACGCTCGATGCAGGCTCACGCCCCCAGCCCGATGCGTTCGCGGGAATCGACGCGTTCGCGGAGGTCGATGCGTCCACGGACCCCGACGCGTTCGTCGAGAGGGACGCGCACGCGGATCCCGATGCGTTCGTCGACGTGGATGCGTTCGTCGCCCGCGCACACACCGAGGGGCCGAGCGACGATCCACCGACGCGGGCGCCACGCACCGGACGCGTCGAGGTGATCGTCGCGCCCTGGGGACGGGTGGAGATCGACGGCACCGACGTCGGTCGCTCTCCGTTCCGCGGCGAGGTGCCCACGGGCACGCACACGATCGTCGGGGTGGCGGGCGATCAGCGTCGCTCGCGGACCGTGCGCGTCACCGGGCGAGGTGTGGCGCGCGTGTCGATCGCGATCGAGTGATCGCCGCTTTCTTGCTCGCGATCCCGAGGACGACTACGCGGGCACGCGTATGTCTCGTGCACTCCACTCTCTCTCCGTTCCGTGGCTCGTTCCGGCGATGTCGTTCGCGTCGGTGCTCTCCTTCGGCTCCTTCGCGATCCCCTCGTCCGCGCACGCGCAGAGCGAGGAGACCGCGAGCGGCACGACCTCCTCGCTCGACACGAGCGCGCCCTCCGTCACGACGACCTCGACGACCGAGCGTGTGCTCGTGCTGCAGGTCGGCGGTGAGACCTCGCTCGCCTCCGCGCTCGGCCCGAGCCTTCGCGAGGCCGTGCACGCGCACTCGCGCGCGCTCGCGCTCACGCCCCTTCCGACGGACGGCAGCTGCGACGATCTCGACTGCGCCGCAGGCTTCCTCGCGACGGGCGCGGCCGACGTCGCTGCGTTCGTCGAGGTGTTCGGTCACGACGGCGTGTGCGAGGGCGTGCAGGCCACGATCCTCGTGCTCGAGGGCACGCGCTACGTCGGCACCGCCGAGGTCGGCACCGCGGGCGTCGAAGAGGCCATGCGCGTCGCGCTCGCACAGGCAGTGGCGCGTCATCACGGCGAGGCCTTGCCGACGCTCGGCGTGAACGGCACACCCGCGGGCGCGACCATTCGGCTCGATGGCGTGACGTGGGGCACCGTGCCGCACGCCGAGCCGGTCGCGCCCGGCCCGCACGTGATCGAGGTGCGCTCCCGCGGACATCGCAGCGATCGGCGCGACATCACACTCGGCGGCGAAGACCTCACGATCGACGTCGCCCTCTTGCCCGGCGAGGACGGCTCGAGCGCGGACGCGACGCCGTTCTGGATCACCGGCGTCGGCGCGCTCGTGCTCGGTGTGAGCGCGCTCGTCGTGGGCATCGTCGGCTTCACGATGGGCGAGAGCTGCGTCGATGCGGCGTGCACGCAGTACGAGCGTCCCGACCTCGGCGGCAACGGCGTGTGGATCGGCACCGGCAGCGCGCTCACCGTGGTGGGCGCCGTGATGATCGGCCTCGCCGCCTCGAGCGGCGGATCGAACGGTGATCAGGCGCGCGCGACGCTGCGCCTGCGGTTTTGAGCTGAAAGAATCCCCGCTTCGGAAGCGGGCCGTGAATCGATTGTTTCTCGCTCCCTGATGAGAAAGACACCGCGAGGGCGGGGGTCGCAGCGCAGCGTCGGTGCGGAGACAACACGCGGAGCGGAGGCCCCCGCCCGCGTGACCCGTCCACTGGGTTTCATCTCGATGCTCGCCCAGGGGGGCGGTGGGTAGCTGAGCTCGCGCGTCAGCCGAGCTGGGTCAGCATGGTCTCGGCGTTCGAGACCTCGAACTTGCGCGGCTGCTCGACGTTGACCTGCTTCACGACGCCGTTGTCGACGAGGAGCGAGTAGCGCTGCGAGCGCAGGCCCATGCCGCCGCCGCTGAGGTCGACCTCGAGGCCGAGCTTCTTCGTGAGCTCGGCGCTTCCGTCACCGAGCATGCGGACCTTGCCGATCGCGCCGAGGTCCTTGCCCCACGCGGCCATCACGAACGCGTCGTTCACCGACACGCACCACACCTCGTCCACGCCCTTGGCCTTGAGCGCGTCGAGGTTCGCGACGTAGCCGGGCACGTGCTGCGCGGAGCACGTCGGCGTGTAGGCGCCGGGCAGGCCGAAGATCACGACCTTCTTTCCCTCGAGCGCCTTCTGCGCGCTGAAGGACTCGGGCGCGAGGGGGCACGCGTCGCCGAATTGCACGGTCTCGCGGAGGGTCGCATCGGGGAACGTGTCGCCAACTTGGATGGTCATGACTGCGGGCGTAGCACGACCCGTGTGACGCTCGCGCGAACGATCGTCGCCACCCATGATCACCGCGTGCTCCCGCGCGTCGGATGGATGTCGTGCCTTCTCGTGCTCGTCTCGGGCTGCGCGACGATCAAACGCCGCGCAGAGGTCGTCACGCTCGCGTCTCGGATGCTCGACTGCCCGACCGACGCGATGCACGCGCAGCAGGCTCCCATCGATCAGGTCTGCGCCGAGCGCGCGTACGCCGAGGGCCGCATGGGGCGGTGCCTGTCGTGGATCCCGCTCGATCGCCCGGCGGCCCAGGGCTGGATCGTGCACGGCTGCGGCGCCGTCGAGCGGTTCGCACCCCACCCCTGCGATCCGAACGCGCCCCACGTCCCTACCGAGATGGCGTTCGATCCAGCGTTCGAGTGCTCGACGCCGTGAGGGTTCAGAAGCGCGGCGCGATCGCGGGCTCGTCGTTCAAGACGACCACGCGCAGCAGGC
Organism: Deltaproteobacteria bacterium; assembly: GCA_017303575.1. Taxonomy (GTDB): domain Bacteria; phylum Myxococcota_A; class Polyangia; order Polyangiales; family Sandaracinaceae; genus JAFLCL01. Next base: position 8,017 of record JAFLCL010000030.1, read on the forward strand.
GCTCGCCGCACTGGAGCTCGATGACGCTGCGCCAAGTCGCTCCGCGCGCCAGGCCTGTGTCACACGCGCGGAGTCGGAGGGAGCCGGCGCGCACTCGATCTGGCAGCGCGCCGCGCAGGCCTCGGGCGTGTCCTCGCAGTGACCGCGGCACGACTCGTCACAGCTCGGATGGAACGGACGGGGCTCCTCGGTCGTCGTGCCCGCGCTCGTCGTGCCGCACGCCGTGAGCGTGATCGCGACGAGGAGCGCGCACGACGGGCGCACGCTCACGCATCGCCTCCGCTCTTGAGCGCGCGCTCGGCGCTCGCCGCGCTCAGCTTGAAGCCCGCGCTCACGCGCACCTTCTGCAGCGGCTCGTTCGAGCGGTCGTCGAACGAGCTCAGGAACGCGTGCGGATCGTCTTCGTCCGGCACGATGTCGAGGTCCACGCGCAGGCGGCGCTCGTCGGCGTCGAGGTACGTGATCGACTTGTGCAGCCGGGCACGCGCCGCGTTGGCCGCGCGCTCGATCACTTCCTTCGCGGTCTTCACGAGCGTGTGGAACGCCGTCTGATCGAGGGGCTTGGGGTTCTTCTTGTCGCGGCCCATCGTCCACGGGCCGACGAGCGAAGGCTCGGACGCGCCGCTGCGCGTCATCTCGACGGCCCAGCCGTCGTCGTCCGAGTTCTTCACGACCTTCGCGGTCCATCCGTTCCGGCGCCAGAGGCGCGGCTCGAGGATGTCGGGGACTCCACCGTCGGTGGTTGCGTCGGTGTCGGGCGTGTCGGTCGTCTGCGTGTCGTTCATGAGGGGGCCGAATGTGATCCGAGGGACGTGAGGAGGGAAGCGGAAGCTGGCTCGTGGACGTGCGCTTCGCACACGAACTGACAAGCCGACTACCCTCGCGCGCTCGATCATGCGAACGGCCTTCCGCGCGCTCGTCACGCTGCAGTCTCTCGCGATGGTCGCGGTGATCGTCGCGGGCGCCGCCGCGCTGACGACGGACCTCTCGCGTCTGCCTGCGGCGATCGCGGGCGCGTCGCTCGCGGTCGGTCTCTTCTCCCTCTTTCCGATCGCCACGCGCGCGCTCGGGATCGACGTCCTCTACCGCGCCATCGCGCGGAGCGAGATCGCGCGCGACGGAGTGGACGCGCACCGTCCGTTCCAGTTCGCCGCCACGCTGTGTGCGCTCGGGAGCTCGGCGGCGATCCGGCTGCCCGCGTGGATCGCAGACGCCGGGCCGCGCGCCCTCGACCAGCTGCGCAGCGACCTCGCGACCGACGGTCCGCTGAAGACGCTCTGGGTGTGGGGCGTCGCGACGCTGATCGTGTCTGCGCTGGTGTTGCTCGTCGTGGCCTTCACGGTCCTCGTGGTGCGCGAGTCACTCACACCGACGCACCGGGAGACGGCGGAGGCCGACGCCGCGCGCATGTCGCTCTTGTGGAACTTCCTCGCCGCGGGCGTGCTCGCGGCGGCCGAGCTGCCCGGCCTCTTCGGCGACGCCGCGCCCGTCGCTGATGTGCGCTTCTGGATCGCGCTCTTCCTCTCGATCGCGCTCGCGCGTCGGGTGCTCGTGTTGTCGCTCCTCTATGCGAACGATCGCCTCGGCCTCGCGCTCGATCGCACGCTCGCCGCGCGCGCGCTCCCCACGCGCATCCCGACGCGGCTCACTGCGCTCGCGCTGCTGCTCGTCTGCGCCGCGCAGCTCGCGCTCGATCACGCGCTCGGCGTCTCGTACGCGGCTGCCGCGATCGTCGTCGTGTCGGGCCCGCTCGCGATCCTGCTCGAGCGAGCGTCGACGCGGGTCGAGCCCACCTGACCGCCGCATCCAGCGGTGCTGGCGAAACCTTGCCTCGGTCTCGGGCCCCGCGGCATCCTCGCGTGCACAGGCGCAGCCCCGCGTCGATTCCATGAGGGAGGGCATGATGCTTCGATTCGTTCCGATGGCGCTGGCAGCAGCCGTTCTCACGTTCGGGCTCGCGACGCCCGCGTCCGCGCAGCTCACGACAGGCCACGCGCAGCCGCACTACTCGCTCGACGTCCCGCAGCTGCGCCTGCAGGTGCAGGTCACGAACCAAGCGACCTACGAGCAGCCGGCCAACTACCAGCAGACGACGGTCACGGGCGGCACGCATCCCGACTACGGCCTCGTGATCACCGGCGCGGTGCTGCTGGGCGTCGGCTACCTCACGTCGATCATCCTCGGCGCCGTGCTCGACAACGGCATCCTCTACATCCCCGTGATCGGCGGTCTCATCCACGCCGCCGTCTTCAGCGGGTACGCCATCGACCTCGCGGTGGGCCTCACCATCTCCGCGGCCCAGATCGTGGGCTTGATCCTGCTGATCGTGGGCTTGGTCGCCAACATCCCGGACGAAGAGCCGCAGGTGGCCTCGCTCGTCCCACGCCTCGTCGATGGTCCCGGCGACGCCGGCGCCGCGCTCCGCTGGGTGTTCTGATCGTGCGTTGACGCTCTCCGCGCGAGCGGCGAGCATCCGCGCGCGATGACGGAGGGCCGTTCATGAACGATGCCGCGAGCTCGACCGGGAGCCCGATCGTCACGATCGTGGCCCTCGGCGCGCTCACGCTCCTGCCGTTCGTGTTCATGACCACCACGAGCTTCGTGAAGATCTCGGTGGTCTTCTCGATCCTCAAGAACGCGCTCGGCACGGGGCAGGTGCCGAGCGGCACCGTGATCACAGCGCTCGCCGCGATCCTCACGCTCTACGTGATGGCGCCGGTGGGCGTGGAGATCGCCGCGGTCACCGCGCCCGCAGTGGAGCGCATCGATCGACGCGATCCGCTCTCGACGACCGACGCCGTGTTCGAGGCTGTCGAGCTCGGCCTCGAGCCGCTGCGCGACTTCCTCGTGAGGAACTCGGGACCGCGCGAGAGGCAGATGTTCTTCGATCTCGCGCGCGAGTCACGGCCCGCCGATCAGCGTGACGGCATCGGTGATCGCGATCTGCTCGTGATCGCCCCTGCCTTCATGGTCACGGAGCTGAGCGAGGCCTTCCAGATCGGCTTCCTCGTCTTCATCCCGTTCCTGATCGTCGACCTCGTCATCGCGAACGTGCTGCTCGCGCTGGGCATGCACATGCTCAACCCCACGCAGGTGAGCATGCCGTTCAAGCTCCTCTTGTTCGTCCTCGTCGACGGCTGGTTCCTCCTCGCGAGAGCCTTGGTGCTCGGCTACGCGTGAGCGCTCACGTGCCGAGCGCAGACGCTGCTTCGGCGTCGCGGACGGTCTCGGAGAGCGTGACTGGGTCGAGGTCGCCGAGGGTCAGCGCCTCGCGCTTCCGCGTGAACGTGAGGGGCCCGAGCGACTGCGCGTCGGCGTGCGCGAGGTCGCGGACCTCGAAGCCCGGCGTGATCGGCAGCGTGATGCGGACGTCGCCGAGGTCGCGCAGGAACGCCGATGGGTTGCCTGCGCTGTTGCGTCGCCAGCCTCGGGACTCCAGCAGGCCCATGAGCTTCTTCGCGGACGCCTTCGCGCCGCGTGCCACGTCGAGCGTGCTCGCGCGTGCCTCCTTCTTGCCGAGCGCGTGCGCGCGACGACCGAGCTGATCGATCACGGGCACCAGCTCGTACTCCGCGAAGCGATCCGCCCATGCGGCGGGCAAGCCAGGGGCACGCGCCGGGTGCGCGAGGCGTACACGCGCGGAGGCGGGCAGCGTGATCGTGTCGTCCGACACGTCGGCGAACGAGCCGTCCTCCGCGATGCGGAAGCGGATCGCGGCGTCCTCGGTCTCCCACAGCAGCGTGCGCGCGAGTGGGCCGACCACCGGCTGCTTCACGAAGAACGAGTCGAACACCTCGCGGTCGAGCGAGCGCCCCGTGATCAAGAGCTGCTCGAGCCGGCGCACGACACGCTCGCGTACGCGCGCTCGCTCCTTCGCGTCGGCGCCGTCCACGTCGGGCACCGTCCGATCTTCGAGCTCGTCGACGCCGAGACCGCGCGCGCCCGCGGCCTGCGCGAGCAGCTCGGCTGCGCGCGACTTCAGCTTCTGGAAGCGCGTTCCGTTCGCGATGCGCGAGAGGTGGAGCAGCGTGAGGTCGCTGCCGATCTCGGCGAGCGCGACGCACGCGCGCTCACACTTCGCCTGGTTCTTCGTGGATTGCTCGCGCGCGAACGACGCCAGCCGCGCGTGGCCTTCGGGCGAAGGCAGGTGGATCACGGAGAAACCCATCCACTCGCTGCGACCGGGCGCATCGCCGAGCACCCACTGCTCGAGCAGCTCGAGCGCGAACGCACCGAGCGAGGCGGCGTCGAGCGAGGCAGAGAGCTCCGCGAGACCGACATAGGGCGCCTCGGGCAGCGAGAGCGAGAGCATGTCGAGCACCGACTCGACCGCCTCGGGCCCGAGGATCGAATCGCGCCCGAGGATCGCGTCGCTTTGGCGCAGGCGGATCGGCGGAAGGTCCTCCCGCTTCAGGATCGAGGGACGCTTGGGCACCGCACGGTCGACACGTCGAGGATCACGCGCGAGCAGCGCAGCGATGCCTCTGCGCGCTGCGGCGCCGTAGGCCGTCGCTGCCTTCTCCACGGCCGCACGCTCACCGGCCGTGGCCATCATCACGAGCGCCGCCTCGGCGGACCTTCGTGCTGCCCCCAACGGTCCGAGCGCGTCGGGCACGAGCCCGAGCGCAGCGACGCGCGCATGACGAAGCAGCCACGTGCGCGCATGGTGTCGGTACTGCTTTCGATCGGTGAGCACGTGCGCCATCGCGGGCGCGATCGCAGGCGACACGATGACGCGCGACGCGTGCATGGCCTCGGGGCCGCTCTCCCAGGGCAAGTGGCTGGGCCAATCTCGACGGATCCATCCCGCGAACGCCGCGACGCCGTGACGGCGGAGGAACGAGAGCACCGAGGCGCTCGTGAACACGTAGTGAGGCTTGCCCTTGGCGTCGATCCGCTCGGTGCCCCACGCAACGAGGCCGTCGGCGGCGGGCACCTCGATCCACTCCCACGAACCGTTCGCGGTCTTCACATGCTCGTAGTCCGCGTAGAGGAAGCCGCGCTTCGACAGCTTCTCGCGCCACGCGACGAGCTCCGTCTTCGTCATCGGGCGCGCGTGGCGGACCTCGCTCTCTTCGTCGTCGAGCGTCTCGAGGAGCTCGTCGTCGAGCCGCTCGAGCTCCATGCCTTTCTGCGCGAGGCCTTCGATCACGTCGCTGGCTTCGGGCTTCTGCGTCCACGGTCGCTCGCGGAGGATCGATGGCAGCTCGGCGTCCTTCGCCGCCCGCGCGCGCACGGCCTTCTTCCCTTGTTTGTCGGCGATGCGCTGCGCCGTCGACGCGAGCTTGCTGCCCTCGCCTGCGACGGACTCGAGCACGGAGGTGTGCTCGGGGTGATCGCGGAACCACGCGAGGATCTGTGTCGCGAGGATCGGATGGCTCGCGAAGCGCGCGAGCACACGCGCGGCCTCAGGCGTGCCGATCGCGGCCACGGTCTCTGCGATGCGACGCGGCTGCGTCTTGAGCACCGCGCCGTACTTGGGCTTCTTCAGGAACCGCGCGAGGCCGTCTTCGAGCAGCGGCAGCACCTCGTCCTCTGGGAACGTGGCCGCGAGATCACCCGCGACGTCCGGCAGCTCGTAGTGCGCGCGCGAGGTCGCGAGGAAGCGCTTCACGACGTCGAGATCCGAGGCCGCCGAGAGCAGGAAGCCGATGCGTACGTACTGCGCAGCGTTCGCGGGTTCGGCGAGCCACGCCTCGAGATCGAGGTTCGCCCACGGCTCGTCGGGGAACGCGAAAGCGAGGTTGGCGCGCGCCGACAGCGAGAGGCCCTCGCGCGCCTTCGCCGCGACGTCGCGGCCCGCGCGGTACGACGCTTCGTCTGCCAGCACCACCGCTGTTCGCAGGTGATCGGAGGGCGCACGGTTGACGTGGTGCCGATCGGCGAGCGCGAGCGCGCGCACGTAGATCGCGATCGCGTCGGAGAGCCCCCGTGACGTCGCGAGGAACGGAAGGAGGCTGCGCCGAGGGTTCGCAGCGTTCTGCCCGTGCGCGACGTCGATGACCACGCGCTCGGCGATGGCGAGGGACGCCACGCTCGCCTTCGCGAGCGCCTCGATCGATCCCGATGTGAGCAGCGCCGCGACCGCGTCGGGTGAGCCCGCTGCGTCGTACGAGCGCGCGCGCTGGAGGAACACCTTCGCGTTCGCGGGCTTGGTCAGCCACGCCTGCATCGTCGACCAGTCGGGCGCTCGGGCCGAGCCGGGTCGACTTCGTCGCGGGCCGACGTGGAGCACGGGAGAGGGTGCTGCGCTCATCGCGCGAGCCTCTCACGAACGCACGACGCTACCAGCGACCCGACTCGATCTCGAGGATCCACGACTCACCGCCCGGCACGGAGATCACCTCGCGCGCGTCGCCCACCAGAGCTGGTGGTTCGTGCCCACGGCCTACGACGCTACGTGCCCTCTCGCTCACTCCAGCGAGAACGCTCAGGGGCAGTCGAAGCCCGCGGCGCGCTCGGGGTCGTCGCAGATGCAGCGACGCTCGTCGGGGGTGAGGCACGGGCCGAAGTCTGCGCTCGAGAAGTACGTGCACGCGCTGTAGCCCGGGTCGGTGCAGCGCGCGCCTGCGAAGCCGCCGCACAGCATGCGACCCTGCGGCGCACAGCGGCCGACCATGCACTCGTAGCCGGTGGGGCAGACCGCGCCGTCCTCGCAGAACATGCCGAGGCCCATCGGACACGTGTCGCGCCACGCATCGGCCGCCTCTGGCGCGTCGCGATCGGCGTACGCATCCGGGCTCGAGGGTGCGTCGCTCGCGGAGAACGCGTCGGGGCTGCTCGGTGCATCGAGCTCGCTCGCGGCATCGACGACGCTCGCTGCATCGCGTCCTGCGTCGGTGCCGGGGACGGGGTCGGACGGACAGCCCGCGAGACCGAGACAGAGAGTGAGCGCTGTGCAGACCAGCGCGAAGGAAGACGTGAATCGGCGCATGACCACGAGTGGCCGAGAGCGCGCGCATCCGTCTCGCATTCGCACGCGTGCTAGCGTGGGCGCTTCGGGAAGGAGGCGACGATGAGAGGGTGGCTGATCGGAACCGTGATTGTGATCGCAGCGATGGCCGAGCCCGTCACGGCGCTCGCATGCTCGCCCTCGTGCGGTGGGCTCGTGCCGCGCGGCACCGCGGAGGCGCCCGCGCATCTGCCTGCGAATGGTGTCTTCGTCACTCCGCCGTACACGACGTCTGCCACGGACTTCACGATCGTGCGGACGCGCGCAGGTGCGAGCGAGACGCTGACGATCCCGTTCGAGTATCGCGGCGTCCTGATCACGGACGTGCGGCCGGGTGATCGTCTCGTCGTGAGCGTCATGAGCTCGTGCACCAGCAGCATCGACTCGACGGTGATCGAGGTGACGGCCGAGGCACCTCTCCCGACGGTGCTCGGTGTGCTCGAGGTCGAGGCGTCACGACCCACGCCGGTCGCGGTGTGGGACAACCGCGGCGGTTGCACGAGCGATCTGGCGTCGACCGCTGCGCCCTTCACCGTGACCCTCGATGCGAGCGTCGAGCCCTGGCGGGACGCGCTCACCGAGACGGTCCTCGTGGACGACGCGCCGTGGTGGGGCGCGAACGATGCGCGCGTCGCACCGCGCTTCGTGTTCACCGCATGCGAACCGCGCCTCGAGAGCCAAGCGGGCGGACCGGATCTTCGCCTCGGTGCGCATCGCCTGCGTGTCCAGGGAAGCCTTCGCGGGCTCGAGGGCACGTTCGTCTCGAACGAAGAGACCTTCCACCTCGACTGCGCGAGCGGCGCGAGCTGCAGCGCGGCCGCGCCCACGCATCGCCCGCTGCGCGGGCCCTGGCTGCTCGCGCTCGCATCGATCGCCGGTGCGCTCGGCCGCATGCGTGGACGCGCGCGCAGCTGATCGCGATCAGCGTGGCGTGGGCCGCGTGCGACACGTGGAGGTGGCGGTCTGGCAGTACGCCTCTTGTCCGGTGCACGGCGCCATCACGCACGGATGCGGGCAGCTCCCCTGTGGGCTCGACGCCAGCACCGCGACGCACACACAGCCGCTCGCAGACTCGGCACGACAGTCCGCGTCGGTCGTGCACGGCGCGCTCGGCGAGGGCGTCGGCGCGATCGAGGTGGGGCTCGGGGCCTCGGCTCCCTCGGAGCCGCTGCAGGCCCCGAGAAGGACCGCGACGAGGGCCACGCAGAGGATCGACACGGGCTTCATGACGTCACGATAGCCGACGTCGAGAACGCTTGGATCTCCGGTCTCTCGCGAGTCGGCGCTGCAGCGTCAGCGTTGGCCGGCAGCGCGCTGTGTGGGCATCGCGAGCTGGCCGCGGCACCAGTCGAGGCCTTGATCGAGCGTGCCCACGACCGAGTGCGGCGTGGGGTGCGAGACGAAGAGCATCACGCCGCTCATCACGAAGCGCAGGGCCGCCGTGCGGAACACGAGCGCCGTGCCTACGCAGTGCTTCGACATGAGCTCGCCGTTCTTCGTGAGCCAGTCGATCGATCGCTGCCGCATGTACGCCGAGGGCGACTCCGCGAGGAGGTTCTCGAAGACGACGGCGTGCTTCTCGCCGCGCGCGAGGATCATCTCCGCGCGGAGGATGAACGCGTCGACCTCTGCGTCGCTGGGCGAGCCGATCGTGCGATGCACCACGATCGGCCAGCGCGTCGTATCCGTCTCGATTCGTCCCGAGGCCACGGCGGAACTCTACACGCCGAGCGGACTCACGTGACGCGCGATCGAAGCTCTTGTGCTCGACCGCCTCGCTCGGCGACAAACGCGGACATGGAACAGGCGAAGGGGAGCTCGAGGTCGATCGAGCGAGCGATCGCGCGGAGCCGGCGGGCACTGATCTCGGCGCAGCGGCCGGACGGAAGCTGGGACGAGCGATCGGACGTGGGCCCGATCTCGACGGCGATGGTGTTCGTGTCGTTGGCGTGGCTCGGCGCGCTGTCGGACGACGATCGAAGGAAGACCGCGGCGTGGCTGCGCACGCAGCAGCTCGCCAATGGCTCGTTCGTCGCGCGGCCGTTCGCACGAGAGGGCGACCTCGGCACCACGGCCGTCGCGTGGACCGCGCTGGCGCTCGACGACGCGCCCGAGAGCCACGAGGCGGCCCATCGCGCGCGACACTACGTCGAAGCGCGCGGCGGCGCGGACGCGATCGTCGATCGCATGAAGACCGGTGACGTGTCGGCAGTGTTCTGCGCCCTCGGCGGCACGCTCGATCCGAAGCGCTTGCCCGATCCGGGGCTCGCGTGGTGCCTCGCGACGCCGGGCGTGGAGCTCGCGGCCACGCGCGTGCACTTCGGCATCATCATGGGCGCGCTGATGTTGAGCGCGATCGGTCGACGCCTGCGCGGCGACTGGGGTGACGACGAAGCGGGTGTCGGCCCGCTCGAGCGCATCGAGCGCAAGAAGGCAGCGGAGCTGTGTCGCCTCTTCCAGAACCGCGATGGCTCGATGAACTCGAACACCGTGCAGACGGCGCTGCTCCTGCCCGCGCTCGTCGCGATGGGCCTGCCGAAGGGTCACGGCCCCGTCGCGGACGGCATCGCGTGGCTGCTCTCGCGGCGGGTCGAGACGACCGAAGGCGGCATGTGGTTCGACGTGTTCGCGTCCGACGTGTGGACCACGGCGTTCACGATGCGCGCGCTCCTGCGCTCGGGCTCGGCGCCCGGCGACGCGAACATGATCGCCGCCACGAAGTGGCTCTTGTCGCGCCAGCTCGACGTCGATCAGCCGTGGCCGAACCAGCGACAGGAGCACGCGGTGAAGCGCGGCGGCTGGCCGTTCCAGACGGGCAACGAGACGATGGCCGACGCCGACGACGCGGGCGTCGTCCTGAGCGCGCTCGGTCTCGCGCTCGAGGTGCGCGACGGCGTGGCGCCGCTGCCCAGAGAGCTCGCGCGCGACGTGCGCGACGCGATGGATCGTGCGCGCCTCTGGCTGCGCGACATGCAGAACCCCGATGGCGGCTGGTCCGCGTTCGTGTGGGGCCTGCCCGAGAGGCCCGAGGGGCCGATCATGACGAAGCCGATCGACGTCCCGCCGGACTCGATCCTCAAGGCGATCGACGTGATGCTCCATCCGCCCCCGGATCTCGGCGATCCGTCGACCGAAGATCTCACGGGGCGCGTGCTCCACGGCCTGGCCGCGTGCGGCGCGAGGACCACCGACGACGACGTGAGCAAGGCCGTCGCGTTCCTTCGTCGCCACCAGTGCGAGCACGGAGGCTGGTGGGGACGCTGGGTGTGCAACTACCTCGCGTCGAGCAGCTACGTGCTCTCGGCCCTCGATGCGCTGGGCGAAGACGCCTCACAAGCCATGGTGCAGAACGGGATCGCGTTCCTGCTCGATCACCAGAACGTCGATGGCGGCTGGGGCGAGTCGATCAAGAGCTACGCGAAGCCCGCGCTCGCGGGGCGTGGCCCGAGCACCGCACCGCTGACCTCGCTCGTGGTGTGTGCGCTCGTCGATCTCGGCCTCGGTGATCGCGAGGAGACCCAGCGCGGCATCGCCTACCTGCTCGCCAAGCAGCGGCCCGACGGCACGTGGCCCAACGACGACTACGTCGCGACGAACATCCCGCCCGAGGGCTTCTACGTCTACGACGGAGCGGCGCGGCACATGCCGCTCGAGGCGCTCGGTCGCTGGGCGCGACGGCACGAGCCCGAGATCCTGCGGCCCGGTGAGCACTGGGGTCGATGGACGAGCGCTGTGCTCGATCCGGCGCGTCAGCGCATGGATCCGCTCGCGGACGCCGTGGTCGAGCAGATCCACCACGAGGGCGACGTGAGGGCCGTCAACTCGCTCCTGCGCTGCATCTTCGAGAACGACGATCCCATCCCCACGAACCTCCCTCCCCGCGCGGCCAAGTACTTCGTGGACACCGAGGCCCTCCCCGAGTGGGCCGATCCCGCGCGCATCGAGCGCGCGCAGAAGCTCTTCGCGCACCACGGCGCGCAGATCACGTTCGGCCTCTTCTGCTCGTCTCTGCCGCAGTCGTACGCGGCCGCGCACGGCGCCGAGGTCTTGATGCGCACGGGCGGCATGACCCGGCGCGTGCACCAGCGGATCTTCGAGACAGCGCAGTTCCTCTTCGACGTGCTCGACGTGGGAGGCCTCTCGCCCGCCGGCCGCGGCATCCGATCCGCGCAGCGCGTGCGCCTCATGCACGCGGGCGTGCGTCATCTCTTGCTCCACGCGGAGGCGCACGGTCCGACGCTCCACGGAGGCAGCGCCGCGCACGCCCACGCGCTCGTTCCCTGGGACGAGGCGCGCTTCGGTGCGCCGATCAACCAAGAGGACATGGCCGGCACGCTGATGACGTTCTCCGTCGTGACCTTCGACGCGATGCGCAAGCTCGGCGTCGAAGCCACGGAGCTCGAGGGCGACGACTGGATCCACCTCTGGGCCGTGGTGGGTCACTTCCTCGGCATCGAGCCCGGCCTCGTGCCGATCGGCATCGACGACGCGCGCGACCTGATGGACGCGATCCGCGAGCGCCAGTGGGCGCCGTCGGGTGCGGGCAAGACGCTCGCGGCAGCGCTGGTCGAGATGATGCAGCGCTTCTTCACCCGTGGGCACTTCCGCGGCTTCACGCCGACGATGGTCCGCTACCTCTCGGGCAACCAGTGCGCAGACGTGCTCGACGTCGCGCCCTCGAACTGGACGATGCCGCTCGTGGCCGCGGGCGCGGAGCTCGCGGACTTCTTCGATCACGACGAGCGCGAGACGTTGGTGGAGAAGCTCATCGGCAAGCTCGCGTACGAGGTGATGGAGGGCGTCATCGCGCTCGAGCGCGATGGCAAGCGCGCGAGCTTCCGCATCCCCGCGTCGCTGAAGAAGACAGTCATCCCGCACACCTGATCCGGGGTGACGCGCATGACCCGTACTTGCGTTCGTGGGCGAACGGTGGTGCCGTTCGCCCCATGCGCATGCGCGCCGTCTGGGTCTCGATCGTGCTCGCCGGCTGTACGCCGCTGCGCGCGCTCGACGAGACCTTCGAGGACGCGCGGGCCCTCGACGCGAGGACCTCGGACGTCGGACCCCTCGATGCGCGTTCGTTCGACGCGCCCCGGTCCGATGCGCCCGAGCTCGATGCGCCGGGCTTCGATGCGCCGGGCCTCGATGCGCCGGGCCTCGACGCCTGGGCGCCGGACGCGTTCCGAGCCACGACCGACGCGCCGATCCTCGATGCGCCTCTCTTCGATGCGTGGCGCGCCCCCGACACCGGAGGCGCGCTGATCGCCTGGTATCCGTTCGATTCGACGCGCGACGCCACGGGCCTGGGGCACACGCTCGTGAGCACCGGCGTGACGTTCACCGGCAGCATCGCCACGCTCGGCGCGAGCGCGATGCTCTCGACGCCGACCGCGACTGATCTCGACGAGATCACCGCCGTCAGCTTCTGGGTGCGACCGAGCGAGCTCGGCGGTGGCATCGGGACACGCGCGTTCCTCGTGTCGCGCGGCGACGTGCTCACCCTCTTTCTCCGCTTCACCGCGCTGCCTCGCTGCACGCTCGCGGGCGGCAGCGTGAACGGCACCGAGGCGCTCGTCGCCGACGTGTGGACACACCTCGCGTGCGTGCGCGACGCCGCCACGATGACGCTCTACACGAACGGCGTCGCGACGGGCGCGAGCACGGCCACCACGACGCCGGTGCCTTCCAGCGCCGAGTTGTGGCTCGGCCAGTCGAGCACCGGTGAGGACCCGCTCCTCGGCGATCTGTCGGACGTGCGCCTGTACCGTCGTGCGCCGAGCGCGGCGGAGATCGCGGCGCTCGCAGCGGACAGGCCATGAGCGCGAGCCTGTGGGTGCTCCACGTCGACGGTCTCTCGGAGCGGTTGATGCTCGATCCGACCCGACGCTTCGTGATCGGCCGCGGCGAAGAGGTCGACTTCCGCCTCGATCGTCCGGGGGTGGATCGACGCCACGTCGAGCTCGTCGTGCACGACGGAGGGTGGTGGATCCAAGGCGACTCGCGCACCACGAGCGGCACGTGGCTCGAGGGCCGCTTCGTGCTCGAGAGCCGACGGCTCGTCGAGGGCGACGTGATCCAGATCGGCGGCGTGGACGACGTGCTCTTCCGGTTCTCCGATCCGCGCTCGAAGGCTGCACCCACTCCGTCGCGCTTCGATCGTCAGCCCACCGTGACGCCCGACGAGGCCGCGCGACGCGGGCTGCCGCGCGTGGGCCTGCGCGTCGAGAAGCCCGACGGCCTCATGGTGTCGATCGATCGCGACGATCGCAGCTGGCTCACGATCACCTCGCCCCCCGGCGGCGGCCCGCACGCGCGCTTCCTCCGCGGCCCGTGTCTCGACGACCGCCCCAACGCGCCGCGCGTCCTTCAGCAGCACGTCGCGCCACGTGAGATGCCCGATGCGATCGCGTCGGGACGCGTGCTCGCGTTCGGCGGGACGCACCCGGCGATCGCGTGGGTGTTCGGGGAGTCGCTCGGTCGCATGGCCACCCTCGCGATCGCCGCGCCGCTCGCGGAGACCCCGGGCGAGGCGCTCGTGCTCGCGTTCTCCGTGCGCAGCGCCGCGGCCGATGGACCGAGCGGCCTCGAGCCCTGGCTCGTGCTCACGCACCCCACGCTCGCGCCGCTCTTGCGCGCCGAGATCCTCAGGCCTTGATCTTCGAGGCGACGAGCGCGGCGAGCGCTTCTTCCGTCACGCCGAGGCGCGCCGCGACCTTGTGAGCGAGCGAGGTGGTCGCGACACCCGACACGAACTGGAACGTCGGCTTCTCGTCGCGATCGAGCTCGACCTGGAGGAACGTGAGGCTCGGATGCACGGGCTCCTTCTCGAGGCGCGCCGCGAGCGAGAGGAAGTGCGTGCTCACGAACACCTGCGGACCGAGCTTGGGCAAGAGACCCACCACCATCTCGAAGATCGCCTCGCCCTCGGTGGGGTTGGTGCCCGAGCAGAGCTCGTCGAGCAGCGCCATCGATCCGGGCTCGAGCTTCTCGAACAGCTCGCGGATGCGAAGGAGCTCGGTGCCCAGGCGTCCCTCCACCTGCGCGGCCTCTCCTTCGACGACGAGCGAGAGGAACATCGAGGGCGCAGGCACCAGCGTCGCGCGCTTGGCAGGCACGAAGAGGCCGCCTTGGCCGAGCAGCTGCGTGAGCGCGATCGCCTGGAGCAAGCGCGTCTTGCCGCCCGAGTTCGGTCCGGTGATCACCACGAGCGCGTCGGGCCGCGGCGCGGGCACGTCGCAGGGCACGGGCACCACGTCCTGGAGGAACAGGAGCGGGTTGAAGAGACCGGTGATCTCGCGACGCTCGCTGCCGAAGCTGGGCAGGCACACCTCGAGGCCCTTGTGCCTCGCGAGATCGCGAAAGCCCAGCGCCGCCAGGTAGATCTCGATCGCCGCCGTGCTCGCCAGCAGCGCCACCACGTGATCGGTGAGCGGCGCGAAGACCTCTTCCAAGAGGCGCACCACGACCTCGCTCTCGCCGTAGCGGTAGCCGCGGAAGAACGAGGTCATGCGCTGGAAGAAGCGGCCGATCGGCCCCGGCAAGAGCGGGCTCGGACGCTCTTGGATCGCGAGCACGCCGAAGTCGCGCACGGTTCCGTCGGAGCCGAGGCGCAGCTGGAGATCGACGGTCGCGAGGTTGCCCTCGGCATCGACGAGCTCCGAGAGGCGCTGGAACTCCTCGCTCTCTCGGATGCGCGTACCGCGATCACGCAGCGCCGCGAGCTTGCTCGTCGCGCCCTCGAAGCCCTCGGACATCGCGATCACCACGCGACGGAGCGCCACCAGCACACCGACCTTGCGGCGCACGATGTTGGGCTCGGTGCCCGTCGCCATCTCGAGCGTCTCGCGCAGCCTGCGCAGCGCCTTGTAGGTCGTCTCCAGGTCGCCGCGGAACGAGGGCTGCTCCACGAGCTCGCGCAGGATCTCCTGACGCACCTCGCGATCTTCGGCCTTCGGCGGCGGGGTCGAGAGGATGCGGCGCTGCGCCCGCAGGTTGGGCTCGAGGCGGTCGCCGTCGATGACGATGCGGAAGCAGTGCTTGGCGAGCTCCTCGAGGTAGAGCTGCTGCGTGACCGCTGTCGCGTCGGGCGCAGCTTTGTCGCGCGCGCTCTTGTCGGCAGGGCGATCGAGCGAGCTGCCCGCCAGCGGGACGGCCTCGAGCAGCGTGTCGAACACGCCCTCGCAGTCACCGCCCTCGAACGCGAAGCGCACGAGCTCGCTCGTGCCGCGCAGATCACCCCACGCGCGCGGCTCGGCGTGCAGGAGGTCGGGCACGCTCGGCCCGTAGTCCGAGGGCTCGTTGCCCACGGGCGCCACGTAGAAGGACGGTGCGCCCCCAGGCTCGCCGCGCGCGCGGCGTCGTCGTCGCATCACCTCGGCGGTCGAACGTCGCATCAGAAGGAGCATCGCTTCTACCCGATTTGTGCGGTCGTGGGGGTTCGTCGGGCTGCCCGCGTGGGCCGGTGCACACCCGCTCGGTCGGCCTCGACCGATGAGCCCTAGACGCTGGCGACGGACAGAAGTTCCCGCAGGAGCCCACCCGCTCGGGCCGTGTATCCTCGGCGCGTGGTGCAACCGTTCGGCACGAGCTTCCCCTGCCCGCGCTGCGGGTCGGCCCTCCCTCAAGGCGCGGCGTTCTGCAATCGCTGCGGCGCGGACGCGCGTGCCGCCGCGGCCTTGGCAGGTGCTGCGCAGGCCGCACAGCCAGTGATGCGCGCACGCGCGGGCTTCGTCGCGGTGGGGCGCGGCATGTCGGTGTGCCACGCGTGTGGCGCGCTCGCGCCGACCAAACGCTCGAGCTGCGAGGTCTGTCAGCAGCCGATCGGCAGCTCGCTCGAGGCGATCCCCGCGCGCAACGATCAGCTCTCGTTCGTGCAGGTGCGCACGCAGATCACGTGTCGACAGTGCGGCAGCGGCTTTCCGCTCGACGAGCCCGAGCTCGAAGAGTCCGTCACGTGCCCGCGCTGCAACACCACGCAGGCCTTCGATCTCGACGCGTGGGGCGACGCGTTCGCGCACGCGCATCGCACCGCCGACGTGCACGGCCCGCGCGGCGAGTCGTTCCGGGGCTCGCTCGGTGATCGTGATCCCGAGCCCGAGCTGGGAGAGACGACGGCGATCTCCACGCTGAAGCTCACCGGCATGTCGATCGACAGCGGCGTGATGAAGACGCGCAACCTCACGACGCAGTGCGCGCCAGGCCAGCCCCTCTGCACCAAGTGCGGATCGCCGCGCGAGCCGCAAGAGCTGGCAGGACTGCGCGGTGCGCCCGAGCTGCAGATGCGCTGCGTCGGCTGCAGCGACGTCGCGCGCTACGCGATCCCCTCGGCCGCGCGCGGCCTCGCGCCAGGCCTCGTGGGCTTCGTCGCCGAGGCGCTGCGCGTCGATCGGCCCGAGGCGCGGCTCGATCAGACGAGCGCGGGGCTCGTCATCGCGCTCAAGTGCCCGAGCTGCGGCGGCGGCCTCAACGTCACGCCCGGAAGCCACGTCGCCGTGTGCTCGTTCTGCAAGACCGAGGCGCGCATCGCGAGCCGCACGCTGCTCGCGCTCAAGTCCGTGGACGGCGCGCCCAGCCCGTGGTGGGCCATCTTCCGCGGCGACTCGCCAGCGCGCGCCGAGCTCACGCGCCGCGGCAGTCACGACGACGACGACGACGGTCCCGACATCGCGGGCGCTGCCGCGATGATCATGGGCGGCCAGGACGCGCAGCTCCAAGCCCTGCTCGTGATGGCCGAGTCACCGGGCGGACAGAAGTCCGTCTCGAGCGCCGTCGCGCAGAAGGTGAAGGACGTCGAGGACGATCAGAGCCCGTCGGATGCCCGCAAGGAGTGGGCGATCCAGCTCATCCTGCCGGCGCTGATGCTCGTGCTCGTCTCGCCGATCTTCTACCGACAGATCCTCAACTGGGCCGGCGGTGGACCCTCGATCGCGCCGAGCGTGGCGGTGCCTGGTGGCATCGGCGGCGCGCCGCTCGCCGCACACGAGAACGTGCCCGGCCGCGCGATCACGATCCTCCTCCAGCACGATGGCGAGATGCGTCCCGTCTGCGACGACGGCTTCGGCATCGAGGAAGCGCAGGTCGCGTGTCGACAGCTCGGCTACCAAGGCGCCACGGGCTACTCGACCGTCACGGGCAACACCGACGAGTTCTGGCTCGACGACGTCGTCTGCAACGGCAACGAGCTACGCCTCGACGACTGTCAGCACCTCGACTGGGGTGACGACAACTGCTCGTCGAGCGAGACGCAGGCCGTGACCTGCTTCTGATCCGTCTCCGATGCGAACCCTCGATCAGCTCGCGAAGGAGCCTCGCTGCGAACGCTGCACACGGCCGACGTCCGCGTGCATGTGCGACCGACTCCCCGCGCAGAGGCTCGCGAGCCCGATCGAGGTCGTGATCCTCCAGCACCCGCAGGAGCCCGACGTGGTGCTCGGCACGGCGTCGTTGCTCGGCCTCGCGCTCGAGCGCGCGGAGGTGCGCGTGGGCCTCTCGTGGGGCTCGCTCGATCACGCGCTCGGTCGCGAGGGCCTCGATCGCGCGCGCTGGGGCGTCTTGTTCGCGACGAAGGAAGAGGGTGAGGCCGCGAACGTGACGCACGCGCCGGGCACCGTGCGCGTGCTCGATCGTCACGGTGCGCCACGCACCGAGCCCTCACCGCTCGACGGCCTGATCGTGCTCGACGGAACGTGGAGCCAGGCCAAGACGCTGTGGTGGCGCAACGCGTGGCTACTCAAGCTCGCGCGCGTGGGCCTCGTGCCTCGGGAGCCCTCGATGTACGGCAAGCTCCGCAAGGAGCCGCGACGCGAGTGGGTCTCGACGCTCGAGGCCGTGGCCGATGTCCTCCCCGCGCTCGGCGCCGAGGCCGATCGCGAGCGTCACGAGGCGAGCCGCGCCGAGCTCCGCAAGCTCATGCGCACCATGCTGCAGCGAACCCGCGACGCGCTTGTTTCCCGCGCCGCCGGCCGCAGGCCACCCCTGGAAGAGCCCTAGACGCTCGCTTCGCCGCCGGCCGGGACGTCGAGGTAGAAGTGCTTGATCTCGCCGCACATGTACGTGTCGCGGAAGAACGTGACGGCACCGCTCTCGAGGTCGTGGTGGGCGCCCACGAGGCCGACCTGGCCGGCCTCGACGAGCTCACGGATCACGGTGCTTCGCTCGATGATCGCCTCCGTCGAGCGGCGCACCTGGATGCGCGCGACGTTGTCGACGAAGTCGGCGTTCTTCGAGGTGCGATCCTCTTTGGTCGCGCGCTCGACGTAGACCGAGGGCTGGATCTTGTTGAGCAGCGTCGAGAGGTTGCCGAGCTGCACGTGATCGACGGCGCCCTTGATCGCCCCGCAGCTCGAGTGGCCGAGCACGACGATGAGCTTCGAGCCGGCGACCTTCGTCGCGAACTCCATCGAGCCCAGGATATCCTCGTTGATGACGTTGCCCGCGACGCGGATGGAGAAGACGTCGCCCAGGCCCTGATCGAAGATCAGCTCGGCCGACGTGCGCGAGTCGATGCAGCTCAGGATGGTGGCGAACGGCCACTGCCCCTCGCGCGTCTCGTTCACCTGCTGGAGCAGGTCGCGGCTGAGGCGCAGGTTCTGTCGGAAGCGCCCGTTGCCCTCCTCGAGGAACGCGAGGGCACGCTCGGGGGTCATGGTCGCCTGGGTCTCTTTGGTGTGCGCGCGCATGCGTCGAGCCTGAGGCCCCGAGGGCGATTGGGAACCCCACGAAATAGCTACGACGACCTGTAGCCGTTCTCTACGGGTCGGGCCTATCCTGAAGCCCCGTGGAGTGGCTGAACTACCACCACCTCTTCTATTTCCACGCCGTCGTGCGCGAGGGCGGGGTGGCCGCGGCTGCGCGCAAGCTGCGCCTCTCGCACCCCACGGTGAGCACGCAGCTGCGTCAGCTGGAGGAGGCCCTGGGCGAGCCGCTGTTCTCGCGCGAAGGGCGTGGCCTCACGCTCACCGAGACGGGGCGCTTCGTCGCGGGCTACGCCGAGGAGATCTTCTCGCTCGGCAAGGAGCTGCTCGACGGCGTGCGCACGCGTCCCACCGCGCGCGCGCCGCGGCTCGCGATCGGGATCTCGGATCCCGTGCCCAAGCTCGTCGCGCGGCGGCTGCTCGCGGTCTACGACGCGCAAGATCCGCCGGTTCGTCTCACCCTGCGTCAGGCGAGCACGCCCGAGCTCGTGACCGAGCTGCTCGCGCATCGTCTCGATGCCGTGCTCACCGACGCCGCGGGTCCCGCCTCGCCGGGCGTGTTCGATCACTTCCTCGGCGAATGCGGCACCACGTTCTTCGCGTCTCCCGCGCTCGCGAAGTCGCTCTCCGGCCGACGGGGAGAGGACGGCAGCTTCCCGCGCCTGCTCGACGGCGCGCCGCTCTTGCTCCCCGGCACCGACAGCGCGCTCCGCCGCGCGCTCGAGGACTTCTTCGCGCAGCGCGACGTCCACCCGCGTGTCGTCGCCGAGATCGACGACAGCGCGCTCTTGAAGGTCTTCGCGCAAGACGGCATCGGCGTGTTCGCGGGCGCGACGCCGCTCGCCAGTCAGATCTGCGCGCAGTACCGTGTGGTGGCCCTGGGTCAGTCGGAGACGGTGCGCGAGCGCTACCACCTCCTCTCGACCGAGCGACGGATCGCGGCGCCCCTCGTCTCGCTGTTGGTCCGCGAGGGCCACGAGATCTTCCCCGGTCGCCGCGGACGACGGCCCCAGCCCACGCGACGCGCGCGTCGAGGCTCCACCCTCACGTGACCCGACCTGTAGGCACCACCGACAGATCCTGTCGAACTTGCGTTGATTGCATACAGGGTCAGGCGCCCCAGAGTGGGTGCCCATGGCACACCTGCCGCCGCTCCTGCCCGCCGAGTCCGTGCACGACCGTCGCCACGTCACGATCTGGGTCGCACTGACCTTCGCTGCCGGTGCTGTGAACGCCGCGGCGCTGGCCGCATGCCAGGCCTTCGTCACCCACGTGACGGGTACGCTGACCCGCATCGGCGCGGACTTCGAGCAGCCCACGCTGCTCCTCGAGTACGTCGTGGTCGTCGTGTGCTTCGTGCTCGGCGCGATGACGAGCGTGTTCCTCCTCGACGGTCGACGACTGAGACATCGCCAGCCGTGGCCCGCGGCACCGCTGGTGCTGGTGTCGCTCGTCCAAGCGGGCGCGGCGAGCGCGGGCCTCGCGGGCCTCTTCGGCCCGTTCGGCACGACGGTCGAGACGCTGGGCGACTTCGCGCTGCTATCAGTGCTCGGCTTCGCGATGGGCCTCCAGAACGCGGCGGTCGCGTCGACGACGGGGATGATCGTGCGAACGACGCACATGACCGGACCGCTCACGGACTTCTCGATCGCGCTCGCCACCTCGATGTCGCACGGACCGGCCACGCTCGTGGAGGGCGCGCGCCGCTCCGTTCGCCTGCGCGGCGCGAAGATCCTCGCGTTCGTCTCGGGCGCGCTCGTGGCCTCTGCGATCGCGCCACACCTGGGCTACGCGACGTTCTTCCTACCGGCGGCGATCACGCTCGTCGCCGCGATACGCCTGTACGCCTCGCTGCGCGGACAGCGCCTCGCCTCCACGTCGACCGACCTCGCGCCGCGCGACGCCGTCACTGCGTCGAGATCGTGATCCCACACGGCGGCGCGAGACGGGGCAGGACCTGATCACGACGAGCGCAGGGTGATCGTCACGGGGCCCGTGAGGCGGGCCGAGATCGTCATCGTGTTGAAGCCGGGGGCCCAGCACACGTCGTCGCATCCATCGGCCACGTCCATCGGCGTGGTCGCGGGGACCTCGACACCGTCGACCTCGAGCGCGACGACCGACGGGATGAAGGGATCGGCGTGCGTGGTGTCGACCACGAGGCGCACGTCGCGCACGCCGAGATCGGGCCCCGTCGTGACGGGCGCGAGCGTGATCTCGAGCGGGCCGCTGGTATGGTCGTAGCCGATGCGCACGCCCTCTTCGGTGGTGATCGTGCGCGTGCCGTTGGGGATCAAGAGCGCACGGAGGAAGGGGCGATCGGTCAGGTCGATGCGCGAGTCGCCCATCGGCGTGGGCGCGGCGACGAGCGTCTCGAGATCGTGCGCGAGCATGGGGACGATCGCGCCGATGCGTACGAACACCGGCGGCGTGCCGACGGGCGCCTCGACCATCGCGTCGCGCGGACCGACGTACGAGCCCTGCGTGAACCAGTGCACCCAGCCGCCGGGCGGCAGATGCACGAAGCGATCGGTGGCCGCGGGCTCGACCACGGGCGCGACGAAGAAGTCCTCGCCGATCAAGTACGCGTCGGGATCGCGGTAGCCCCCGAGATCGTCGGGGTACGCGAGCGACGGATGGAGGATCGGCGGCGTCCCATCGGCCGACGCGCGCAGCGCGAGCATGCGAAAGTACGGGATGAGCTCGGTGTGCGCGCGCGCGAGCTCGCGGTAGGTGCCAGTGGGATCGGGGACCTGCGTCGTCGGGTCGTAGAGCCACGGGTTGTGGTGCGGGCCCGAGCCTCCGAGCTGGAGGAAGGGAGAGAACGCCGTGTGCTCGGCCCAGCGCATCAGCGTCTCGAGATCGGGTGGGCCCTCGCGGAAGCCGCCGGTGTCGGACGCGAAGCTCGGGAAGCCGCTCGCAGAGAGCGAGATCAGCGCCGAGATCGCGGCAGGCAGACCGCCGACGTTGTCGAGGTCACCACGCGTGAGGTTCGAGTCGATGTCGCCCGGCCACACGATGTCGGCCACCGTCTGACCGCCCCAGCACGAGGCGCGCACGAGGAGGAAGCCACCTTCGTCCGAGTGCGTGTCGATCGCGTCGCGGTAGGGCTGGTGGTAGCGCATGGCGTAGACGTTGTGCGTCTCGCGCTCGGTGGTTCCATCCCCGAAGCGGATCTGTGTGCGCGCGCCCGCGAGCTCGGGGACGATGTCCTCGCCGTAGTCGAGCTTGAACGCGCGGATGCCCAGGTCGCGCACGAGCGGATCGAGACGCGCCTGCCAGAAGTCGCGCCCACCCTCGGTGGTGAAGTCGATCATGCCGGCAGCGGCGCTGAGGCCCGAGACGCCGTTCGCGCTCGGTGCCGAGAAGATCGAGCCGCCCGCGAGCTCCACGAGGTGACCGTCGCGCTCCGCCTCTTGGTAGAGCGTCTCGGCGGTGTTGTCGGCGACGCCGTCCTCGGGCGCGTCGAGGTACGGCACGTTCCACACGAGCGGTCGAAAGCCCGAGTCACGGATCTCGCGAAGCATCTCGACGTGACCGGGGAAGCGCGTCTCGTCGAAGACGTTGTCGACGTAGGAGTCGGTCCACGGGTTGTCGATCCAGAACGCCGTCGCGGGGATGTGCAGGTCGACGAGCGCCTCGGCGTCGGTCTCGAGCTGCGCGCGATCGTCCCACACGTTGCGCCAGTGCATCGGCGCGAAGGACCAGCGCGGCGGCAGGATGGGGAGGCCCGTGTGCCGCGTGTAGGCCGCGATCACCTCGCGCGGCGTGGGCGCGACGAAGAACACGTACTCGATCGCGCTGCCCTCGAAGGTCGCGCGCACCTCGTCTTCGTTCGCGAGCCCCACGTCGAACGCGCCTGCCTCGCGGCTCTCGACGAAGAGGCCATAGCTGCCCGAGCTCACGAAGAACGGGATGGGGACGTGGTGCTCGTTGGTGCCGCTCTCGCGCGCGAGCGTGGTGACGCCCATCTGCATCGGCACGACGAAGCCGCGCGCGTCGGCGCCAGTGAAGCGCTCGCCGAGGCCCTGGTAGCTGCCCTCGTCGGCGGCCCATCGCGCCCGCACGAGCCCCACGGTGTCCTCGTTGCTCTCGACGGCGACGCGCATGCGGATCACGCCGCGCGCCACGCGCGAGAGCGTGATGCGCGCGCTGTGATCGACGCCATCGCCCACGAGGCCTTCCACGTCGCTCACGGCGGTGATGCCCAGATCGAGCGGCTGCCAGGTGACGCGACGCGGCGCATCGACGGTCACGTCGTTGTAGCGAGTGTCGCCGGTGGGCGAGACGCCGAGCTCGAGGCCGGACGCGACGCTCGCGAAGCGCACCTCGCCATCGGGCCCGAGGAGGCGCACGCGCAGCGGGTTCGTGAGCACCTCGAGCCGCGCCGTCGCCGCGCCTCCACCGCTGCCGTCGTCGTCGTCGATCGAGAGGACGATCGGCGAGCTGAGCGCATCGGGGAACGCGTACGCGTCGGGCGCGCCCGCGTCGTCGACCGGAACGTTCGTGTCGAGCCCGGTGCTCGCGTCGAGCCCAGCGTCGTCCGAGCCCCCACTCGGCCCGCAGCCGATCGCAGCGCAAGCGAGCAGAGTGCCGAGCAACCGTGGCCGCAGTCGAAGTCGCATGCGGCCCATGATGTCAGTCCGGTGCGATCACCGTCCATCCGAGCGCGCGTGCTGCTTCCGCCATGCGGTCGTCGTACGTGATCACACGCGCGAGCGTGTCCCCGAGGAGCGAGGCCGTCGCGAGGTGGATGGCGTCCAAGGAGCGGAGCTCGACGGGTAGGAGGGTGCCGGCGATCTCGAGCACGCGTGCGTTCATGCGGATGAGCTCGATGCGATCGAGGACGTCACGCGCTCGGGCCGTCACGGCGTCGTCGAACGAGAGGCAGACCCGCGTGACCTCGACGCGGGCGAGGTCGCTCGACACGATCGGACGCCTTCCGCGGAGGTAGCGCGCCAGTGCCGCCGACTCGGGCTCGTGAACGACGAGCTTCACGATCGCCGACGAGTCGAGGTAGGTCGGGCGCCTAGCGCTCACGTGCGCGCAATCGGGTGAGGACGGTGGACGGTGTCCGCGCGCCCTTCGCGAGTCGGAGCGGCGGGGGCAGCTCGTCGAGGGCGCCGGTCGGCGTCGAGACGTCTCCTCCGACACGGAGCTTCTCGAGCGGCTCCTCCGCCGGCACCGGCCCGAGGCGAGCGACGGGGCGCCCGCGATCGGTCACGTCGAAGCTCGTGCCGAGCTGCACCTCACGGAGGACCTCACTGGCGCGCTGCCGGAGCTCGCGGATGCCGATGCTCTTCATGTGCTACTCGTAGCACATTCGCTCGAGACAGCGACGAGCGACGTGCGACGACGTGTCGGGTGTCGTCACGCCTGCGACGCTTGACTCCCCCGCGCACCATGCCATCCACTGGCCGCTCGCGCGCCTGAGCCCCCGTGCTCGCGCCGCGCTGCGTGCTGCCCGACCCGGCCCTGCGCACTTCTCGGAGCCTCATGAACGCGCCCACCTCCCTGCGTCGCTCCACCGCCCTGGCCTTGGCCGGCGGCGCGTTCGTCGTGGGCATCCTCATGACGCCCGTCGAGCCCGCGGGCGCCAACGCCTGGTCTCGCGTCTTCATCAACGGCGTCGTGACGCCCGTGAGCTTCAACGACGGGGACTCGTTCCGCATCTTCTCCGGCGAGTACTCCGGATCGCAGTGCCGCCTCGCGGGCTTCAACTCGCTCGAGAGCTTCGGGCCCGCCCACCAGTGGGGCACCTGGCACCCGTACGAGCTCTACATCAACGCGAAGCTCGCCACGATCAACGGCCGCCGCGGCACCTGGCACTGCTTCACCGACGGGACGCGAGACGGCTACGGACGCCTCCTCGTGGAGTGCCCCGACCTCATCGTCGACGATCTGCGCCGCGGCTACGCGCACGCCTACCAGCCCGACGACACGCCGTCGCGGCCCGAGTACCTGCGCGCACAGCAGGAGGCGATGCGCGAGCACCGCGGCATGTGGGCGCACGGCATCCCGCTCTTCGTCATGACCTCGCTCCACTCGCTCAGCGAGGACCCCTCGCGCGAGTGGCACTACGACCGTCTCATCTCGACGATCGACGGCCACAGCGAGAGCCGCCAGCACCGCAACAACTACAGCGAGTGCCAGTGGGTGTGTAACGACGAGATCGTCTCGGACCCGCTCGCGACGCGCGCCGTCGCGCGCGAGATGCGCACCGATCCGGAGATCGGCACCGTCGTCTCGAGCTGGTCGAACCTCCAGCTGATCGAGTTCGTCACCCGCTTCGCGCGCACCGGCACGCTGCCGGGCTACCTCACGGGCGAGAGCCACGATCCGGTGCTCCGCTACCTCGAGGCCGCGCGCGCCGCGGGCAACCTCGGCGACAACACCACGCAGCGCGGCTCGTGCGCGCTCTACGTCGACTTCACGCGCCGCTACGGCGACGACCGTGCGATCTGCCTCGGCGGCCACGGAACGCTTCCGCCCGGCGTGCCCGACGTCTGGCACGGAGAGCACCACTGATGGAACGCGTGTCGCGCTCGCTTCTCGTGTCGTTCGCGCTCGTGCTGAGCGCTTGCTTCACCCCCGTCTCGGAAGGACCGCCCGTCGGCTACGAGCGCACGCTCGACGCGTGCACCAACCGCTTCGACGACGACGGTGATCGCCTCCTCGACTGCCGCGATCCGGACTGCATCCGTCAGGGCTTCTGCAACCGTCGCATCCCTGTCGTGCCCTTCCTCGAGCCCGAGAACACGCCCGAGAAGTGCACGGACTTCATCGACAACGACGACGACGGGCGCTTCGACTGCGGCGACAGCGACTGCTTCGTGATGCTCGAGCTGTGCTGCTCGATCGAGTTCGACGACGTCGCGTGCAGCAACGGGATCGACGACGACGGCAACGGCTTCGCCGACTGCCAGGACTCGGGCTGCTCGCGCAACCCGTTCGTCACGGTGTGTGAGGTCGAGACCGACTGCTCGAACAACATCGACGACGACGGCGATCGACGACCGGACTGTCTCGATCAGGACTGCGAAGAGGCGGTCGAGTGCCACCGCGGCGAGACGTCGTGCAACGACGGTGACGACGATCGCGACGGAGCAGCGGACTGCGACGACCCCGACTGTCGCGGCACTGCGGCGTGCGTGCCCGGCGGCGAGCAGGCCTGCGACGACGGTGACGACGACGGCGATGGACGCGCGGACTGCGACGACTTCGACTGCTACCTCGACTTCGCGTGCCGCGGCCCCGAGAACACGCTCGCGCGCTGCGTCGATCGCAACAACAACGACGGAAGCCGCATCCCCAGGCCCGGTGGCATGGGGACGATCCCTGCGCTCGACTGCAACGACCCCACCTGCGCGAGCCTGACCGGCGACGATCTCGTCAGCTTCACGGCGTACTGCGAGGCGCTGCGTGGTGAGGAGACGAGCCTCGACCGATGTCAGGACGGCAGCGACAACGACGGCAACGGCTTCACGGACTGCAACGACTTCAGCTGCTCGCGTTCGGGGTCGCCCGAGGCGATCGCGTTCTGCGCGACGCTCGTCGAGAACGACCTGCCCGGCTGCAGCGACGGCGTCGACAACGACCGCGACAACTTCACCGACTGTGAGGACTTCTCGTGCTCGGACGCCGCGCGCGGCGCGACGCCCGCAGCGGTCGAATTCTGTGCGTCCTCGATGGGCGAAGAGAACTCGCTCGAGGCCTGCTCGGACGGCGTCGACAACGACGACAACGGCTTCATCGACTGCAACGACTTCGCGTGCACCGACACGATGCGCGGCGCGACTCCGGAGGCGATCGCCTACTGCGACGAGCTCGAGGAGGCCTCGCTCGAGGAGTGCAGCAACGGCCTCGACGACGACGGTGACGGCTTCGCGGACTGCGCAGACTTCAGCTGCTCGCGCTCCGAGGACGTCGATGTCGCGCGCGCGTGCGTCACCCTGACCGAGCGCAGCTTCACGCTCTGCACCGACGGCCTCGACAACGACGGCAACGGGTTCGGCGACTGCCAGGACTTCTCGTGCCGCTCGGTCATCGAGGCCTTCGTCGACCACGACGCCAGCGGTGACCTCGTGCCCAACGGCTTCCAGCGCTCGCCCTGTCAGGAGAGCGTGGGCGCGATGCCCGAGTTCGCGCGCGCGAACTGCATGGACGGTCGCGACAACGACGACGACGGCTTCGTCGACTGCGAAGACTGGGACTGCAACTGGAACCCCGTCACGCGCGACCTCTGCGAGGTCACCTTCCCGCCCGAGCTGATGCTCGAGCCGCGCCCTCAGGTGTGCGGCTGATCCGCTCTGCGACTCCGCTCCGCGCCTCCGCTCTGCGACTCCCATTCGATTCCGCGACGCATGTCGCGCCCCGAGATGCTCATGAACCGACTCAGGCTCCACCTCCTCGCTCTCTCGCTGTTCGCGCTCCCGCTCGGCGCCGCGCCCGCGCTCGCTCAATCGAGCGACGCGCCGATGCCGGACGAGGTCGCACCGCAGGCCGTGCCCGACACGCACGAGCTGCAGTCGGTGCAAGCCGCGACGCCCGTCAGCGCGCAGGAGCGCATGTGCGAGGACGGCTCGGACGACGACGGCGACGGCATGATCGACTGCGCCGACGCGGACTGCTTCGACAGCGCGCGCTGTCAGGCGGGCGGCGGTGAGGAGCGCACCGATCGCGCGTGCAGCGACTGGGTCGACAACGATGGTGACGGCGCGACCGACTGCGACGACGCCGACTGTCAGAGCGAGCACATCCGCACCTGCCGCGGCAGCTGGCGCTCGGCGAGCTCCAGCACGGCCGTGCAGGGCTCTGGGGCGGTGGGCGAGAACGAAGAGTTCCCCGAGCTGCCCGAGGGCGCGACGAGCGCCGAGGATCTCATCGGTCAGGGCGGCGACGCCGACGGCGAGCGCAGCGATCAGACGTGCTCGGACGGCGTCGACAACGACCGCGACGGACGCACGGACTGCAACGACTTCGGCTGCCGCTTCGATCCCGACATCTCGGTCTGTCAGGCGCAGCCCGGCATCCGCTTCTCGGTCGTGGGCGGCGTCGGCGGCTCGGTGCAGCTGAACTACAACCAGGACGGCTCGGACGCCGGCAACGTGCCCGAGGCGCGCTTCACGCTCCTTCAGCTCCGCGCGCTCGGCCCGATCCCGTTCATCCAGAACTCGTTCTTCCTCATCCAGATGCGCGCGGACGAGCAGCTCCGCGTGAACTTCGTGATGTTCAACCTGCCGATCGGGACCGACGGCCACTACTTCAACCTCAACAGCGGCTCGGGCCTGCTCACGACGGCGTTCGTCATGTCGGCGGCCAACTACCCGCTGCTCACGCCGCCGTTCTACGTCGGCAACATCGCAGAGCCGGGCAACGGCTTCTCGGTCGAGGTCGGCGGCCCCTTGCCCGATCTGTCGAGCATCGTGCGCTACCGCGCGTTCGCGGCGGCGGGCTCGGGCCAGGGCACGGGCAACGTCGGCGGCCGCTTCTTCAGCTCCGACGATCGCAACTTCGCGTGGACCGGCGGCGCGCAGTTCCTCCTCGATGCCGTCGGCCGCACCGATCGTTTCGACAGCCTCTTCGTGTACACGCCGAACCAGCTCTCGTTGCAGTTCACGGCGGGCGGTCGCTACGACCAACGTCCGAACGAGCGCGGCATCCTGTGGCAGGCGGGCTTCTTCTTCCGCTTCTGGCACATCCTCCTCCGCGGCGATTACTTCGGTCGCTACGTGATGGACTACAACGCGATGAACACCGCGTACAACGTGCAGCTCAGCTTCCTCCTCGTCCCGCGCGTGCTCATGCTCGCGGCGGACGTGGGTGGCCTCTACCGCAACGCGCCGTACCAGAACCTGCCGGGCGGCGATCGCACGCCCGAGGGCGTGAGCTACCAGCCGGAGCAGACCAACTGGCGCGTGGGCCTCAACTGGTTCTTCTGGCGCCGCACCGGCATCGCGACGCTCGTCTACGGCGAGACGTACCGCGAGTTCGATCCGGGCAACCCGCTGCGCTTCCCGACCGAGCGCCTGATCCAGCTCGAGGCGAGGTTCCGGTTCTGATGAACGCGCGTCGCCTCATCGCCGTCCTCGCGTCCGCGCTCGCCCTCTCGGCCTGCCCGTACCAGCCCGTGCTCGACGAGCCGTGCGAGTACGCGGCGGGCACAGGCAACTGCTTCGACGAAGAGCGGTCGTTCGTGTTCGACGACGCGCGCGTCGACGCGATGGATCTCGCCTCGCTCCCGCAGTCTCCCGCCGCGTGCCGCGATCCCGAGCGCGGCCGCCTCGTGACCGTCGCCGACGGCGACACCTTCGACGTGCTCACCGACGACGGCGAGATGCTGCGCGTGCGCTTGCTCGGCGCCGACACGCCCGAGACCTACGACGCCACGGGCATGCTCCACTGCTACGGCGCGGACGCGAAGATCTTCTCGGAGCAGCTTCTCGGTCGCCGCGTCGCGCTCACGTTCGATCGCGGCTGCATGGACCGCTTCGATCGCACGCTCGCCTACCTCTGGCTCGGCCCGGGCGAGAACGATCTCTGGCAGCGGCAGCTGATCCGTCGTGGCTACGCGAGCGTGCTCGTGCTGGCGCCCAACGACTTCATGGAGTCGACGTTCCGGGGCGACGAGGGCATCGCGAACGCCGAGCGACGAGGCCTCTGGGAAGAGTGCCGCAGCGAGCCCTAGTCGTGGCGCGCGGCGCGTGAGACGCGGACGACGGAGCTCATCGCATGGCGGCGCGTAAGTCGACCAGAGGCCCCGCGAGCACTCCGTTCGCAGCCCCCGATCGCATCCGCACGTTCGTTCATCCCGACGGACGCAGCTACGAGCTGCAGGTCATCGACTGCCGCGTCTACGAGAGCTGGGTGAACGCGGGCCATGGGGGTGGCGCGAACGTCTCGACGCGCGACGACGACGACGACGCGTCCGACTTCGCGCGGAAGAAAGCCGCCAACCTCACGAAGAAGGGCTACGTCGAAGGCCCCGAGCGATCAGGGCGCGTCGCCGATCGCAGCGCGAACGTCGTCGAGGTCCTCCGCAGCGATCTCGATCACGCAGGTCGACCGCGGAGCGACCTCCAGCCGCTCGCGGGACACGAGCACACGTATGCGTGCAGCAACGTGTCGGTCGGCGAGTGGGTGATCACCAACGACGAGGGCACACGCGCGATCCTGCTGCGGTGCGTGATCCACGGCAGCACGCTCACAGCGCAGGCACGCGACGCGCTCTCGCAGCACATCCTCGCGGTGCTCGCGGAGCAGCGTGACGCGATCTTCGCGGACGAGCGCACGCCGGTGCGGGCGTTCGCCCTCGGCCCGCTCGGCGCGCCCTTCGCGCGCCTGATCGTGCTGAGCCCCACCGTCGAGAACCACGTCGTCCAAGGACGCTTCACGGTGAGCCGCAGCGTGTTTCGTGCGTTCCCCGCGTTCGACTGCGAGATGCGTGAGGTCGACTCGGTCGCCGTCGCCGAGGCGCGCGTCGTGGGACCCGGCGCGCTCCGCACGAGCCGATGGGACCGCGCGCCTCATCCCGTGCTCGATCTCGCCTACGTCGAGGACGCGAGCGCGACGCCGACCTTCTTGGTGCATCCGCCCGACCGCCTCGAGGCGCTGCTCGTGCGTGGTCTCGCGACCCTGAAGACGACGGAGGTCCACGCGCGCAACCACCGCGGCGAGGTGCGCCGCTTCGTCCGGGGCCAAGCGCCTCCAGCCCTCGACGAGCTCCGCGTGTTCTTCGGCTTCGCGCCGTGAGCCCCGTGGGCGCGACTACTTCCTGCGACGCGCTTCGATCGTCGTGCGCGCGCTCTCGACGACGAACGCGAAGTAGGGATCGAGATCGGGGTGGCGGTCGCCGTCGGGGAAGAGCAGACGCTCTTCGATCAGCGGCAGCGCGATCGCGGACAAGATCATGCGCGAGAAGTGCGCGACCTCGTCGGCGCTCACCTGCCCGCTGTCCACGTAGTGCGCGAGCATGATGCGCGTGAGCTCGCTCGACTGCTCCACGAACATCTCGCGCAGCTTCGGCGTGAAGCTCCGCTTCTCGGCGGCGAGCACGAACATGAAGCGCACCAGCAGCGGCCACTCGGTGTGGTCGTAGAGGTAGCGAACGTAGAGCGTGAGCGCGGCGGGAAGATCGGCGATGTCGTCGGGCGCGTACGGCTCGCCCGCGATCATCGTGCCCGCGCCCCCGATGCCGAAGTACTCGAGCACCTGCTCGACGAGCTCGTCCTTCTTGCGGAAGTAGTGATAGAGGCTCGGCTGCTGGATGCCGAGTCGACGCGCGAGCTCGCGCAGGCTCGCGCCCGCGTAGCCGCGCTCCGCGAAGAGATGCAGGGCCTCACGCAGGACCTCGCGGTGACGCGCCGGGTACTGCTCGCCGCGCAGCCGCGGCATGCCCTCGACGCGGTGCGCGTTCACGTCACTCGCCGCGCCGGATGCGCTCTTCGCGCTCCACGATCGCGCTGATCGGCAGCACGCCCTTGGGTCGATCGACCACCGTGCGCGGGCCCTCGTGCGTGCGCGCGATCGGCGCCTCGCGGAAGCCCACGGCCGCGAGCGCCTCGGCCGCGACGCCGATGGGGATCGTCAGCGTCATCGTGCCGTTGCGCACCTCGACGCGACCCTTGGGCGTGACCTCGATCACGCCCGCCTCGGCGCGGAGCCAGACCGCGATCTCGGCCTCGCTGAGCGACTTGGGGAGGCCCAGCGAGACGCAGCCCGCCTTCGCGAGCGTGATCGCGCGGTCCGCGGGCATCCCGATCACCGCCTCCGCGAACGCCTCGAAGCTCACGATGCTGTAGCCGCGGTAGGTGCCGCACGCGTACACGACGGCGAGCGCCTCGCTCAGGCGCGCGCGCGTCTCGTCGTTCACCGGCGCGCTCATGGCCTCGAGGATGCGCGCCACGTGCGCCTCGTAGACCATGCGCGCGTCGGCGTTCTTGAGGCCGGGGATCAGCGCGACGACGCGCGGATCGTGCAGGCGCCCGCTCTGGATCTGTCGCCGCCAGATCGCGTCGTCGTCGCCGCGCGCGAACGCCTCGAGCTCGGGCGACAGACGCTTCCGATCCTGCGGAGCACGCTTGACGATGCGGTCGGTGGGCTCGCGCTCGGGCGAGCGACGCTTGGTCGCCATGAGGAGCGCGGGTCTAGCACCCTCGGAGCAGCGCGGCGAGGCTGGGATCCTCGGCCATCCGCCGCGCGAGCAGGCCGGCGAGGAACTGGAGGCGATCGACGAAGCGGTGATCGTGCTCGGGCGTCACGAGGTGCGCGAGCTCGTGCAGCACGATGCCGAGCGTGTGCGGATCGAGGAGATCGTCGAAGCGCAGGCGCCCCGCGACGTTGAACGAGACGATGCGCGAGGTGACGTCGGTGCGCGCCTCCTCGAGGAGGCCGAGGCCATCGGGCACGGCCGCGTAGAAGCGCACGCGTACGTGGCTGCCCGCGATCTCCTTCGCTAGCGTGCGCACCGCGCTCGAGAAGCGGAGCTGCGTCTCGTTCGGATCCACCTCGACGCCCGACAGCTCCGAGGCCCGACGCGCCACGAAGTCCGCGCTCGTCTCGAGCACGCGACCGAGCGCGACGTACGCGCCGTGCGAGAGCGAGGCCGCCTCGACGATGTGGGCGCCGAGCTGGCGCGCACGATCGTCGGCCGCGACGCTCCGCGTGTCGGTCGCCGTCGCGCCGAGCACCGAGCCCTTGGGGAAGATCTTCGAGACGTAGGCGTCGAGCAGCGTGGTCGTCACGGGCCAGCGCGCGATCACGTCGTTCACCCAGTCCGCCCGCAGATCGCGGCGATCGAGGTAGCGGTGCAGCATCGCCTCGAGCAGCGTGGCCTTCACAGCGAGCGCAAAGCGCTCGGGCACCTGATCACGCGCGTCGCCGAGGGGGATGCGCTGACCGACGTCCACGTGCCACGGCACGTTCCAGCGCTGGACGGGCACGCCCATCTCGAAGAGGCGCGGCTCTTCGCCACGTCGGGGCGTGTACGCGACGAGCGTCGTGGCGCGCATCACGGCGCGCTCGACACCCGAGTCGACGGCCACCGTCTCGAGCTCGCAGCTCGGCAGGCCGAGCAACGGGCGGGGACGACGCACCACGCGACCGTCGATGCGCAGCGTCACGCCCTCGGGCGGGATCGTCATGCGCAGCACCTCGACGGCGCGAGCCCGCTCGTCGTCGCTCGTCGTGCGACCGAGCACGAGGCGCGTGCCCTCGGTGCGCACGCTCTCCTCGCGTCGACGGCCCTCTTCGCCGAAGGTGATCGTGGCCCCCGTGGTCTCGACGCGCGCGCGCTCGCACGTCGAGAGCAGCTCCTTGAGCCCGCGGCCCATGCGACCGCGGCGGGTCGGGTCGTCGACCTTGTCGCTGAGGAACACCGTGTAGACCAGCCGCTCGTCGCTGATGCCCACGGGGGCGTCGTCGATCACCACGATCTCGTCGGCGCCGAGCTCGACCGCGATGTTCGTCGCGCCCGCGTCGAACGCGTTCTGCACGGCCTCGAGCAGCAAGCGACCGAGCGGCCGCTCGCGGGCCCGACGCACGAGGCCCTCGTCGGAGATCTCGAACCACCGCTCGCGTCGCGCTCGCACGAGGCCTCTAGGATGCCACGAGGCCCTCCCTCCTTGGGAGCGAGGGGATCTCCACTCACGGGGCCCGTGCTAGGACCGCGCCCCGCAAGCCAGCGCATGAGCGATGCCGTGAGTGAGCCGACTCGACCGACGATCCCCACGAAGCCCATGAGCACGGCGCGCGCGCTGTGGGCCCTCGCGCGGCCCAAGGGCATGCTGTTCGTGTCGATCCTCCCGATGATCGGCTTCGCGTACGCGTACTGGGACCACGGCTGCGAGGACGCGTCGCTCGCCCCCTTCCGCACGATGGGCCTGCTCGCGCTCGCGTGGGCCGTGCCGCACGCCGGGACCATGTGGCTCAACGCGGGCCTCGATCGCGACGAGTCGCCCACGCTCTTCGGCGACTCGGTGCCCGTGCCTCCGCACGTGAGCCTCTATGCGATCCCGACCTTCGTGTTCTCGATCGCGCTCGGCTTCTGGCTCGGGATCGGCGTGGGCGTGTGCGTCGTGCTGTGCACGATCCTCGCGATCCTCTACTCGCACCCCAAGATCGCGTGGAAGGCGCACGCGTTCGGCGGCCCCTTCGTGAACGCCGCGGGCTACGGCGCGCTCTCGCCGCTCGGCGGCTTCCTGGTCTCGGGCTTCGCGCCGACGATCCGCGGCGCGGTCGTGCTCCTCGTGGCGATCGTGTGGATCTCCACCGCGTACTTCGCCGCGCAGGCATTCCAGGAGGACGAGGATCGCGAGCGCGGCTACCGCACGCTCGTCGTGGTGCGGGGCGCGGCCTTCACGCTGCGCATCACCCGCGTGCTCTTCTGGATCTCGGGCGGCGCGACGCTCGCGCTCGCCGCGTTCGGCTGGTTCCCGCGTGTGGTGCTCGTCGCGCTTCCGGGTTTCCTCTGGGTCGATCACCTGATCGCGCGCTGGCAGGAGCAGCCCAAGGGTGGCGACGAGTCGTGGGCGCGGCGCTTCTTCCTCCGCATGTTCGCCGTCGCTCTCGCGGTGCTCGTCTGCGTGTCGATCGACTACGCGCAGACGCGCGACGCTCACGGTCTCCCAGGGGGCCTGGCGACCGCTGGAGGGCGCTTCGAGCCCCGTGTCTGCGAGAAGAACTGAACTGACATCGGCGTGCACAAGTGCGAGGCTCGACGAGCGCGCTGGTTCGAGCGACGCGAGCGAGGGGGGCGCCTGCCCCGCCGGGAGGTGTGCGTGGGTCGAGCAGTTCCCGTCATCCGGGTCCTCGTGGTCGACGACGATGCAGGGATCGTCGACTTCATCGCGACGCTGTTGGAGAACGACGGCTACGAGGTGGGTCGCCTCACCGATCCGACCCAGGTCGAGAAGGAGCTCGAGACGCCCTACCACGTCGTCGTGCTCGATCTGATGATGCCCGAGCTCGACGGGCTCGAGGTGCTGCGCCGGATCCGCGCGAGGGACTCGGACGTGTCGGTGATCATGGCGACGGGGCAGCCGAGCCTCGACACGGCCGTGGTCGCGATGAAGCTCGACGCCGTCGACTACGTGCGCAAGCCGTTCGAGCCCGAGGATCTGCGGGCGGCGGTCGAGCGCGTCGTGAAGAAGAAGGGCCTCACGCGATCGCCCGAAGAGCTCTTGAACCGCCACATCGGCAACACGGTCCGCGGGCTCCGCACCCAGCACAAGCTGACGCTGAGGCAGCTCGCGACGCGCACGGGCCTCTCGGTCTCGCTGCTCAGCCAGATCGAGCGCGCGGAGTCGAGCGCCTCGGTCGGCTCGCTCTACCGAGTCGCGGGCGCCCTCGACGTCACGCTCGCTCGGTTGTTCGGCGATTTTTAGCCGCGCGGTGGGCGCTCGTTCTTTGGTAGCGTTCGCCCTCGTGAGTCGGCTGCCCGAGACGCTCTGCGTGGCGATGATCGTGCTCCTCGTGGGCACCGTGAGCGCACACGCTGTCGCGCAGGACGCGGCGCGAAGCGACGCCGACGCGAGCCGCACCGGCGGCACCGAAGAGCCCGATCGCACGCGCCTCGACGTCGAGCGCCTGCCGCCCGAGGCGATCCCGATCACGCGCTCGCTCTACGCGCACGGCCTCTACATCGAGGGCGTGATCGGTGGACGCGGCTTCATCGGCGGCGTCGGCCGCGTGAGCTCGCCCGGTCCGATGCTCGCGATCCGCATCGGCTACGAGATCCTCGACTGGCTCTGGATCGGCGCGATCGCCGAGGGCTCGATGCACCAGACCGCGACACCCCCACCGCCCGGCCGCCAGGTGTTCGAGCTGATGGGCGCGATGGGCGACGTGCGCGCACAGATCAACCCCACCGCCGAGCTCGCGCTCTGGCTCGCGGGGCAGGTCGGCTTCATGGTCGCGAGCACCGACGTGCTCGGCCTCTACGGTCAGCCCAACGCGTCGACGGTGAGCATCGCGTACGGCGGTGAGCTCGGCATCGACGCGCACTTCCACGCGCGTCACCTCTCGATCGGCCTCCTCGGCGGCACGCGCCTCTGTCCAGCGCTCGATCGCATGAACGACCTCGCGATCGGTGTGCACGGCGCCGCCTACATCCGCTACGTGCTGTAGGAAGCTCCGCGCCCTCGGGCCGTATCCTCGAACGCCATGAAGGTCCGCGATCGCATCTTCGTCCTCGCCGATCTGATGCTCGGCGCGATCTACGCCGATGCGACGATGACGGGCGAAGAAGAGGGCGCCGTGCGCGAGCTGCTCGCGAAGCTCCTGCTCGTGAAGCCCGACACCCTGCCGCCCGAGGTCGACGCACACCTCAAGAGCTTCTCGCTGTTGACGTTCGACATCGACAAGAGCGCGCAGGACTTCTTGGCCGACCCGCCGATGAAGAAGCGCCGCCTGCTCGAGCTGCTCGCGCACCTCGTGGATCGCGACGGCACCGACCTCCGCGAGGACGAGTACCTGCGCGACCTCGCGCACTGCCTCCAGATGAAGCCCGAGGAGTACGCCGACCTCGTGCTCGAGTTCGACGTCGAGAAGCTCCGCGAGTCGTTCGAAGAGGTGCGCATGTCGTGGGTCCCCGACGACCCGTCGAGCATCGCGAAGAAGGAAGAGCCGCCCCGCTGGCGACAGTCGCAGCGACCGCCCACGTCGTGAGCGAGGCCACGCGATGCAGTACGCTCGCGTGATGACTTCTCGGGGACGTGGGTGGTGGCGTGCATTCAGCCTCGCGTTGCTCGCGGCCAGCAGCCAGGGCTGCGCGGAGAACGCCATCGAGGACGCGGGCACGGAGCGCGACGGAGGCCTCGATCACGACGGAGGCGTCGATCACGACGGAGGCCTCGATCACGACGGAGGCCTCGCTCGCGACGGAGGCACCGATGCGGCGAGGCTGTGCAGGAACGACTGCCCTGGGGGCCTCCGTTGTGCGGATGGCCTCGTCTACGACGACCCTGCGGACGAACGCGTGGTGGAGTGCTGGCCGGCGGGGCCCCGATGCCTCGAAGGTCCTGTCGTGCACACGTGTCGTGATGGCTGCGGGACGAGCGGGACGCGCTTCGGTCCGCCAGAGGCCCTCTGCCGTGACGGCGGCCCGCGACGCGCAGGTGACGTGTGTACGACGGACGCGGAGTGCGCCCCCGCCGAGCCCGTGGTGGGCCCGGACGGAATCTACACGCCGAACCTTCGATGCGGAGTGGAAGGACGCTGCGAAGGAGTCCCGAGCGAGCGCTGCGATGGCCTCGACGACACGGGCGAGGGAGACATCGACGAAGGCTGCTCGCTGGTGATCGGATCGATCTCTTCGGCGCTCGAGGGCGACGTGAGGAGCGTGTCGGTCTCGGACGGACCCGAGGGCGCGAGGCTCGGCGTCCTCTTCGGCGACCCACCATCGTTCCTGGTGCTCGGCGAG
The DNA here is from genome assembly GCA_017303575.1 of Deltaproteobacteria bacterium. GTDB lineage: Bacteria > Myxococcota_A > Polyangia > Polyangiales > Sandaracinaceae > JAFLCL01. Next base: position 45,080 of record JAFLCL010000030.1, read on the forward strand.
GATCTCACGGAGGTCGGTCGTGCGACCCTGCTCTCCACAGGCGGCGACTTCGTCGTCGGTGGCGCCGAGGGCTTCGTGGTCCAGACGGTCACGCGGCGCGGCGGAGACTCCACCACGAGCCTCCACGTGATCGGTCCGGATGCGACCCTGCTTCGCGTGCTCGCGCTGGACGAGACGGGGCCCACGTTCGTGGTCCGATACATCGAGGGCCACATCGATCTCCTCGGGCCCGAGGACGCGCTCACGCGGCGCGATGCGATCGACGGTGCGATCCGCGACGAAGCGCCGCTCGATCGAATCTCCTTGGGCGCCACCCATCGTGCAGGAGACGCGCTGGTCGTCTGCGATCGCTCCGTCGGCGCGAGCACCTGGATCGACGACGATCTCACGACCACCGACGTGCCCGGCCGATGCGGTGAGCTGCAGTCGCACGAGGGACCGCGGTTCTGGAGCTGGGATGCCTTCGGGTTGACGCGATGGCGCGATCGCATGCCCACCGATGGCGCGGTCGCGCGTGTGGGTGATCTCGCCGCGAGCCTGGTGGTCGCGGGCGAGGACGAAGCCTTCGTGGTGTTCCCCCGCGACCGCGAGCTCGTGGTGGTGCACGGCGAAGCGCGCGGCCGTTCGACGCCCTACGTGATCGCGCTCGCGCCGGACGAGCGCGTGACCGACGGCATCGTCCTCGGCGAGCGTCTCGTCCTCGTGCTGAGCGATTCGCTCACGCGCCGCGTGCGCTTCGCGACGCTCGAGCCGCGACCGTGACCGAGGTCCGGTCCCATCATCCCTTCCTGCTCGCGGTGGCCACGTCGATGATGTCGATCGTGGGCTGTCGCGAGACGCATGACCTCGACAGGATCGATGCATCGATCGACGCACCGCGCACGAGCCGCGGCTTGGGCGATCTCTGCAATCGCGGTCGCCCGTGTCGCGAAGGTGGGTGCGCCTGGATGGACCTCGAGGGTCGGGTTCGTCGATGCATGCCGACCGACGTCCCGAATGGACAGGCTTGCGCGCCCAGCAGCTTCGACCCTTGCGCACACGGCGTCTGCTGCGACGGCGTGTGTCGCTCCGTCGAGGAGCTGGGCGCGTCGTCCTCGGAGGTGCCGTGAGCGTGGTGAGAGGCGCCCGCTTCGTCAGCTCGCGCGCTTGGCGAGGTAGTCGATGAGATCGATCTTCGTGACGACGCCCACGATCTTCGAGCCTTCGTCGAGCACGATCGCCATGCGCGCGTTGTTGAGCAGGCCCTGGAGGTTCTCGATGCTGGTGCGGGGCGAGACCGTCGCGTAGTCGCTCTCGGCGAGCGGGCCGACCGAGCTGTCGAGCGAGTGCTCGCCCGAGACGAGGTAGCGAAGCAGATCGACCTCCGCGACCGCACCGAGCAAGCGGCCGTCCTCGACGACGGGCAGCTGCGAGATGCCGTGCGCCTTCATGCGCGCGATCACGTCGCGCACGCGATCGCTGGGATGCGCGCCGATGATCGCGTCGCTCTTGTCCTTGAGGAGGTTCGCGACCATCCCGAGGCCGTCGTCCTCGAGGAAGCCGTTCTCGCGCATCCAGTCGTCGTTGAAGATCTTGGAGAGGTACATCGAGGCACGATCGCCGAGCACGATCACGATGTTCTCCTTCTTCTGCGACGCGCGTGCGTACTGGAGCGCGCCCGCCACCGCCGCGCCGCTCGCGCCACCCACGAAGAGCCCCTCGAGCCGCACGAGCTCGCGCGTGGTGAGGAAGCACTCCTTGTCGTCGACGCGCACGACGTCGTCGATCTCCGCGAGGTCGATCGTGCTCGGGAGGAAGTCCGCGCCGATGCCCTCCACCTTGTAGGCGAAGGGCTTGGTGACGCGGCCGCTCTTGGCGAGGTCGTAGTAGATGGAGCCCACCGGATCGACGCCGACCACCTTCACGCTCGACTTCTTGCTCTTCAGGTAGCGACCCGCGCCCATCAACGTGCCGCCCGTGCCGAGGCCCGACACCAGAACGTCGATCTGCCCCTCCATCTGCTCCCAGATCTCGGGGCCCGTCGACAGCGCGTGCGCGCCGGGGTTGTCGAGGTTGTGGTGCTGGTTCGCGTAGAACGCGTTCGGCGTGTCGGTCGCGAGGCGCTTGGCCACCGCGTACATCGAGCGCGCGTCGTCCGGCTCGACGGCCGTCGGGCACACCACGACCTTCGCGCCGAAGGCCTTGAGCGCCGCGATCTTCTCGTGGCTCACCTTGTCGGGGAGCACGAACACGCAGCGGTAGCCGCGCACCGCGGCGAGCATCGCGAGCGCGCCGCCGGTGCCGCCATCGGTCGCCTCGATGATCGTGCCGCCGGGCTTGAGCTCGCCGCGCTTCTCGGCCTGATCGACGAGGTGCAGCACCATGCGGTCCTTCGACGAGCCCGAGGGGCTGAGGAAGTCGCACTTCACGTAGAGGTCCGCGGCGAGGCCCTCGCCGAGACGGTTGAGCTTCACGATCGGGGACTTTCCGATCGCGCCGAGGATGCTCGGGAGCACGGCGTTCATGCTTCTTCTCCGATCGCAGCGCCGCTGCCTCCGAGGCGGGGCGGGCCGCGGGCCGTCTGTTACTCTCTGACCCCGCACCGCGCACGCGACCGCGATCGGGCCCGAGCGCACGGGACAGGAGATCGTCGCCAAGGAGCATCACGCGTGGGTCGCAATGCAGGCGCGCTCGGTCTCGACTTCGGCACCACGAACACCACGCTCGCGAGCCTCGGACGGCCGCTGCCGCTGGGCGAGACGGGCGCGACGCTGTTGCCCTCGGCGCTCGCGTTCGTGCCGAGCGGCGCGATGCTCGTGGGCGATCCGGCGCGCCACCGACGCGCGATGGATCCCATGAACACCCTCGTGTCGACCAAGCGCGTGCTCGGCGCGGCGCTCGGCTCCGAAGAAGCGAAGCGCTTCGCGGCGAGCACGCCGTACAAGCTCTCGGAGCGCGCGGGCGAAGTCGCGCTCGAGACGCGCTGCGGCGCCTTCCGCGCGAGCGACGTCGCGCGCCTCGTGACCACGCAGGCGCTGACGCTCGCGGGCCTCTCGTCGCTCGCGGTGCCGATCCTCGTCGTGGGCGTGCCTGCGACGTTCACGCGTTCACGTCGATCGACGGTCATCGACGCGATGCGCTCGCTGGGCTTCGCGGACGTGCGCGTCGTCGACGAGCCCGTGCTCACCGCGGTGGCGTACGTGGGGCGGTCGAGCGTGCGGCGCGGTTTGGTATTCGATCTCGGGGGCGGCACCTTCGACGTCGCGCTGATCGACGGAACGACCTTTCCCTTCCGCGTGCTGGCCCAAGGTGGCGATGCCTACCTCGGGGGCGACGACGTCGATCGCGCCCTCGCGCAGCGCGTCCGCGAGCGTGTGCTCCGCGAGAGCGGCTGGGATCTCGCGAGCGATCCGGTGGCGTTCGACAAGCTCGTGCACGCCGTCGAGCGCGCGAAGGTGCGCCTCACCTTCGACGACGCGGTGCTCGTGGAGATCGCCGAGGTGGATCCCGCCGCGCCGACCAGCGTCGCGAGCGTGCGTCTCACGCGCGCGATGCTCTCCGACGCGCTCGCGCCGCTCGTCACACGCATGATGACGATCGTCGACGAGGTGCTGGCCCGCGCAGACACCGCGCCGAACGATCTCGACGCCATCTTCCTGGCCGGTGGAAGCACACGTCTGCCGGGCCTTCGGGAGGCGCTCGAGGCGCGCTTCGGCAAGCGCACGCGTCACGACGTCGACCCCTCCTGCACGGTCGCGATCGGCGCGAGCTTCGTCGCCGCACGCCCCGAGCTCGCCCAGCTGTTCGCGGGCTGATGGAGATGCCGGGCCCGACCGACGACGGCGTGACGCTGATCTTCGAGACGCGCAGCGGCAGCCGCGCGTACGGCCTCGCACGCGAAGGATCGGACGAGGACTTCCGCGGGGTGATCGTCGGCCCTCGGTCCTGGTACTTCGGCTTCCGCGGCGGCCCCGAGCAGATCGAGCACTCGAGCGATCACGTGTGGACCGAGCTCCGCAAGCACGTGCGCCTCTCGGCCCAGGGCAACCCCACGCTGCTCGAGATGCTGTTCACCGACGAGGCCGATCACCGCGTGGTCACGCCCGAGGGTCGTGCGCTCCTCGACGCGCGCGAGCGCTTCCTCTCGCGTCGGGTCGAAGGAACGTTCGCGGGCTATGCGCTCGCGCAGCTGAAGCGCATCCGCACGCACCGACGCTGGCTGCTCACGCCGCCCTCGAAGGAGCCGCTGCGCGTCGACTTCGGCTTGCCGGACCGCACGACGATCCCGCGCGATCAGCAGGGCGCGATCGAGGCGCTCGAGGCGCGAGGCGAGCTCGAGGGGGCCGCGCTCTCGCCGAACTTCCTCGAGGTGTTGGCGCGGGAGAAGCGCTACCGCGCGGCGCACCGCGAGTGGGAGCAGCACCGTCAGTGGCAGCGCGAGCGCAACCCCAAGCGCGCCGCGCTCGAGGCCGCGCACGGCTACGACACCAAGCACGCGATGCACCTCGTGCGCTTGATGCGCATGGCGATCGAGATCCTCGGCACGGGCCGCGTGATCGTGAAGCGACCCGATCGCGAGGAGCTGCTCGCGATCCGCGACGGCGCTTGGAGCTACGAGGAGCTCGAGTCGCGGTGCGAGTCGCTGCGCGCCGAGATCGCCGAGGTGGCGCAGCGATCGAGCCTCCCCGACGCGCCCGACGAGGACGCGCTCGACGCGCTCACCGTGTCGATCGTCGCGCGTGTGCTGCGTGATCGTCAGCCTGAGGACCCACGTCCGTCGTGACGAACGCGCTCCGTCCGTGGTGACGCCAGCCCGAACCCACCCGCAAATCGCGAAGCGCGCGGAGCGAATCGATCGTAGGGTCGCGCCCCATGAGCAAGTCACAGCACGGTTCGGCACGGAAACACGAGATGCGTCGGCGGACGCGCAAGCTCGCGCTCTGGCGCGAGAAGCAGGCCGCAAAGCAGGCGGCGGCGAAGAAGAGCTGATCTTCCCCGTCGCTCGATCGGAAGCACCGTCGCGCCATGCGCGGGGGTGCTTTCGTCGTTCCGTCGGAGTCGTGAGGCCTCAGGGCGCGTTGCCCTCGAGCGGGGCGCAGGGCGTCGCTCGGACGTCGTCCAGCTCGGAGCGGGGCGGGCGAGAACCGGGGTCGGTCTCGGGAGTGGTCACGGCCTCCACCACGCGCTGGCACTGCGAGAGCGCGTCCGCGTCGCGACCGAAGAACTCGGCGCGAAAGACGCTCGCGCCCGGAAAGACTACGAGCCGCGGCGCAGGCTCGCCCGCGGCATCTCGGACCCGCTGCATGAGCAGCTCGACGCGTCCCGAGACGAGGCGGCCATCCACGTCGTACGGGGCGCGGTGAGGCATGGAGCGCAGGTCGAAGGAGACGCTCGTGTAGAAGGTGGGAGTCGGTTGATCCGACGGCGCGGCAGAGGGCTCGTCCACGATCGGCACCTCGGAGGTGGGCTCCACCGTCGCGAGGCTCGGCGAGGCGACAGGCTCGCTGGGCTCTTCCGCGCTCGGGGACTGCGTCGACGTCGGCTCCGGCCTGGGCTCCGTCGTCCCTGCACATGCGACGAGCGCCCCGATGACCCCGACCCAGACGAGCCACGCGCGCGGAACACGCATCGCGTTCGAGGCTCTCACCCCGCGCTCGGCCGCGCAATCGCCCGCGGGGCGTCGGAGATCTCTGCACCCGCATCGCGGAGCGCTTGCGCGACCTCCTCGAGCGGCTCGAGCGTGCGGTGATCTCCGTCAGCGGATGTCGAGCTCGTGGCAGCCGCCGGCCACGCCTTCGATCACGATCACGACGCTCTGGCCCATCGCGAGATCGACGCTGACCTCGTGCTCGGCGCAAGCGATCTCGGCGCCGCCGCAGCCACCGTCGCGGAGTGCGACGATCGCGCGCGCCCAAGCCGATCCGCCGACCACGAACGAGTAGCGTCGCGTCGCAGGCGCCGTCCAGCGAAGCGTGGTCTCGCGCTGACCGGCCATGCCGCAGCTCGTCGTGAGATCGGAGTCCACGCGCGAGAAGAGTGTGAGCTGCGAGAGCGGGAACGCCGTGCCGAGGTCCGTGCCCGGACATCGGCCGGGGCCTCCACACGATCGTGCAGCGGTGCAGTCCGGATCGGCGCAGTCCACGAGGCCGTCGAAGTCCTCGGAGCTACCGTTCGCGCAGTCGAGCTCCTCGCCCGGATCGGCGAAGCCGCACGCGCCGCTCGCCCAGCAGTCGCAGTCGTCGCACGCCGTGTGACCGTCGCAGTCCGCGTCGAGGCCGCCTGACGAGCACGAGGACTCGCGCGAGGCGCAGCACTCACCGAGGACGCAGCGTTGCCCCATCGCGCATGCGCGATCGCAGGCACCGCAGTGCGCGGGATCGCTGTCGAGGGAGGCGCAGGCGGCATCCATCGGTGCGCCCCAGGCCTCGCACGATCCGACGGAGCACGTCGTCGTCCCGCTCGGGCACGGCACGCAGACGCCATCGACGCAGGCGCCGTCGCACGCGATGCCGCACGTGCCGCAGTCGCATCGCTCGGTGTCGGTGTCGACACAGACGAGTGATCCATCCACCGCTTCGCACGGCGACAGCTCCGCCGCGCACGCACCGGGCGTGGTGCAGCCGAAGGCGCGGAAGTAGATCGCGTGACCTGCTTCGCGCTCGAGCCAGGCGGCAGCCCAGGCCGTGCCCACGCTCGCGACCGACACCGGCAGTCCATGGCCACCGGGCGGGCTCGAGGCGCTCGCGGGGGCGGCGATCGGATGTCCTTCGGGCGAGAGGAGGATCATCCCGAGCGCCGAGCCTTCGTCGCGGTCGTAGGCGCCGGCGTGGAAGACCGCGTAGCCGGCCGCGATGCCGACGATCTCGTGGTAGGCGGGGCCCGTGATGCGTCCGACGTGAGTCGCTGCACCCGCGGCGCCATCGGCGGACACCGGCAGCGCGTGGAGGCCGTCGGCGGCGATCCACGACACCATGAAGCGCTCGTCGTGGGCTGCGACACGCACGTCGTGACCCTCGCGACCGGGAGGCGCGATCGGAATGGCGACGTCGGGCGCGATCACGACTCCGTCGGGAGAGACGAGACGCAGCGCCAGCGGGCAGAAGGGCTCGGTGCCGCAGCTCGCGCTCGCGCCGACCACGCAGGCGATCACCTCGTCGGTCCACGCTGGCGCGCCGTAGAGCCCGCTGCCGCACGGAAGGAGGGTGCTCGCTCCTGTTCGGCGTCCGCGCGCATCGATCGGGACGAGCGCGAACGTCGAAGGCGTCGTGATCGTCGCGGCGATCCTCTCGATCGCGTGGAGCGTGCCGCCGAGCCGCGCGAAGCCGACCGCAGTCCCATAGTCGGCGTCGACGGGCTCGTCGATCGGAGCGAGATCGCCGTCGAGCGTGACGCAGCGACCGGCGGGCGCCGGATCGAGCGGCCAAGCGCAGACGAGCACACCGTCGTCGGTCCCGAGGGCCTCGATGGCAGACCCATCGTCGAACAGGCGCACGGGCGTGCTGCCGGGCCGCGACGCGAAGACGCCTTCGTATAGGGCCCACGTCGCGATCCAACCGTTCGCGTCGGCCACGACCTCGGGGTCGCCGGGGGCGAACAGGGTCGAGCTCCTGCCGAGCTCGATGGGGCCGAGCGGGTCGCAGGCGGAGCTCGGCGTGCCTGCGTCGCGCGTGCCTGCGTCGTCGTGCGCTGCATCGCCTGTGTGGGCGTCGTTCGTGTGGGCGTCGTCCGAAGGTCGAGGCGCGTCCATCGACGGGTCGGCACGTGCGTCGGGCGGCCCATGCGACGCCCCGCAGGCGGTGAGCGCGAAGGAGAGCAGTGCGTGATGCGCGCGTCGCACGAGCGAGCAGCGAGTATGCACACCCCGTCGCACGCGCGCACCGCGCGCTCACGGGCGCGGTGCACACTCCTCACTCTGTGCCTCTTCGACGGCTACGTGGTGACGCGGATGCGCGACCCGTCAGCCCGCAGTCTCCCGTGCGTCGTGACGACACCATGAGCCTCACCGTCGATCTCGATCTCGCGCGCCGCTTCGTGGCGCAGGCAGCGCCCGGTCGCGACGTCGTGCTCGTGGGCGTCACGGGCGCGCACGCGTACGGGTTTCCTTCACCCGACAGCGACTACGACCTCAAGGGGATCGAGCTCCTGCCGCTCGAGTCCATGCTCGGCCTCGAGCCGCCCACCGACACCTTCGATCGCATGGAGGTGTTCGAGGGCGTCGAGCAAGACCTCACGCTGCACGACGCGAAGAAGGCACTGGGCCTCTTGCTGCGCGGCAACGGCAACGTGCTCGAGCACGTGCTCTCGCCCTTTCAGCTCTGCGAGAGCGAGCGCGCCTCCTCGCTCCGCGCCCTCGTGCGTGCGTCGGTGAGCCGGCGCTTCGTGCACCACTACCGAGGCTTCTTCCACCGCATGCGCGAGGAGCACACCAAGGAGAAGCGCGCGAAGACCTTGCTCTACGCCTACCGCGTGGCGCTCACGGGCGCGCATCTCCTCTCGAGCGGCGAGCTCGAGACCGACGTGCGGGTGAACGCCGCGCGCCACGGTCTCTCGGAGATCGAGGCGCTCGTCGCGATCAAGCGCGAGCGGGCGGAGAAGGCGCCGCTGAGCGAGCGCGAGGATCGCGAGCTCTCGGGGTCGCTCGATCGTGCGCTCTCGCTGCTCGAGGACGCGCACGCGCGATCACCGCTGCCCGAGGGCGCGCCGAACCGCGACGCGATCGAGCGCTGGCTGATCGAGCAGCGCCTCGCGAGCGCGAGACGGTAAGCTCGGCGCCCTATGAGCTCCGTGGATCTCGCGGGCGCGCTCCGCGCGGCGAGCACCGCCGACGACGTGGCGCATGCGCTCCTCGGTGCCGCGCGCAGCCTCGCCGAGCCCCTCGCGTCGGCGGGCGCGACGCTCGCGC
>JAFLCL010000300.1 GCA_017303575.1 Deltaproteobacteria bacterium
GCTCGACGTGGTGCGCGCCGTGCGCGACCTCGCGGCCGAGCAGCGCCTCAGCGTCCGCATCGGCATCGCGACTGGCACCGTCGTGGTCGGAGAAGCGCCGGGCCTCGAGCCCACCGAGGCGCGCCTGGCGATCGGCGAGACACCGAACCTCGCCGCGCGCGTGCAGGCCGAGGCGCAGCCCGATCAGGTCGTGATCACGAGCGCGACGCGTCGGCTCCTCGGTGAGTCGTTCGCGCTCTCGTCCCTCGGTGCCCGAACGCTCAAGGGCTTCGCCGAGCCGATGCAGCTCTTCCGCGTCGAGGACGCGCGTCGGACGGGAGGTCGATTCCACGCCGCGCACGGCGGCGTCGAGCTCGCGTCGATCGTGGGCCGCGATGCGGAGACCGCCGTGCTCGTGCGCGCGTGGGAGGCCGCGCGCAGCGGCGAGCGCCGCATCGTCGCGATCGGTGGTGAGCCCGGCATCGGGAAGTCGCGGCTCCTCCAGGCCTTCCGCGAGCGCATCGCGGGTCATGTGGGGGGCGAGCCTCGCGAGGAGCTGCACTATCAGTGCTCTCCGTTCGGCGTGAACTCGGCGCTCTCTCCGTTCGTCGAGCAGCTCGAAGGCGCGGCCGATCTCGAGCGCGACGACCCCACCGACCGACGCCTGGACAAGCTCGAGGCGCTCCTCGTGCGATGCGACCTCGACGTCGCCGACAGCGCGCAGTTCCTCGCGCCACTCCTCTCGCTGCCGACCGATCGCTACGCACCCGTGCGGCTCTCGCCTCAGAAGCGAAAGGAGCGGACCTTCGAGGCCCTCGCCGCGCTCGTTCTGGCGCGCACGCGCAGTGGTCCGCTCCTGGTCTTGATCGAGGACACGCACTGGATCGATCCCACGAGCGACGAGCTGCTCCAGCTCCTCTTCTCACGCACCGAGCGTCTCCCGGTCCTCTTCGTCACCACGCATCGTCCCGAGCGCGAGCCCCCGTGGCTCGAGCGCGCTGGCGTGGTCGCGATGACGCTGTCGCGCCTCGAGCGGCAACACGCTCTCAAGATCGTGCTCGCTGTCACCGGCGGTGTGGCGCTGCCCGGCGAGGTGATGGACGAGATCCTCGCGCGCACCGACGGCGTTCCGCTCTTCGTCGAGGAGCTCACGAAGTCGCTGCTCGAGTCCGGGGTCCTGCGCCAGCAGGGCGAGACCTACAACCTGCGCAGCACGCCAGAGAACTTCTCCATCCCCGTCTCGCTCCGAGACTCGCTCATGGCGCGCCTCGACCGCCTCGAGGATCACAAGGAGATCGCCCAGATCGGGGCCTGCTTCGGTCGCGAGTTCAGCTACGAGCGCATCGATCGCGTCGCGCCCGTGCACGGGCTGGCCCTCGAGCACGCGCTCGATCGCCTCGTCGACTCCGGCCTCGCGATGCAGCACGGACAGCCTCCGAACGCGACCTACGTCTTCAAGCACGCGCTCGTCCAGGACGCTGCGTACGATTCGCTGCTCCGGAGCCGACGTCGGGAGCTCCACGCCGCGATCGCCCACACGCTGGAGCCCGAGCTCGCGTGGCGCACCGTCGGGCTCGAAGAGCTCGCGCACCACCACACGCAGGCCGGAGACCTCGAGGCGGCGATCCCGCTCTGGCGTCGTGCGGGCGTGCTCGCCGTCGATCGCGTGGCGCTCCGCGAGGCGAGCGCACACCTCACGCGCGGCCTCGCTCTCGTCGCCCAGCTGCCGGCGAACGAAGCGCGCGACCGCTCCGAGCTCAGCATCCGAGAGCCGCTCAACGCTGCGATCACGGGCCTGCACGGCTGGGCGGCCCCGGACGTCGGCGAGAACGTCGAGGCGATACTCCGCCTCACGTCGTCCTTCGGCGGCGCCGAGAGCCGCATCCTCGCGATGTGGTGGATGTGGACGACGACGATCACCCAGGGTCGCATCGCCGACTCGCGGGAGTGGGCCACGCGCATGCTGGAGGAGGGCGAGCGGACGTCCGATCCCGACCTCCAGCTCTTCGGCCACGCGGCGATGATGGTGCAGCTGTTGCTCCAGGGCGATCTGCTCGCGTCCCGCCGCGAGCAGGAGATCGTCCTCCGCCGCTACGACCCCGAGAGCGCCGACCGCTGGATCCAGCTCACGGGCCACGACCTCCGCACGTTCGTGGAGGTCTACGGCTGTCAGCTCGTGTGGATGCTCGGCTACCCGGACCAGGCGCGCCGTGACAGCGACGCGAGCACGGCGCACGCGCGCACGATCGGTCACGCCTTCAACCTCGTGTGGGCGATCACGTTCAGCGCGTATGCGTACGCGTACGCGCGTGATCGAGAGGGCCTCGTCGCGCATCTCGACGAGGCAGAGCGCCTCGCGAAGGAGCAGGCGCTCTCGTTCATCTCGCTCGTCTCCGTGCCGCAGGCAATGGGGGTCGCAGAGATCATCGCGGGACGGCCCGACGTAGCGATTCGCCTCCTGCGGCAGGGAATCGAAGGATGGACGAGCCGCGGTGGCCACGTGCGTGTCCCGTTCCTCAAGGTCGCGCTCGCCGAGGCGCTCGCGCTCGACGGGCAGATCGAGGCGGCGCTGTCGATCGCCGAGGAGAGCCTCGAGCAGATCGCACGACCCGGCTATCAGGAGCGCGAATGGCTCGCGGAGGCGCTGCGGATTCGGGGGTGGATCCTCTCGCTCGCCGGTCGCGACACCGAGGCAGAGGTAGAGCTGCGGCGCTCGATCGAGCACGCACGCTCCCAAGCCGCTCGATCGTGGGAGCTGCGCGCCGCGACGACGCTGGCTCGTCTCCTCGTCCGTCGCGGCGAGCGTGAGGAGGCCCGTTCGCTCCTCGGCCCGATCCACGCATGGTTCACCGAAGGCTTCGACACGAAGGACCTCCAAGAGGCCAAGGCGCTCCTCGACTCCCTCCCTGCTTGAGGGACGTCGGGAATGGAGCGCCGCGCCGCGCTCGTTCTCTGGGATCGCGGCCTGGTCGGTCGCGGCTCGTGTCGCGGGCAGGGTACGGACCCGCTGGAAACGAGCAAATTTGACGCGAACTCGGCCCTTCTCCATCTTCTCGGTGTCGTGCTCTCACGCTCGCTCCGCACCGCCCTCGCTCTCTCTGCGCTCACAGCGCTGAGCCCGGCGATGCATGGGTGCACCGAAGCGGCCCACGCGCAGCGCTCGGTGCGGGTCGCGCCTGCGGCGAACCACGAGCCCGAGGTCGTGGAAGAAGCGCTCGGTGATGCGGTGCAGGTCCCCGCGCCGCAGCCGTCGATCGTGGGCCTCGTGCCCGGCGCAGGCGCGACAGCCGATCCCGCACCGATGGTGGGCTCGACGTACCCCGTCTATCCGCCCGCGCCGCTCGTTTATCCGGCGGATCCGAACGGCGATCCGATCTTCGGCCTCGACGTCGCGATCGAGGACCCGACGGGCAGCTCGCTGCGATCGCTGCACGCCGCGCTTCGTCGTGCCGAGCGGGGCGAAGGCCAGGCGCGCATCGTGGTGTACGGCGCCTCGCACGTCGCGTCCGACACCTGGACGAGCATGACGCGTCGCCTGCTCCAGCAGCGCTTCGGCGACGCGGGCCACGGCTTCGTCCTTCCTGCCGCGCCGTGGCGAAACTACCGACACGACGGCGTGATCGTCGAGTCGCCGCGCCGCGGCTGGGATGCGCACCGCTACTACCGCGGTCAGGCGCTGCCCGAGCGCTTCGGCCTCGCGGGCGTCGCTGTGGAGACCGACGCGGCAGCGTGGGGACGCGTCACGACGCACCACCAGAACGCGTCGCGCTACGAGCTCTTCTACGAGTCACAGCCCGGCGGCGGCAGCTTCGACGTCATCATCGACGGTCAGCTGGTCACCCGCGTGCCGACGAACGCGCCGATCCCGATCGGCGCCTACCAGACGTTCACGACGAGCGATGGCCCGCACACGTTCGAGGTGCGACCGCACGGCAACGGACGCGTGAAGCTCTACGGCGTCGCGGTCGAGCGCGAGGCGCCCGGCGTGATCCTCGACACGCTCGGCATCAACGGCGCCCGCGCGGCCTCCCAGCTGCAGTGGGACGAGACGCTCTACCAGGAGCACCTCCGCCGTCGCATGCCCGACCTGATCGTGCTCGCGTACGGCACCAACGAGAGCGGCGACGACGAGCAGCCGATCGCCAACTACGAGGCGCAGCTGCGTCAGGTCGTCGAGCGCGCGCAGCGCACCGTGCCGACGGCGAGCTGTCTCCTCGTGGGCCCCAGCGACCGGCCGATCGTGGCGCGTGATGGCAGCGCGGTGCCGCGTCCCCGCACGTTCGAGGTCATCGCGGCGCAGCGTCGCGTGGCGCGCGAGTACGGCTGCGGCTTCTTCGATCTGGTCGCGTTCGGCGGCGGCCCGCTCCACATGATGCAGTGGTCCGCGGCCTCGCCCGCGTGGGGCGCGAGCGATCACATCCACTTCACGCGCCGCGCCTACGATCGCCTGGGTCAGGTCATCGCAAACGCGCTCGTCGTCGGCTACTGACTTTCCCGCGCCTCCGGCGCTCGAGTCGGGGGGCCGCTGACCGCGGATCGGTTAGTCTCGTTCGCATGGATCTTCGTCGCATGCTGACGATGTGCGAGCGCGATCAGTGGTCGATGGACGACCTCGACTGGACGGTCACGCCGCGCGCGCTCTCGCGCGAGCACGAGATCGCGATCTGCCAGTACTTCACCGACATGGCGGGCATCGAGCTGCTCGCGGGCGCGCTCTTCGCCGTGCAGCGCGATCAGACCGACGACCCCACGCTACGCGCGATCTTCGCGTCGTTCGTCGTCGACGAAGCGCGGCACTCGCTCGTCGCCAAGAGGCTCGCGCGTCACTACGACGTGCACCACTACCGCGACTACCGCGAGAACCCGCACCTCACGCGCTTCGCGAAGCACTTCGTGAAGGCGGCGAAGGAGCTGCCGCCCGACATCGCGAACACCTACATCACGACGGGTGAGCTCTTGCTCGACATCGCGCTCTTGCGATCGCTCGACGACTTCGTCGACGACGACATGAGCAAGGCCGCGATGAAGCTCATCAACCGCGACGAGTCGCGTCACATCGCCGTCGATCACCACATGGTCGAGCACTACGCCTCGCCCGAGTACGTCGCGTGGCTCGAGGCGCAGCCCAAGAAGCGCAAGCGTGATCGCGTGCGCGCGGCAGCAGCGCTCGCAGGCCTCATGTGGCACGCGCGACCGTTCTTCCGCGACGTGTTCTTCGCGCCGATGGACATGCTCGACCCATCGGGCGCGCGCATGAGGGAGGCGTTCAAGCGCATCCAGATCCTCGGGCTGAAGGAGGGCGTGACCGATCGCCCGTTCTCGAGATTCACGTTCGTCCTCCAGCAGCTCGCCGACGACGCGACGGTCGGTCGCGTGTTTCGTCCCATCGTCGAGCGTGTGCTCGGCGTGGATGGTCGTGTGCTCGCCACGCTCTACACCGACGAAGAGGCCAAGCGCTTCTCGCGCATGAGCTTCGATCAGCTCGCCGACGAAGCGCTCGCGCAGAAGGACGCGAATTGAAGACGAATCTCACGCTCGCGCTCGCCATGGGCCTCACGCTGGTCGGCTGCGTGGGCAGCACCCAGCCCAACGTCGAGGAGCCGACGAGTCCGGCGGTGCCCGACGCCGAAGAGGCCGTGCACCGCGCCGAGCTCGCGCGCTCCGAGCACTGCGACGCGCCGATGGACGCCACGACTCCGCCCTCGCGTGCGTGGCCGCTCGGCGACGACGGAAGCTGGATCGTCCACATCGTGTGCTTCGTCGCCGCCTACCAGCCCAACGCGCGCCTCGTGGTCGTGCACGCGGACGGCGAGGTGCTGCCGCTCGCGCTCCCGATCGTCGACGACGCCGGCGCGCTGTCGAGCACGCGCGAGGTCGCGAACGTCGAGGTGGAGGGCGAGGTGCTCACCGAGACCTCGCTCGATCGCGGCCTGGGCGACTGCGGTCGTCAGGTGCGCGCGCGCCTGGTCGCGCCGTCGCGCCTCGTCTTTGTCGAGCACCGCCAGCGCGCGTGCGACGACGGCGAGCCAGTCGTCGATCGCGACCAGTGGCCCACGCGGAGCGTGGTCGCCTCGGAGTGAACGAAGGGGGGGATGCGATGATGGGATGGGGACGTGCAGGGTGGCTGATGTGCTCGCTGCTGATCGCGTGCGGCGGTGGTTCGAGCCGTGGAATGCGCGGGACGCTCGTGGAGACGAACGGTGATCGACGCTTCGTCGATGCCGAGAGCGGCGTGGAGATCACGTTCGCCGATCCGGTCGTGCAGGCGGTCGTCGCGTCGCCCGACACGGCGCCGGGCTTTCGTGTCGTGCGCTTGGTCGCCTCGACGGAGGGCAACACGCGCGGTCAGTACGCCTACGTCGTCACATCGACCGATGGCGCGTTCGACGCTGGACGTGCGATGGCCGGGCTGCAGGAGATCCTCCCCGAGCACGGCCGCGAGGTCCGCCGCGAGATGCGCATGCACGCAGGCCGTCGCGCGCTCGAGGTGTGGCTCGAGGATGTGCCTCAGGGCGAGCTCCACGAAGGCCACGCGCTGCTCACGACCGATGGCCGGTGCGCGGTGATGCTGATCGACGTGCTCGAAGAGGGCAGCGACGCCTCGGGCCGCGCGAGCGAGTCGCTCTACGACGGACTTCGGTTCCCCGAGTCAGAGAGCCCCGCCGACATGGACGATTGACGATCACGCGAGTGCGCCGGTCACACCGATGGACGAGCGCGGCGATGCCGACCAAGGCGGCCCGCCCGCTCTGCCTCTGCCCACGCCAGGCGCGGAGCGCCGAGCCAGGAGCGCAGCGACGCGCCAGGGAGCGAAGCGACCGTGCCAGGGAGCGAAGCGAACGCGCCCGTTCTGCTTCTGCGGTGAGATGAGAGGAGGGCAGAACGGGCGCGGGCTTCGCCCTGGCTCGGGCCTTTCGGCCCTGGCGCGGACCTTTGGTCCTGGCTCGGGCGCGGGGCCGAGCAGAACGGGAGCGGGCTTCGCCCTGGCTCGGGCCTTTCGGCCCTGGCGCGGACCTTTGGTCCTGGCTCGGGCGCGGGATCAGATCAGAGGCGGATCACTCGACCTTGAGGATCGCGTGGAAGGCTTCCTGCGGGATGTCGATCGAGCCGACCGCCTTCATCCGCTTCTTTCCTTCCTTCTGCTTCTCGAGGAGCTTGCGCTTGCGGCTGATGTCGCCGCCGTAGCACTTCGCCGTCACGTCCTTGCGCATCGCGCTGATCGTCTCGCGCGCGATGATCTTGCCGCCGATGGCCGCCTGGATCGCGACCTCGTACTGCTGCTTCGGCACGATGCCGCGGAGCTTCTCCGCGAGCTGGCGGCCCACGTGGTAGGCCTTTTCCTTGTGCACGATGATCGACAAGGCATCGACCTTGTCGCCGTTGATCATCATGTCGACCTTCACGAGCGGGTTCGTGCGGTAGCCCGCGAGCTCGTAGTCCATCGACGCGTAGCCCTTGGTCGCGCTCTTGAGGCGATCGAAGAAGTCGAAGAGCACCTCGGCCAGCGGCAGCTCGTAGATGATGATGACGCGGCTCTGCGACGCGTACTGGATGGCCTTCTGTTCGCCGCGACGCTCCTCGCAGAGCTTGATGACGGCCCCGACGTAGTCGCTCGGCACGTGGATCGAGACCTTGAAGAAGGGCTCCTCGAGGTGATCGATCCGCATCGGATCCGGCAGGCGCGAGGGGTTCTCGCAGAGCTGCATCTTCCCATCGGTCGTGTAGACCTGGAACACCACGCTGGGGGCCGTCGTGATCAGGTCGAGGTCGTACTCGCGCTCCAGGCGCTCCTGCACGATCTCCATGTGGAGCAGGCCCAAGAAGCCGCAGCGGAAGCCGAAGCCGAGCGCGTCCGAGGTCTCGGGCTCCCACGAGATCGCGCTGTCGTTGAGCTGCAGCTTCTCGAGCGCATCGCGCAGCTGCGGGTACTGGTTGGCCTCCGTCGGGAAGATCCCGCAGAAGACCATCGGC
The DNA here is from genome assembly GCA_017303575.1 of Deltaproteobacteria bacterium. Classification (GTDB taxonomy): domain Bacteria; phylum Myxococcota_A; class Polyangia; order Polyangiales; family Sandaracinaceae; genus JAFLCL01. The sequence goes on from JAFLCL010000300.1 coordinate 7,951, forward strand.
TTCACTTCCTTGAAGCCTGCGAGCGCGCTCGCCGCGGGGCGGCGCATCTCGGTGATGGTGTCGCCGACCTTGCAGTCCTTCACGGACTTGATGCCGGCGGAGAAGAAGCCCACCTCGCCGGGCCCGAGCGAGTCCGCCGAGCGCGCGAACGGCGCGAACGCACCGATCTCGGTGATCTCGTACTCGGCCTTGGTGGCCATGAACTTGATCTTCTGTCCCTTGACCAGCGTGCCATCGACGACGCGCACGAGCGCCATGGCGCCGCGGTACGCGTCGTACCAGCTGTCGACCAAGAGACCCCGCAGCGGCTCGGTCGGCCCTGCGGTCTTGGGCGGCGGCACGCGCTTCACCACGGCCTCGAGGATCTCCTTGATGCCGATGCCTTCCTTCGCGCTCGCGGGCACGGCCTCGGAGCAGTCGAGGCCGATGACCTCTTCCACCTCGCGCTTCACGCGATCGATGTCGGCGCCCGGGAGATCGATCTTGTTGAAGACCGGGATGATCTCGAGGTTGTTCTCCATCGCGAGGTAGACGTTCGCGAGCGTCTGCGCCTCGACGCCCTGCGACGCATCGACCACGAGGATCGCGCCCTCACACGCGGCGAGCGATCGGCTCACCTCGTAGTTGAAGTCGACGTGGCCGGGCGTGTCGATGAGGTGCAGCTCGTACTCGATGCCGTCGTCCGCCTTGTAACGGAGCCGCACCGCCTGCGCCTTGATCGTGATCCCGCGCTCGCGCTCGAGGTCCATGTTGTCGAGGAACTGCGCCTGCTTCTCGCGATCCGAGAGCGCGCCCGTGAACTCGAGCAACCGATCGGCCAACGTGCTCTTGCCGTGGTCGATGTGCGCGATGATCGAAAAATTGCGGATGCGCTCGACGGGAAAGGCCATGGGGGCGCGAGGTGTCGCACCCCGATCCACCTGGGGCAACCGTCATCCCCCTCGGAAGGTCACGCCGCCGCGAGGGCGCGGTGACTATTTCTTCAGCGGCGCGCGCGCGTCGAGCGAGAGCTGACCGGGCATCTCGTGCGCGTGCTTGTCGAGCACCATGTCGATGCCTTCGCGGATGTAGACCGCGATCGGCACCTTGGTGCGCTCGTGCAGGAGCTTGAGGCGATCGGCCTGCTCGGGCGTGATGTAGATGGTCGTCGAGACCTTCTTGCGCGCCATCTCGAACACCTCTCGCTCGCGCGACGACCCTCGCCGCTGACGTGACGTGAAGTTACATGCCACCGCACATAATGTCAAACCCGCAGATCGCCGATGTTGCCGGGCTTTTCCGTCATGGCGCGGCGGGTTGCCCGTCGTGTGGGGCGTCCCGTATGCTGCCGCCTCTCATGCACCGACCTCTCTCGGGACCCATGGCGCGTGCGCGCGTCGCAGCGGGGGCGCTGATCGTCCTCGGCGCCTGCGGAGGCGGCGACGAGGAGATGCCCCGCAGCGACGTGCCCCAGGGCAGCCGTGGCGAGACCGCCATCCGCGAGCAGTGCAATGGCGAAGGCCGCGCGGTGGACGTGAACAACGACGGCTCGCCCGACATCCGCCACGTGGCGCGGGGCGGCGTCGATCGCTGCATCCAGTTCGACATGAACTTCGACGGCATGGTCGACATCACGCGCTTCTTCGACGAGGACGGCCGCACCATCGTCCGCGAGGAGCACGACTTCGACTTCGACGGACGCCTCGATCAGATCTCGTACTTCGAGAACGGCGAGATCGTGCGCAGCGAGCTCGACACGAACTTCGACAACCGCATCGACACCTGGCTCTGGTGCCAGTCGAACCTGCTCGAGCGCAGCGAGCGCGATCGCCGACACAACGGGCGCCCCGACACGTGGGAGTTCTTCCAGGCCGGCCTCATCACCGAGGCGCGCTACGACGAGAACAACGACGGCGAGCCCGACCGCTGGGAGATGTTCACGACGGGCCGACTCTCGCAGGTGCGTCGCGAGAACCCGAACGGGGGTGACCCGCTCGTCGAGGACATCCCCTCTGACTCCGCAGGCGGTACGCAAGAGGTGCTGACGTGCGACGGATCGACGCCGCCCGCGGCCCCGGCCCCCGCCGCTCCCGCGACGCCTGCGCCGACCGCGCCCGCT
>JAFLCL010000301.1 GCA_017303575.1 Deltaproteobacteria bacterium
AAGGCACCCTCCACGCGCGCCGCGGCGTCCAAACGGCCCGCGCGCCATGCCGCCGCGCGCGGCCTCGGTGGCACGGGCGCTGCGATGTGCGCACCGCTGCACTCGAGCGAACGAGTGCGCCCTCTTCGCATGCGCACACTCCCGCCCTCAGCTGCCACGTTCCTCGCCACGCCGACTCGGACCACGTCCGTGTCCGAGCGCGTGCTCGTGGTGTTCGTGGCAACTTCGATGGCGACGCGCTTTGCGTTCTTGAACGAGCGCTTCCTGAACATCGACGAGGCCGCGCATCTGCTCGGCGCGCGCACGCTGCTCGAGGGTGATCGCCTCTACGTGGACTTCGCGGACAACAAGCCTCCGCTCGTCTACGCCGTCTACGCGCTGGCTCAGCTGCTCGGCGGCCCCGGCCTCGACTCGGTGCGCTGGTTCGGCGCGATCGTCCTCGTGCCTTCCATCGCGCTCGCTGCGCTCGCGTACTTTCGCTTCGAACGTGCAGGCCTGGCCGCGGGCGTCGCCTTCGTGGTGGCCTCTTCCACACTCTTCGCCTCGGACGGCCAGGTCGTGCACTGCGAGCACGTCATGCTGCTCCCGCTCGCGTGGAGTTTGGTGCTCACGCGGCTACCGCGGTTCTTCTCTCGCGCTGCGCTGCTGTTCGCGGCCGGCGCCCTCGTGGGCCTCGCGACGCTGGGCAAGCAGCCCGCGGCGCTGTGCTTGCTCGGGTATGGAATCGGCGTCCTCTGGTTCGCGCGCGGTGCTGCGCAGAAGGCCAAGGGCGTGGCCGCCCTCACGGCCGGATTCGCCGCGCCGTGGGCGCTGATCCTGATCGTCTTGGCGCGTCGCGACAGCGCGACCGAAGCGGTCTTCTGGATCTGGCAGTACAACGCGGGTCACGTCGACAACCCGATGTCCAACGTCGAGCGCCTCGAGCGCCTCGCATGGTACGGCGCGGCGCTCCTCCCTTCGATGTTGCCTCTGCTCGCGGCGTGGGGTCTGGGATGGCAGGAACGCCGCCGCACCGAGCGGCCGCGAAGCCTCGCGCAGCGTGACTCCGTGATGTGGGGGCTCTTCGCCGTCGCGACGCTCCTGCCTGGCCTGCTCGGCCTGCGACTGTTCGGCCACTACTTCGTCCCCGGGCTCTTCGCGCTGTCGCTGGCGGCGGGGCCCTTCCTGGGTCGCGCGCAGCTCGATCGACGTCACGTCGCGATCGCCTCGTTCGCGGTGATCTGCCTCGTGATCGAGACGGTGGTCAGCCTCGTCGTGCACGACCCGGCTCGACAGATCGCCGACGTCAGCCGGCTGGCCTACGCGCGGATCGGCACTTCCGTGGATGCGCACTCGAGCGAGAGCGATCGAGGCCTCTTCGTGTGGGGGTACGCGCCGATGATCTACGTCTTCGCCGACGCGCTGCCCGCGTCGCGTTTCGTCGTCCCGATCGACACGCTCTCGGGCTACCTCGCTGGCAACGACGCCGTGCTCGATGGGCGCCTCGACACGAGCTCGCGCATCAACGACGCGCATCGACGTGCCCTGTTGGAGGACCTCGAGGCGAGCCGGCCTCGCCACATCGTCGACACCGCACCGGCCGATCTGAACCACTGGGCGCGCTTCGACCTCGCGCACTTCCCGGAGCTAGAGGCCCTCATCGAGCGCGACTACGTCGAGGAGTCGGTCGTCGATGGCGCCGTGATCTACGTACGTCGCGGGCCCCCGATCGCGGCGCAGTGACGACCCGACGATCGCATGTTCGCTCGAGACGCGTGACCGACCAAGGCGCGAGCCCGGAGCGAGGTGGATCGCTCCGGGCTCGAGGTGGTGAGTCCCCCGCCTACCCGCGTTCAGCTCGCGCGGTCACCGAGGTCAGCCGGGAACGCACATCCGCGTGAAGAGATCGCAGATCTCGCCGGCGAGGCAGGCGTCGGCTCCGATGCAGACACCGGCCGCGCAGGCATCGCCGCTGGTGCACCCGCTGCCGTCGCTGCAGCTCGTGCCGTCCGCTGCCTCCGACCAGGCCGCGTCGCCCGCGACGGCGCACACCTGGCAGCTCACCGACGGGTTGCTCGCGCCGACGGCGTAGCAAGCGCCGTCGATGAGGCAGCCGCCGCACGTGCAACTGTCCGTTCCGACGTCGCACGAGAAGCCCACGTCGCAGGTCGGTGCTCCCGCGGCACACGCGCCCGACGTCGGGTTGCAGGTCTCGGTGCCGTTGCAGGCGACGCCGTCGTCGCACACCACGCCCGCGCTCCACACCCTGGGCGAGGTGGCGTCGCAGACCTGGCACGCGTTGGCTGGGTTCACTGCACCGTCCGCGAAGCAGAGGCCGCCGATCGTGCAGCCGCTGCACGAGGACGAGCAGCTGTCGGTGCTCGTCTCGCACGACTCACCGAAGGGGCACGTGGGGGTGCCGGGCACGCATGCGCCCGTCGTTCCGTCGCAGCTCTCGGCACCGTTGCACGAGATGCCGTCCGAGCAGTCGAGCGCCGTGCCCGTGCAGCCCGCCACGCCACACGCATCGCCCGTCGTGCAGGCCGATCCGTCGTCGCAGCTCGCACCGAAGTCTGCAGACCACGCCGTGTCACCGGCGGCGTCGCACACCTCGCAGGGGTTGGCCGGGTTCGCCGCGCCCACCGCGTAACACACGTCGTCGACCACACAGCCCGCGCACGTGCTCGTGCAGGTGTCGGTCACGACGTCGCACACGCCGTGACTGCCGCAGGTCGGCGTGCCCGCGACGCAGCCCCTTCGGAACGCGTCACACACCTCGGCGCCATTGCAGTCCACGCCATCGTCGCAGACCACCGCTGCACCGCCGCAGCGCCCTGCGGAGCAAGTGTCTCCAGACGTGCATGCGTTGCCGTCTTCGCAAGCGATTCCGTCGTTCGCGGTCCAGTCCGCCGCGTCGGACGCGATGTCGCAGATCTCACACGGGTTGGACGGATTGACCGTGCCGTCGGCGTGGCAGACGCCGTCGATCTCGCAGCCCGTACACGACTCGCAGGTGTCCGTCGCGACGTCGCACTCGGCGTCCACCGCGCAGCTCGATTCACCGGGAGCGCATGCGTCCGCGCCCTCGTCGCAGCTCTCTTCGCCGTTGCACGCCACGCCGTCGCCGCACGTGCGCGCGCCGCCACCGATGCAGGCCCGCGCGAGGCAGCTGTCACCCACCGTGCAGAACGAGCCGTCCTCGCAGAGCGCGCCGTCGTTGGCGCTCCAGCCCGCCGCAGACTGCGCGACGTCGCAGATCTCGCACCCGTTGAGCGGGTTCTCGGTTCCGTCGGCGAAGCAGACGCCGCCGATGGAACAACCGGCGCACGAGCTCACGCAGCTGTCGGTCGCCGCGCTGCAGAAGGTGCCAGCCACGCAGGCGTCGGTGCCGGGCTCGCAGCTGTCGGTGGCCTCGTTGCAGGACTCCACACCCGTGCACGCGATGCCGTCGTCGCAGCTGCGGGCTGCGCCGACGCAGCGACCGGCCGAGCACACGTCGTTCAGCGTGCAGAACGAGCCGTCGTCGCAGGTGCCGCCGTCGCGCGTGCTCCACATCGCTCGCGACACCGAGGGGTCGCAGATCTCGCAGGAATTCGCAGGGTTTGCGTCGCCGGCGGCGAAGCAGCCGCCACCGATCGCGCAGCCCGCGCACTCCTCGACGCAGCTGTCCGTCTCGGGCGCGCAGAACGTCCCGGGTGCGCACGTGGTGGCCGAGGGCACGCATGCGTTGCTCGCTTCGTCGCACGTCTCGACGCCATCGCACGACACACCGTCGTCGCAGCTGCGTGCGGTGCCGCGACATGCGCTCGCGCGGCAGCTGTCGCCGACCGTGCAGAACTCGCCGTCGTCGCAGCTCGCGCCGTCGTACGCGCTCCAGCTGCTCACCGAGCGCACGACCGCGCAGAGCTCGCACTCGTTGCTGGGGTTGCGGTCGCCGTCGGCGTAACAGACGCCGTCGATCGCGCAGCCCGCGCAGGAGCTCGCGCACTCGCCGCTCTCGAGGTCGCACACGGTGCTGCCTGCGCACGTGGACGCTCCGGGCTCGCATGCATCGATCGCTTCGTTGCAGAGGTCGGCGGAGGTGCAGGCGACACCGTCGTCGCAAGAGCGCGCAGCGCCGCCGACGCAGACGCCGGACGAGCACACGTCACCGGTGGTGCAGAACGCACCGTCATCGCAGCTCGCGCCGTCGTTGTCTGCGAAGGCTGTGTGGCTGACGCTCGGGCGGCAGATCTCACAAGGATTGGCAGGGTTGGCCGCGCCGGTGCGAAAGCACACGCCATCGACGAAACACCCGGTCGGGCACTCGCGCAGCGTTCCGGCGTCGACCTCGGGCTCGACCACCTGCACGTCCGGGAGCGCGCCCGCGTCGTCGTCGACGAGACTGACGGGCGGCACTCCGCCACTACATGCCCCGATACATCCGGCGATCCACGCCGCCGCGACCAGCGCGAGGCCCCGTCCGACTCTCACGTCCTTGCTCGACATCGTCTACCGTCCTTCTGGCCCACGGGCCGGGTGTGACCCGTCGCGCTGAGCGCACCGCGGGCAACCACGATGTCGATCGGGCGAGCGAGGCGATTCTTGAACGTGGGGGCGCGCTTCGAGGTCGGTGTGTGCGGAACATCCGTGTCCCGAGCCCGGCATCGGCTCGTGGCTCGGCGCAGCCCGAAGCGCGACTGGGCACGGCTCGCCTACGATCCGGGCCGCGCGTACGCTCGGCGCACGGAGGATCTCTTGCGCTCACTCACGACGCTCGCGCTCACGCTCGCCGCTCTCGGACTCGCCGCGATCACGGCAGCCCCGATCGCGTTGGCCGGTGCGTGTGCGATGCCCTCTCTCTGGGTGCGGATCGCGGCGGACGTGACGCACGTCATCCCGAGCGATCAGGGCGTGCTCGTCGAGGTCGGGACCGATCCTCGTCGCGCGATCGGACCGGGCCCGGCGCCGTACTCGGCCGAGAGCGCGATCGCCGTCACCGCGCACCTCGCGCGTGAAGGACAGCCCGACATCGCCTTGCGCGTGGAGGCGATCGGTCCGTCGGTCGCGCGCCTCGTGCCCGCGAGCACGCCGGCGCCGGGACGATGGCGGGTGGTCACCGCGACGCACTCCGAAGAGGTCTCGTTCGGCGCGCAGCCGGCGCGCGGCAACGGACCGGCGGCGCCGCGGCTCGTGTCGGTCACGCGCACGGAGCAGAGCTTCCCGGGCCCGCGGGGCTCGGACTCGTACCTCTCGATCAGCGCGCGCCTCGGTGACGCCCTCCCCGCGAGCGTCGCAGGTGTCGTGTTGTTCGCCGTGCACGGCACCACCGACCGCGCGGCCATCACGCAGAGCCGCCAGAGCCTCGCGTCGCTCCACACGGGGGGTGCAGGTGCGCTCGTCCTCTTCTCGAGCGGCGGTCGCTGCTCGGTCTCGCTGCCGGGGCAGGATCCGAGCGTGCGCGGCACCGTTCGCCTCGCGGCGTACGACCTCGACGGACGCATCGGCGCGCGATCGAACGACGTCACGGTCACGGGCGCCGACTGATCGCGATCGCGTGCGACCAGGGCGTGTGGGATCAGGGCGCGAGCAGGTAGGCGATCGCCGCGGCCTCGTCGTCGAAGACCTCGGTGGCCAGGATCGAGCTGCGGTTGAGGCGCTGCACCTGCAGCTTGCCGACGAGCGTGCGCACCAGCGTCGCGCGCCGCTTGAAGCCTCCGAAGAGCTCGTGGCGATGGCTCGCGACGGCGCCCTCGAACGCCTCGTCGTTGCGACCGGGCGCGAGGCGGATGTCCGAGAGCAGCGCGAGCTCGCCGCGATCGATGCCCACGTTCGCGGCACCGAGCTCGTGGAACATGCGCTCCGCCTCGGCGAGCGACGCGAACGGCTCCGCGCTGCGGGTGTAGCGGATCAGCCGCTTGGCCGCGTCGATCTCGAGCCGCGCGTGCTTGGACTCGTAGAGCAGCTGCATGTCGAGGTGATGACGCGGCCGCGCGCGGAAAGAAAGTGAACGAGTGTTGCGATCACGTGAGGGTGGACGGCTCTCGGAGCACACCATCGATCTCGCCCGAGGGCACGGCGAGCGCGCTCGCGAAGAGCTCGACGAGCTCGCGCGCTGTGAGCCCTGCGACGCGGCCGTCGGGCAGCTCGCGCTTCTCGAGGCGCGCGCCGTGCTCCGCGAGGTGCGCGACCAAGCGAAGCGTCTCTCTTCGCTCGGCGCGATCGAGCGCGAGCGCGAGATCGCCGACCTTCACCGCGAGCCACGCCGGGCTCCGCAGGTCCTCGGCGCTCGCGTCGATCCGGTAGAGCCGCTCCGAGGCGACGACTGCCTGCTCGTCCTCGCCCACGGTGGTGCGCTGGAGCACCTTCAGCTCCTCGCGCGTGACCTGTCCATCCGCGAGCGCCGCGAGCGCGACGATGTCGGCGATGGCGCAAGCGCGCGCGTCCTTCGTCGAGTCGCTCGGCTCGCCGAGGCTCGCCCCCAGCTTGCCCGCGACGTCCCGCACGATGAGCTTGAGGAGGCCGTGCAGGTCCATGCGCCGAGGATACCGCACGTCGTCCTCGCCCCGAGCCACGCTCGTTCAGGATGGAACCGTTGCGGCGACGCTACGCGCTGACGACCTCGAGGGGTCGCGTCACTTCGCTGACCGTCTCGCTCGAAGACTCACGCACGATCGAGGACGGTCAGAATCACGCGGTCGATCTCGTCACCCAGTGCGATGGCGATCCCTCTCTCGATCATCGGATCACGATCTTCGGCGTCGACGGCATCCAGGCCGCGCTCGATGCGCACGGCGGAGTGGGAGGACTGTTTTCCACCCGCCACCCTCGTCGTCCGTGGCGTCGAGGACGCCGACGAGAAGGTGCGTGCGCTCGAGGCGTGGGGACTGCCGCGGACGCTGTCCGGCGACGGGGTGTTCGATCCCGTGGGCGAGTTGCTCGATCCCTCGTGGTCCGAGGATCGTCCTCGCATCGCGATCTCCTCCATCCAGCTCGCGCCCGACGGACCCGAGGCGGTCGTCCTCGTGCGAGGCGAGGAGCTGGTCGTGAGTCCCGTGTTCGACACGACAGTTCCGAGGCCAATCGCGGGGTGAGGCAGAACGGGCGCGGACCTGCGGTCCTGGCTCGTCGCTGCGCTCCTGGCGCGGGCTCGGGCACTGCGTGCCCTGGCGCGGGGTGAGGCAGAACGGGCGCGGACCTGCGGTCCTGGCTCGTCGCTGCGCTCCTGGCGCGGGCTCGGGCACTGCGTGCCCTGGCGCGGGAGGTTGGCTCGTAGGTCAGGTGCGCTCGACGGAGAAGACTCCGTCGAGGCTCTGGATCTTGCGCATCAAGAGCTGGAGCTTCGCGGCCTCGTTCACCTGGAAGTGGAAGAGGTTCACCGCGGTGCCGTCGGTGCCGACGCGGCAGTTCGCTTCTTGGATGTTCACGCCCGCCTCGGTGAACGCTGCGCTCACGTTCGAGAGGATGCCGGGCTTGTCCGTCGTGATGATCTTCAACGACACCGGGCGCGCGGCCTTCACGCGCTCGGACCACGTCACGTCGATGCGGCGCTCCGGGTCGAGCTCCATCGCGCGCGGGCAGCCCCGACGGTGCACCGTCACGCCGCGGCCTCGCGTGATCCAGCCCGTGATCGGATCGCCAGGCAGCGGGCTACAGCACTGCGCGAAGCGGATCACGAGATCGTCCACGTCGTCGATCGCGATGCCGCCGCCCGTCGAGCCGACCGTGTCGGTGACCGCGCGCGTCGCCTTCTCGAACAACGTCGGCTTGAGCTGCGTGGGCGCGCCCTCGGCCGCCATCGCGGCCTCGAACACCTCTTGCGGCTCGACCTTGCCGAAGCCCACGCCCGAGAAGAGCTCCTCGGCGTTCGCGAACTTGAGCGTGCGCGCGACCTTCTCGACGTCGCCGCCCTTCACGAAGCGCGCGAAGCTCATGTCCTTCTTGTGGAAGGCGCGCTCGATCAGATCGCGCCCGAGCTTGATCGAGCGCTTGCGCTCCTCGGCGCGCACGTACGCGCGGATCTTCGAGCGCGCGCGGCCGGTGGCCACGAAGTCGAGCCAGTCCTTGGTCGGGTGCTGCTGCGGCGTCGTCAGGATCTCGACCGTGTCGCCGTTGCGCAGCTGGTAGCGGAGCGGCTGGATCGCGCCGTTCACGCGCGCGCCCGTGCAGTGCTCACCGACCTCGGAGTGGATCGTGTAGGCGAAGTCGATCGGCGTCGCGCCGCGCGGGAAGACCTTGAGCTGGCCCTTCGGCGTGAAGACGTAGACCTCGTCCGCGAAGAGATCGACCTTCACCGAGTCGAGGAACTCCGCGGGGTCCGAGACCTCCTGCTGGAACTCCATCAGCTGACGCAGCCACGCGAAGCGCGCGGCGTCCTTCGCGTCGAGGCCGCCCGAGCCCTTCTCCTTGTAGGTCCAGTGCGCTGCGATGCCGTCCTCGGCGGTGCGGTGCATCTCGTGGGTGCGGATCTGCACCTCGATGCGTCGCTGCCCGGGGCCGATGACCGTCGTGTGGAGCGACTGGTACATGTTCGGCTTCGGCAGCGCGATGTAGTCCTTGAAGCGGCCGGGGATCGGCGTCCACTGCGAGTGGATCACGCCGAGCGCCGCGTAGCAGTCGCTCACGTTCTCGACGAGCACCCGGAACGCGATCACGTCGTGGATCTGCTCGAAGTCCACGTTCGTCTGCCGGATCTTCCGGTAGATCGAGTAGAGGTGCTTGAGGCGGCCGGAGACGTCGGCGGGGAAGCTGCGCTCGATCAGCATCTTCTGCAGACGCTTCACGACGTCCGAGATGTAGCGCTCGTGGTCTCGCTGGACCTTCTTCGTCTTCTGGACGAGGTCGGCCCACTGCTCGGGATAGAGGTACTTGAAGGAGAGGTCTTCGAGCTCGCTCTTGAGCCAGTTGATGCCGAGGCGCCCCGCGAGCGGCGCGTAGATGTCCATCGTCTCTTGCGCGATGCGGACCTGCGACTCGGCCTTCATGTGGTCGAGCGTCCGCATGTTGTCGAGACGGTCGGCGAGCTTCACGAGCAGCACGCGGATGTCGCGCGCCATCGCGACGAGCATCTTGCGGAAGCTCTCCGCCTGCTGGTCTTCCTTCGAGGTGAAGTTGACGCGACCGAGCTTGGTGACGCCGTCGACGAGGAAGCCGATCTCGCCGCCGAAGCGCTTGGCCATCTCCTCGTCCGAGACGTTGCAGTCCTCCACCACGTCGTGGAGCAGCGCCGCGCACACGCTCGAGGCATCGAGGCGCATCTCGGCGATGACCTTCGCGACGGCGACGGGGTGCGTGATGTAGGGCTCGCCCGACTTCCGGGTCTGACCCTCGTGCTTGGAGTGCGCGAACGCGTACGCGCGGTGGATCAGGTCGAAATCTGCGTGAGGCTGGTAGCCACGCACCGTCTCGACGATGTCCGTGAACCGCGCGGCGCCGTGCAGCTGGCTGGCCATAGGAGAAGCGGGCTTTGCAGCCGGCGGTCTCGTCGAGGGTCGATCCTTCCGAGCCGAGGACCTCGATGGGAGCGAAACTCTGCTCCACGCCGAATGCCCGCGGAAACTATCACCGGCCCTTCGGAGCGTCGAGATCGCCACTCGCCACTCGGGCCGTCCTCTCGTGCGACGGGCCGCTCAGGGCAGCAGATCGCGCAGCTCGGCGTAGCGCGACCATGGCGCCAGCGCGACGCTGAGCTCGAACGCACGCCGCTGCGTGTCGGTCGACACCTGCGCGCGCGCCTCGCTCTCGAGGGCCTGATCGCCAGCGAGGCCAGCGCAGGCGAGGGTCTGGAGGCCGTGGCGACGCGAGCCGTGCAGGAGCGCCGCGCCTTCGCGGAGCGTGCTGCTCGTACGTGCAGCCTCGCGAGACGCTGCGTCCCCAGCCAGGGAGCGACAGAGCACGCCCATCGGCGCCGTGCGCCATCCGCCCTCGACGATGCCGCGCGCCGCTGCGTCGGCCTGGGAGAGCTCGAGCACACCACGCGCGAGCATCGCCCAGC
>JAFLCL010000302.1 GCA_017303575.1 Deltaproteobacteria bacterium
GTCGAGCGGCGCGAGCGCGGCGCGCAGCTTCGAGGGCGGAGGCAGGGGCGCGTCGCGGTGGAGCTCGAGCACCCGCAGCGCCTCGGGCGCGTCGAAGGGCACGACGCCCGTCATCAGCTCGTGCGCGACCACCGCGAGCGCATAGATGTCGGACTGCGCCGTGGGACGCGCGTCCTCGCCCCAGTAGAGCTCGGGCGCGACGTACTCGGGCGTGCCGAGCATCGGCTCTTCGGGGTTGACGCCCGCGCCTCGTCCGAGCTCGCGACGCGCGTCGTGTGCGAGCCCGAAGTCCACCAGCACCGCGCGCCCCGAGCCCCGCTCGATGACGATGTTCTCGGCCTTGATGTCCGCGTGGAGCACGCCCGACGCGTGCACGGCCGCGAGCCCGCGCGCGGCGTCTGCGATGATCTCGATCGCGCGGTAGAGCGGGGTCTCGGCGTACGCCCGCCGGTACATGTCCACGATGGACGCGAGGTCCTCGCCGTCGACGTACTCCATGACGAAGAACGGCTGCTCGTCGTGCTCCCCGAACGCGTGCACCTGCACGACGTGCTCGTTGCGGATGCCAGCGAGCGCGGCTGCCTCACGGCGAAAGCGGGCGAGGGCCCACGGCAGCTCGGTGCGCGCGAGCTTGATCGCGACGGTGCGCTCGAGGCCCACGTCCTCCGCGAGGAAGACAGCGCCCATGCCGCCGCGCCCGAGCTCGCGGAGCACCCGGTAGCGACCGTCGATCATCGAGCCCGGCTCGAGGCTCGTCGCGGAGGGCCTTCCGCTCATGCCGAGCATGTTCGACGAGAAGCGCGACGATCACAAGCCCGCCTCGCCCCGAGCTCGGCGCTCCGACCCGATCGGACGATCACGCGCCCGTGCCTGGGGTCGCCGCGGACCGCCCGTATTGCGATGTGTTGCCGCGCGCAATACGCTCGAGCCGTGGAGACCACTTCGTACCGACTCTCTCCCGAGATCATCGCGGACGTGGAACGCCTGGCCGACGCGAAGGGCATCACCAAGTCCGAGCTCGTTCGCGAGGCCCTCGCCGAGTACGTGAGCCGGCAGGCCGGCGTGGAGCGCAAGCTCGATCGCGTCGCTGCGCTCGACGCGATCCTTGGAGCGAGCCCAGAGGGGCTCGGGATCCCCGATCTGTCGGAGCGCGCGGAGGCGTACCTGCGGGCCGGGCTCGGAAAGAGCGCTCGACCGCAGCCAACGCGCACGAGCTCGACTGCCGCGCCACGCACCAAGCGCCGGCGATCCAAGTGAGGAGCCGTCGGTCGCGCGAGGAGGAAGCGGCCCGCGACGTCGTGCTACTCGACACCGGCCCGCTCGTCGCGCTCTTCGCCCCCGACGACCGAAACAACGCACGCGCTCGAAGCCGCGCGGCGGCGCTGGGGACGACGCGCCTCGTGACGTGTGAGGCGGTCGTGACGGAGGCTTCCTACCTGCTCTACCGACCGGACCGACGCGCGCAGATGCTGCTTTGGCTCGACGCTGCGGACATCGAAGTCCGTGCCCTCGCCCCGGGCGAGCGAGCCAGCGTCCGTGCGCTGACACTTCGCTACGCCGACCTCCCGACGGACTACGCAGACGCCGTGCTCGTGCAGCTGGCGACCGCTGCACGGATCACGCGCATCTGGACGTACGACCGTCGTGACTTCTCGGTCTACCGTGTCCGCGGTCGACCTCTGCGCATCGTCGACTGACCTCGAATCGACTCCGTGGGCGGCCGCGCATCCTCGCGATCCTCGACGACCTCCACGTCGCGCGGCGCATGACGTACACGCACACGCAGCCCGTGCACCACGGCCTCGTCGAGCGTGTGGGAGAGTGGCCCGGGCTCTCGAGCTTTCGCGCGGTGTGCGACGGCAAGGCCAGTGTCGATCTCGCCTACCTCGATGAAGAGGCGTGGCACGCGTCGGGCGCACGTCCGGAGACCATCGCGGACTACACAGCGAGAGTCTCAGTGCCAGTGTCCATGCCGGGCCTCTGGCGAGAACTCTCGGAGCTCGAGCTTCGCGCGGCGCGTCGGACACATGAGAAGAGCGTGCGTGACGTGGAGCGACAGGAGGCTGTGAATCGTCGGCATCGTCGACTGCCGAAGGGCTCGCACTACACACGAATCGATCCGTTCAGCCGACCCGCGGACGTCGAGCACAGCCCCAAGCCGTGGGCGCACGCAACCGAGGACGACCAGAAGGCCTATCGTCGCGCCTATTCGGCGATGCTGGCTGCTTATCGAGTCGCATCGGCGAGGTTCCGAGAGACAGGCGTGCTGTGCGCGTTCCCGGCGGGAACGCGACCGCCTTGGATCGCGAGGGCGCCAGTGATGACTTAGACCCTCAGCCGGTCCTGAAATCGAGCCCCGTCGCGACGCGCGACGGGAGACGTATGCCCGCCGACCACGAGGTCGAGCGGGCCAAAGGCGCTTCCGTCGCGCGATCGACTCACACGCTCGCTCGCGACGACTGCGAGCTCCGCTGAGGCACGAAGGACCTCGAAACATCACGACTCGCGGACGCTCCAACTCTGCACATCGCCCGAGTCACGAGACCATTTCCGCAGAGGTCTGACACCACCCCCGGCCCCCACCGGCAGTCAGCGCCACAGTCCCGGTAGAAGACTTCACGGGGTCACCTCTACGCTTCGCGCGCACCTGTAGTTGAAAGCCCCGTCCGCACCGGGTCCTCGAACAACCATGAGCTCGTCAAGGCTCGCTCGGGGGTCAGTTCCCCGCACTGTTTGAGCGGTTCCGGTTGACGGTCCTGTAGGGTCTGCAACGGTGGATTCGGTAGTAGAATAGTAGGTTCTGGAGAAGTAGTCGCGTGTCCACTCGCGACCGGCCCCGAACTGCATGAAGGTTCCGTAGAAGCTTCTCGTAATCGGGAGAGCCGAGATGGAGTCATCGTTGGCGAACATGGCGCTCGGGTCCGAGTAGCCACAGTCGACACTGAAGTAGTCGTCACAGTCGGGGGCAACATCCCACGGGTGGAGGTTTCGGCGCGGACTTGGTCCGCGAGCTGCTTTTTCCCACTGAGCCTCCGTCGGAAGTCGTCGGCCGCGGTCCCAAGAGCAGAAGAGGCCGGCACGATAACTGTCGATAGGCTCCATCGGGTAGTCTTCACGACTGAAGAAGGGTATCGGGTCGCATGCCGGGGGGTCACCGGGCGCATCGGCGCACGCGCGGTAGCGCCCGTTCGTCACAGGGTACGCATCGATGTAATAGGCCGAGAGATAGATCTCGCGCTCTGGGGCGAATGCGACATCGGTCGCTCCGGGGATGTCGTAGCCGCGTATGAAGGAGCCGGCCGGAACACACACTTCACGCGCCCACTCGGGGGTCGTCCGCGCCGTGTCCCCGCACCCGTCCGTGCACGTACCGCTGCCGGGCTCGAAGGTGCAGGAGTCTCCGCAGACTTCGTAGCTGCCGCGAGCGGTGCCGCAGCGAGCCTCATCACGCACGAAGCGAAGCTGCCCCGGCGAGCACTCGCCACCTTCGGGCCGACTGGTTTCCCAAGCCGTCCAGCTGCAGTCGTTCTGGCAAAGGCGCGTCTCCTCCCCGCACATGCCCATCGGCCGCATCTCGGAAGTTCCGCGCGGACACTCCCCCTCCATAAGACATGCGCTGGTGTTCTCCCAGACGAGCGCTTCCGTACAGCGCTGGGATGCCTGCCCGCACATTCGCCCGCACGGACCGACACGCGTCTCGCCCACCGTCGTGCACCTCTCGGCAACCCCGGCGGCGTCCGGCGCGACGTGCGCATCGACGGGCACTCCGGTGTCCGGCCCCGGCCCCGTGTCATCTCCCGAGATGACTGCGTCGACACCCGCGTCATCGCTCGTTCCGTTGCCGCACCCGCCGAGGGCGAGCAGCAAGCTCATGACCATCCACTGATTGCGACTCATCGAGTCCTCCGCGCCCGCCGAGCGAGGGCTGCTACGCAGAGGTCTGACACCACCCCCCGGTGCATCGACAGTCCGGAGTCGCCGGGCTCGACCCCGCTTCCGCATGCCGTGAGCAGGGCGGCGAACCAGAGCGTTTGGGCGAGTGTTCTTGTTCGATTCATCGAGATCCTCGGAGCTGTCGCTCCCCTTGACGCAGAGGTCTGACACCCACCGGCGGCAGGTGAAGCGCAGAGGGTCGAGGCATCTCCGCGTCCTCGTCCACGCCGCTCGTCAGCGTCCCGAGCGAGCGCTCGTAGAAGCTCCACGCGTCGTCGATGCGCTCGACCTCGTTCACGGCCTCCTCACTGTCGCCCGCGACAGCGAGCCTTGTCGAGGCCTGTCGTACCGGTCTTCTCCCGGAGGCGCCGACTCGACGCCGCGAATTCCCTGGAGAAATGGCATCACGTCAATTGCCCCTCAGAACTTCAATCTTTCAGCAGGGTTGGAGTGCCCTGGAGTGACCCTCGCGCGAAGCGCTCCTCCCTGACGCGATCTAGCAGCTCGCTCCCGCGACGATTCGACACTCCGAGTCGCACCGCATCCCGTCGTAACACCCTCCCGGCGGGTCGCAGTCACCGAAAGGGTGTGTGACGGTCCAATCGCTCCACTCACACATCGAGTTGCAGATGCGCTCCCGGATGAAGCAGAAGCCCTTGTCTTCGACCTCCACGGTGCCAGGCATGCAACCTTGATCGAGACAGGAGCTCGTGGCCGTCCAGAGGCCGCTTGTACACGTCTGCATCTCATTGCCGCAGTTGCCGCACGCTGCAGCGCGTGTGGCGCCGTCCATCGTGCACGTGCAGTCCGTGGGCGTCGAACAGGCAGCCCACGCTCCTGCCGTGCATTGCTCCACCCCCGGGCCGCACATGGACTCGCACGCTCGCTCGCTCGTGGCTCCCACGCTCGGGTTCGAGTCGTCGCAGTCCATCGCAGACGGCACGCCGTCGCTGTCGGCGTCCACGGGACCGGCGTCCGGAGCGACGGGCGCATCTGCACCGGCGTCGCGTCCAGTCGAGGTGGTCGACTCGCAGAACGAGCCCGAGCCGATGGCGCTGCACATCTGGCCTGAAGGGCACGGTTCCGCAGGACCGCACGGTGCCAGGCAAACGGAGCCGCCGCCGGAAGTCAGGGGAGCGCACAAGCGGTCCACGCACTCCGAGCTGTTGGTGCAGGGCGCGCCGGACGCGCACGACCCCTCACTCGCACAGTTGCTGCTCGGACAGCCGGATACCCACAGGGTGACCAGCAAGCTGACTCCGAGCGTCCATCCTCGTATCCACGTCATCTCATGTCTCCAGGCGCCGTCGCAGGGTGACTGCAACGATCGCGAAAGCGCACACGATCCATGAACTAGCTGGCCCTCCGGGTTGAGCCCGGCACGACGGAGCCGGCGGAGCGCAGACGCGCGTTCCTTCGACCTCGGCGCAGCGCTCGCCCGCGGCGCAGTCGGACGCTGTCGAGCAACGGGCCGTGCAGAACGCTTCTCCCACCGGCGACCGAACTGACGCGTGCGGCGTCGATCGCCGGAGGTCGATCTGTCGCCATCGATCGAAGCACGCCACAGAACGTCCTGTGCCACCGCACCACCTCGCACTCGTGAACCGAGGAGCCCCGCCGCCGTGAGGAGCGTCGACCGAAGGGTCGATCATCGACGACGAGGGGACGTTGCGTCGGCCGCAACCTGCACGTCAACGAAGATCGTCGTGACGCGCGGTACACACACGATCGTCGCGTCTCATGAACGGCACGTTGGGTAGAGGTCACCCAACGTCGTCGTCGCCACGCCCACGTTCCTCGCGTGGCGGGCAGGGCAGAGAGCGTCGACGTCGCGGCGTGGATGGAGACGAAGGATGGCAAGACGCCGGCGACGATCGTCAGCGTCGCGCACCTCGACGACGACGAGCGCATGCTCGTGCTCGGCGTGCTCCTCGACGAGGTGCTCGGCTGGGTGCGCACGCTCTCGGGCACGTCGCACCTGCGCGCGCTCGTGGTGTTCGACGAGGTGTACGGCTACCTCCCGCCCCATCCCGCGAGCCCTCCGACGAAGAAGCCGCTCGTGTCGCTGATGAAGCAGGCGCGCGCCTACGGAGTCGGCGTGGTGCTCGCCACGCAGAACCCGATGGACCTCGACTACCGGGCGCTCAGCAACGCGGGCACGTGGTGCCTCGGTCGGCTGTCGACCGACGCGGATCGCGAGCGGGTGCTCGACGGGCTCGGCGAGCACACGAAGAAGAGCCTGCTCGCGAAGACGCTCACCAAGCTCAAGCCACGGTGGTTCGTGATGCGCGACGCGAAAGGGTCGGCGACCTCACTGCTCTATCCGCGGCACGCGATCTCGTACCTGCGAGGGCCGATGACGCAGGCGGAGATCCGGCGGGTTCGCGGCGCGACGTAGGTCTCGCGTTGCGGCTCGCGGTGGGTTGGATCTATCGTCGCGCCCATGACCCCGACCGCGCTCCCTCGTCCCGTTCTCCTCGTGCTGAGCCTCGCGCTCCTCGGTCTCGCGGCCTGTGGTGGTGGCGGCGGTGGCCGCGCGAACGTGAGCCCCGGCGTGATGCCGCCGGGCGAGACCTTCACCGGCGTGTACCAGTCGCCGCAGTACGGCGAGATGCACCTCGTGCAGACCGGCGTGCAGGTCGTCGCGGAGTACACGCACGACGAGCGACGCGGGCGCCTCCAGGGCACCGTGCAGGGCAACCTCCTGCGCTTCGAGTGGACCGAGCGTCGTGAGCTCGTCGTCGGTCGCCCCAACGTCACGCGCGGCCGCGGCTACTTCCAGTTCACGCGCGAGGCGGACGGCTCGTACTACCTCCTGGGCGAGTGGGGCCACGACAACAACGAGACCGGCGGCGGGCCGTGGCGCTCGGTGCGCCTGCGCAACCGTCGTCCGAGCCTCAGCTCCGGCAGCGGCGGCGCGTCCGGCGGTGAGGTCGAGGATCCCGGCGAGAGCGGCGACGATCTCGACAGCCCCGGCGGCGGCGGTGGCTCGTACGGCGGCGGCTCGGGCAGCGGCTCGAGCGGCGGCGGCTCCGACGACCTCGGCGATCTCTGATCGAGCACGCGTGAGGACCGCGGGCTTCGACGTCGAGCGCTTCCTCCGGGATCGGGAGAAGCACTGGCACGAGCTCGAGTCGATGCTCTTCCAGGTCGAGCGCTCGGGGACACGCGCGCTCGGCATCGAAGGCGCGCGGAAGTTCGCCAAGCTCTACCGGCAGGTCTCGGCAGACCTCGTGCGCGCGCGCACCGAGCTCGTCGACGCGTCCATCCAGGACTACCTGAACGACCTCGTCGCGCGCGCCTACCGCCACGTGTACGCGGGCACCGTGGGCTCGGGCTGGGGCGTGCTCCGCTTCTTCGCGCAGGAGTTCCCCGCGCTGGTGCGCGCAGAGCGACGCGCCGTGGCGCTCTCGGCGGCGCTGTTCTTCCTCGGCGGCATCGTGGGCGCGGCGGGCATGGCCCTCGATCCCAACGCCTCCGCCGTGCTCGTGCCCGAGCAGCACCAGGCGACCACGCCGACCGAGCGCATCCAAGAAGAGGAGCGGAGCGACGGACACGCGTCGGACGAGGCAGCAGCGTTCTCGTCGTTCCTCTTCACGCACAACATCCAGGTCTCGTTCCTGGTGTTCGCGATGGGCATCACGTTCGGGATCGGGACGACGGCGCTGATGTTCTACAACGGCGTCCCGCTCGGCGCGCTCGCGTGGCAGTACCACGCAGCAGGGCATGGTCTGTTCTTCTGGGCGTGGATCCTCCCTCACGGGATCCCCGAGATCTCGGAGATCGTCATCGCGGGCGCGGCAGGTCTGATCCTCGCGCGGGGGCTCTTGTGGCCGGGGAGGCGCAGCCGCCGCGACGCGCTCGTGCACGAGGCGAAGATCGCCGTGCGCCTCGTCGTCGGTGGGATGCCGGTGCTGGTGCTGGCGGGCTTGATCGAGGGGACGATCAGCCAGATGCACGCCCCGCTGATGCCGTACTGGGCGAAGCTGATCTTCGCGGTGGTGGTGGGGACGGCGCTCTTCACGTGGCTCGCGCGCGCGGGCCGATCGCTCGAGCGAGAGGAGCCGGCCGCCCGTGCGTGAGCACCTCGTCATCCGCACCCCCGAGAACGTCGCGTTCGAGCACGAGCTCGCTGCGGTGGGGACGCGCGCGATGGCGTGGTCGATCGACATCCTCGCGATCGTCGGCCTGATCCTCGTGGTGAGCCTGCTCGTGGGGAACTTCCTCTCGGGCCTCGGCGGGCTCGGGCTCGCGATCCACTTCGTCCTGATCTTCTTGATCCAGTGGGGCTACGGCGCCGTGCTCGAGTGGGCGTTCAACGGCAAGACGCTGGGCAAGGCGATCCTCGGCCTGCGCACGGTGAGCGACCGGGGCCTCCGCATCACGTTCCTCGAGGCGGCGATCCGCAACCTCGTGCGCGCGGTGGACTTCCTCCCGATGCTCTACGCGGTGGGCGGCGTCACGGCGCTGCTCGATCCGCGGTCTCGTCGACTGGGGGATCTCGCGGCCGGTACCGTGGTCGTGCACGAGCGGCGCACACCCCGCCCCGCGTCGTTCCTGCCCCCGTCCGAGCGCCACAACACGTTCGCGTCCGACCCTGCGGTGCTCTTGGCCGCGCGGCGCATCACCCCGCCCGAGCGCGAGGTCCTCATCGCGCTGTGCCTGCGGAGAGAGCAGCTGCCCCTCGGCGTGCGGCACGAGCTCTTCGACGATCTGGCCGCCCACCTCTCGGCGCGCCTCGGCCTCGAGCGGCCGTCCTTCTTCTCGCCCGAGAAGTTCGCGGTTCAGCTCGCGGCGATCGTCCTCGGTCAGGGCAGCGCGCCTGCGTCGCGGACCGGAAGCGGCGTCCTGGGGACGGGACCTGAGCGCCCCATCCCCACCCGTCGGTAGCGCCTGAGCGCTTGCACTGTCCCGTGGGGCGCGGGACACTCGGCCGCGTTGCTTGGTTCCGTGGTTCTTTCGTGAGAGCTCCCGCCCTCTTCGCTCAACAACCTCGAGCCAGCGTTGGCCGAGTCTGGTGAGCCTGCCCGGAGAGGACGTACCCCGAACGACCTGACAACTCCCCATGCAGAGCCAGTCCCGGGCCATTCAGAGCGAGTCCCGGGTGTGAGACCTGGTTCGTGGGGAGACGTTCGTGGTGGATCAGCAGCGAAGTACGGCAGGAAAAGGAGTCGCGGTTCCGAATGGGTCTTCTCTCGACGTGGTCGGCTCGACAGATCGCGGAGTCACTCAAGCAGGGCGGCAGCGCCCAAGATCCGGAGCCACCAGACGGCGCCTCCGCACGACACAGCGGGGAGCCCGATGATTCCCGGATGGCTTGGTGCGAGATCTGTCAGTGCAAGGAGTACCGAGGCCGCTGGGTGGCCCTGGACGAGTGCAAGTACGACGACGAAGGCAAGGCGGCCGAAGGCGCCGTCGTCGATGCGGACGAGGATCTGGTGGAGCTCTGCAGCCGCATGAGGGCGGCCGATCGAAAGAACTGCGCGATCCTGTTCGCCGACGACGAGTGAGCTCGTCACGGTGACACGACGAAGCCCCGGAGCCTGACGGCGCCGGGGCTTCTCGCGTTCTCAGGGAGCGAGAACCCCTCGATTCACGACGCGAAGGGACGCTTCCGAAGCGGGGGATTCGCGCGACCCGAGGCGCGGGCTCCTAGGGCGCGGGGCACCAGCGAGGATCGCTGAACTGACCGCGGGCCTCGCGCTCGGCGCCGGCGGTGCGGAGCTGGCGGAAGAGGTTCTGCGCCGCGGGGCAGTTGCCGCGCGCGAGCTGGCTGCCGATCTCACGGCTGCCGCGGGTGCTGATCGCGGTGCGGAGCTCACGCGCGGGCGCGGAGCCTCGTCCCGCGATGCGCTGCACCTCCTGGAGCGTCGCGATCGCGTTCGCGAAGTCGCCGCGCTGGAGCGCGCCCTGTCCGCTCGCGGAGAGGGATCGTGCGCGCGCCTCGTCGGCAGCGCTGACCCGCGGCTCGCGCGGCCCGCTCGTGGT
>JAFLCL010000303.1 GCA_017303575.1 Deltaproteobacteria bacterium
CGACCGCCGAGCCCGCACCGACCGAGCCCGCACCGACCGAGCCCGCACCGGCCGAGCCCGCGACCGCCGAGGCCGCGACGTCGGTGGCCGAGCCTTCGGAGGCCGATGGCTTGGAGGCGGGTCCTCCTGCAGACGTCGCGCCGACCCTGCCCACGACGCCCGCCGATGGCCCCGGCGGTGAGCTCGATCCGAGCGCGCGATCGGGTCCCGCCTTCGGCTCGCGCGCAGCAGTGCAGCAGAGCGAGCCCATGGCGATGCGACGCGTGGGACAGCCCGACGCCGTCGACCCCGATCTGCCGGTGTCGCTCTCGTTCTTCGCGAGCATCGGCGTCGTCATGCAGAGCTCGTACGACCTCGCGATCCAGTCGCACGCCTACGGCGCGAGCTCGCCCACCGTGCTGATGGACGGATCCATCACGTACGCGCTCACGCGGTGGCTCCAGGTCGGCGGGCGTGTGGGCGCGCGCGGCCGCGGCTGGCTGAGGCGCGATGGCGACTTCGCGATGTCGTCGGGCATCGACGCGATGGCGATCGCCTACGGGCACGTGCACCTCGGTCCGATCATCGACCTCGGGCTGACGCTCGGCGGCGGCATCGGCATCGCCTCGCTCTCGGTGCACAGCACCACGCTCGTGGGCGTCACCCCGCGCCTGCACGCGGGCCTGCAGTTCGGCTTCCGCATCGCGCGCGGCTTCCACCTCTTCATCCGTGGTGTGTGGGACTACTTCCCGTGGAACGACTTCGACCGCTTCGGCAGCGACATCGATCTCGGTGGACCGATGGTGGGCCTCGGCCTCGAGGTGAAGACGTGAGCGCCACGCGCACGGCCCGCACAGCGCGCGGGATCTCGACGGGCCTCGCGATCGGCGCGCTCGCGCTCGGCGCGTGCGAGCCCGGCCGGTCCGAGTACGTCTGGTCGGACGACTTCGAGGGACCGCTCTGTGAAGGCGCACCGTGCGGCTGGTCGCGCCTCGCGGGCCCCGCCGAGGGCGCCGTGTGGCGCGAGTCGCTGCCCGGCGAGCACGGCCTCGCGCTCACCGGCAACGGCATCGTGATCGGCGTGGATCCCGCGCTGTCGCTCGACTTCGGCTCGAACGACACGACCGTCGTGATCGACGTGATCGCGCGCTGCGACCTCGCCTCGTCGCTCTCGATGGAGGTCAGCGGCACGCGCTCCGACACCGGCGAGATCGTGGCGTACGACCCGATGGTGAACAGCCTCCTCCAGTGGAGCGATCCACGACCCAACGCCGTGACGCTGGGGAGCTCGGGGTTCTCGCTGAGCTCGATCGACGCGATCCGCTTCACCAAGTCGGGCGAGGGCACGTGTGAGATCGACTTCGTCGGCGTCCTCGATCAGACCTTCCGCTTCTGATGAGCCAGGCGCGCACCATGGACGAGGTGCTCGCCGAGAGCTTCCACGACGGCACGCTGTCGCGCACCGAGCGGGCAGCGCTGCGCGCCTACGTGGACGAGCACCTCGACCGCGACGAGCAACGCGGGGCGCTGCGACGCCGCGCGTTCGAGATGGTGGAGGAGCGGCTCACCGGCGCGGTGCGGCCCGACGACGCACGGCGCTGGCTCGCGTGGCTCGAGGACGTCGTGCGCCTCTCGATCCCCGAAGCGACACCGGCATCACGCGTCGAGATCCTCGACAGCCCGGGCGAGCGCGTGTGGCGTCGCATCGTCGATCTCTCTGCCGGGGCGCGCCAGAGCCTCGACGTGTGCGTGTTCACGATCACCCACGACCCGATCACCCGCGCGCTGATCGAGGCGCGACTTCGAGGCGTGCCCGTGCGCGTCGTGAGCGACGACGAGAAGTCCTTCGAGCCCGGCTCGGACGTGCATCGGCTGTGGAGCGCGGGCATCGAGGTGCGCGTGGATCAGTCCATCCACCACATGCACCACAAGTTCGCCTTGTTCGACGCGCGCGTGGTGGTGACGGGCTCGTACAACTGGACGCGTGCCGCCGCGGAGTCGAACCAGGACAACGTGCTCGTCACCGACGATCCGCGCGCCATCGCCGGCTACGCAGAGATCTTCGAGCGCCGCTGGGACGATGGCGTGCCCTTCCGCTCCGTCGAACGACCCCGCTCGTGACCGCGCGCGCCAAGGTCCGATCGCGTTAGAGTCGCGGCATGACGCGTCTGTCGTTCGCTCCCGTCGCGCCCGAGCTCGCCATCGACACGCTCTTCGTGATGAGCGTGATCATGAAGGCAGACGGCAAGATCGAGCCGGGTGAGCGCAAGGCGCTCGACGCCGCTGCGCGCGCGCTGGGGCTCGGCTCGTTCACCATGCCCGCGGAGAGGCCCAACGCGCTCAGGCTCGATCGTTCGTACGAGGATCGTGCCCTCCTCTTCGCGGCCGCCGCGTGGATGCTCTACGCCGATGGTCAGGTCGCGCAGACCGAGACCGCGCTGGCGGGAGATCTCGCCTCGCGCCTCCAGATCGACCCGAGCGAGCAGACGCGCCTCGCGCTCCTCGCGCGCGACTCGTTCACGCCCGGCGCGGATGGACAGCCGCGCGACTGGACCGTCTCGTTCGCGTCGCTCGTGCAGACGGTGCTCAACCCGGTCTGACCGCGGCCGCGGGCTCGGCGCGGGTGGGCGCGACCCGATCCTTCCACGCGAGGAAGCGCTTCTCGAACGCGTGGTGCACGAGCACCGCAGCGCCGATCGCGAACGCGCTCTTCACGAGCGTCACGTAGAGGCCGTCGATCGCGGCGAAGCCGGTGGGCTCGCGCGGCGCGATCGCGAAGAAGCCGCGATCGAAGAGCGGGTGGAACGCCCAGTGGATCACGTACACGCCGTAGCTGTAGCGGCCGAGGAACGCGAGCGCGGGCACGCGGAGCGCACGTCCGAGCGCGGAGCTCGCGGGGGCGCGCGCCGCTTCGAGCACCAGCGCTCCGCAGCCGATCGCTGCGAGCGAGCAGCCGACGCGCGCCATCCACGGATCGTCGTGCAAGAGACCTCCGCGCAGCACGGCGATCCCTGCGAGCGTGCAGATCGCGATCGCGAGCACCGGTCGCGCGGCGCGCTCGATCCACGGGCGTAGGCCCTCGTCGCGCACCACCGTCGCGAGCAGCGCGCCGACCACCAGACCATCCGCGCGGAAGAGCATCAGTGTCTCTTCGTCCGGCCCCAGCACGGCCTTGGCCACGAAGCTCGCGAGCACGATCACGAGCGAGGTGCCGAAGAACGCGCGACGCGGCAAGAGCACCGCGACGGCGGGCCACACGAGGTAGAACTGCTCTTCGGCCGCGAGCGACCAGAAGTGGTTGGCCTCGAACACGTCGGACACGAAGACGAGCTCGCCGCGCCACCAGTTCACCCAGTTCACCGCGTAGAGCCAGAGCCAGACCTGCTCGCCCTCGAGGCGATCGAAGCTCTCGGTGGCGAAGAGCGGCGTCCACGCCGGCACGCCGAACACGATCGCGAGCGTCGCGTAGTAGAGCGGAAAGATGCGCAGCGTGCGCCGCACGTAGAACGTGCGGAAGAGCGCGAGCTCGCCGCGCGGCCCCATCGCCGCGCGCTGATCGAGGAGGATGCCCGTGATGAGGAAGCCGCTCAGCACGAAGAACAGATCGACGCCGAGCCAGCCGCCACGCGTGCCGAGGTAGAGCCAGTGGAGCGGCGCGACGTGGTGATCGAAGAGGTAGTAGTGGAACGCCATCACCACAGCGATCGCGAGCCCGCGCAGGCCATCGAGCGCGGGCATGTGACCGCGGTAGGGCGAGCGCGACGTGGTGTCGGGCGGGCTCACGGGAGGCGGGTGAGCGCGACGATCAGCGCACGGTGCTGCGGGAAGCGCGCGACGAGCGCCTGGCGATCGGCGAGCTCGAAGTCGGCGAAGTCGAAGCCCGGCGCCACGGTGCAGCCGACGAGCGCGTGATCGCCGCGCGCCTCGGTGCCCTCGAGCACACGCGATCCGAACCACGCGCCGCGAGGCACCACGTGCTGTGGTCGCTCGCCGCTCGCGAGATCGGTCCCGAGCCGCGTGACAGTGAGCGCACCGCTCGGATCGATCTCCACGACCTCGAGCGGAGCACCGCCGTAGAAGTGCCAGACCTCGTCGGACGCGATGCGATGAAGGGCCGAGAACGAGCCGCGGGTGACGAGGAAGTGGATGGCCGTCGAGGCGCTGCGATCACCCGCGTGTGTGCCCGCGATCGACGCGTGCGGGATCACGAGCGGGGCGCGGTAGGTCTCTCGGTAGAAGCCGCCCTCGGGGTGAGGCTCCAGGCCGAGCGTGCGCACGATCTCGTCGACGGTCATCGATGCTGTCCTCGAGAGAGGCTGTCCTAGACAGCGAGGCCGGGGATGGGACCGCTCGAGGCGTCACCGAAACGATCGATCGGGTGGCCCATCGCCTGACAGATCGAGACGAGCATGTCGCCGTGTCGCCGGCCGCCGAGCTCCATGACGCGGCCTCCGGCGATGCTGCCGCCACCGCCGCCTGCGAGCACGAACGGCATGTCGCCGTGGAGGTGCGTGTTGCCGTCCGAGACCTCGCTGCAGAGCAAGACGACGGAGTAGTCGAGCATCGTGCCGTCGGCCTCGGGGCGCGCGGCGAGCTGATCGAGGAGATAGCGGAACTGGCTCACCCACCACACGCGCTGCTGCACGTAGCGGTTGAAGAGCGTGTTGTCGCCCGAACGATCGTGCCGTGAGCCGTAGTGCGAGGCCTGGTGGCTCCGCATGTCGTAGCCGGGCGTGTACATCGGCGTGCCCATGATGCGGCTCATGATGAGCTCGCTCGTGTGGTGGCTGCCCTGGATGACGCCGACGCGCGTCAGACCGCACGCCATGGCGGTCACCGTGAGATCGATCTGCGCGCGCAGGATCGCCGCGAAGCTCTCCGGCGCGTAGAGGGCGGCCGCATCGAGCGAGCCCACGCCGAGGTCGGGCGTCGTGCACGAGCCCATCATCATGCCCATCGAGGTCAGGCTGGCATCGACCTCGTTCAGCGCATCGAGGTGGAGGTCGAGCTTGATGCGCTCGCTCGTGCCCAGCGCCCCGCGCAGATCGGTCACGTCGTCGCGCACCGCGGAGAGGATCGCGCGATCGGCGGCGCTCGGATCGGGCCCGCCCATCGGCATGCCCCCGCCGGTGAAGATGCGATCACGGATCCGCAGCGGATCATCATCGGGCGCTGTCGTGATGCCGGGGCTCACGTAGCTGATGAACTTGTCGCCCGAGCCGCCGCCGACGTTGGCCTGCACGCCGCAGTAGAGATGACGCGTGGGGTGACCAGCGCCGACGGTGCCCGCGAGCACCTGATCGATCGAGGTGCCGTAGCCACCATCGACAGCGGTCAGGAGCTTCTTGGCCCCGCCCGGATGGCTTCCCTCGTCGGCCGGTCCCATCGAGAGGCCGTTGAGGAACACGCAGCGATCCTCCATGCCGCGCAAAGGCTCGAGGATCTCCGACAGCCGCACGCCACCGCCCGCCATCTGCGCCGGAAAGAGGCTCGCATCGCCGTCTTGGCTGCGACCCGCGATGCCATCGGGAAAATAGAACACGAGGAAGCGGCGCGCCTCGCCGAGCGCCCGCGCGGGTGAGGCGTGACCGAGGAGGTGCGCCACCGGCCACGCCGCTGCGGCCGTGCCGAGACCACGGAGGAGCGTGCGCCGGGTGAAGAACGAACGGCGGCTCATCGCGACGCCTCCACCCGAGACGCGAAGTCGGGGCTCAGCACCACGTCGAGGAAGAGCTCACGCAGGTCCCCGTGGGCGCGGTACCGCGTGACGAGCGCATCGAGGGCGCAGCGATCCGCGACGACCTCGCGGTAGCCGCGCGCGAAGCGGAAGTACTGGCGCACGAAGCAGGCCTCGGGCTGATCGGCAGCAGCGAGCGCCGCTCCGAGCTCGGGCATGGTCGAGAACGGCGCCATCGAGCCGGTGCCGAGCCCCTCGACGTCGTTGAGGTCACCGCGCGTGTCGATGGACCGACCGCCCTCGGTGGTGCGCCAGGCGCCGATGCCATCGAAGGCCTCGAAGCCGAAGCCGATGGGGTCGATGTAGCGGTGGCAGCCCGCGCAGCGCTCGCTCTCGGTGTGCTGCGCGAAGCGCTCGCGCGTCGTCGCCGTGGGATCGACGTCCGGTACGCCGCCCGCATCGGCGGGTGGAAGAGGGAAGGTCTGACAGAGCAGGCGCTGCCGCACGAAGAGGCCTCGCCGGATCGGCGAGCTCTGATCCGAGTGCGCCGTCGTCGCGAGGATCGAGCCGTGACCGAGGATGCCCGCGCGCTGGCCTGGAGGGAGCGTGGCGCGCACGAAGCTCTCTCCCGTGACGCCAGAGATGCCGTAGTGCCGCGCGAGGCGCTCGTTCACGAACGTCTCGTCGCTGGTGAAGAGCTCACCGAGGCCATGGCTCGAGTCGAAGACGACGTGCGTCACGAAGCTTCGCGTCTCTGCGCGCATGTCGGCGCCGAGATCGGTGGACCACGTGGGATAGACGCTCGCGCTCTTGGTCTTCTCGGCGATCTCCTCGATGCCGAGCCACATCTCCGCGAAGTCCGCGATCTGGGCGCGCGCGCGCGGATCGGAGAGGAGCCGCCGCGCCTCGCGCTCGCGCGAGACGAGGTCGCTCAGCTCGCCGCGCCCGGCCGCGTCGAGGAGCGCGTCGTCGGGCATGGTGCCCCAGAGCTGATAGCTGAGCGCGCTCGCGATCTCGTAGGGCGTGAGCGTGTAGCCCGCGCCCTCTGCGACGCCCATCTCGGAGCGGTAGAGGAACGCCGGCGAGATCAGCATCGCGCGCATCGCGAGCTCGACGCCCGCGTTCGCGTCCGTCCCGCCCAGCGCGAGCGCCTCGTAGCGTGCGCGCTCGGCGTCCGTGAGCGGTCGACGGAACGCACGGCGCCCGAAGCTCGCCACGAAGCTCGCGACGCAGCCGCTGCGATCGGCCGAGACGTCACAGCCGATCAGCGCACGAAGGCTCGGTCGCGCGCGCTCCACCGCGAGCCGCGCGGCCTTGAGCGACTCGCGCACGTGCACCGGCGTGACGATGCCGGTGTCGGACTCGCCGTCGAAGAAGAAGCCCTCGGGCCGCGTCTCGACGGGCAACGAGGCCGCGGGATCGAACGGCGTCGTTGTGCCCTCGCCTGCGCAGTCGACGGTGAGGACGGAGTTCTGTCCACCGAAGCCGTCGTCGGCGCGCTCGGGATTGGTCGGGTCGGCGATCCATTCGGTGCCGTCGAGCACGAGCTTGTACTGGTGGGTGCCGTTCGGGATCTCGCGCTCGAGCGCGTAGCTGCCGTCCGGCTCGCGCAGCATCGGCCAGGCGGAGGGTGACCAGCCATTGAAGGAGCCCGCGAGGTGCACGCTCGTGACGCTACGGCCCGGCGTGTAGCGGAACGTACGGAGGTTGCAGGTGCTCGAGCTGCCCGAGTCATCCGGGAGATCGAGCAGATCGCGCACGGTAGCGCGGTACTCGCGGCGGCTCAGGAGGCGGAGGCGTCGCGGCGAGGGAGGCACGCCCGCCTCGCACGAGAGCGCGCTCGTCGTGAACGTCGCGAGGATGTACTCGGCCAGCGTGCGTGGGCAGAGGCCATCGCAGCGGTTGGGCGCGCCTTGCGGCATACGCTCGTCGATGATCGTCGTGAGCTCCTCGACGCTGCGCGGCGGGTCGACGAGGCTCGGCCCGAGACCTCCCTCGCCGAGCTCTCCGTGGCACGAGGCACAGAGCCGACCGTAGAGCTGCGCCGCGCTCTCTCCCGAGCCTCGCGTGCCCGCGTCGTGGGCGAGCGGCGCATCGCGGCCTGGGCCTGCGTCACGCGGAACGTCCTCGCCGCCGCAGCCGACGAGGGCGAGGGCGAGGAGGAGCCCGAGGAGGAACGGCAGGCGCGGACGCACGATGGATCAGCCTACCAGAGCGAGCTCTGGCGCGAGGCGCCACGAGACTCGCGCGGGCGCACGTCGCAGGCGAGGCGTGGCACCATCGCGCGGTGACAGCATCGATCCGGAGGCTCGCGCGCTGGCTCGGGCCATGGACCAAGCCGACCGACGCACCGACCGACGTCGTACGCACCGAAGGCGCGGCGCAGAGCCGACACGACGGCGGCGCGACGCGCATCGAGCACCTCACGTTTCGTCCGCGTGATCGGGCGATCCGAGGCTCGGTGCTGCTCGTGCCGGGCCTCCACTACCTCGGCCCGCGTGATCCTCGCTTCGAGCGCTTCGCGCGCATCCTCGCGCACGCAGGCTACTTCGTGCTCGCCCCGATTCTGCCGAGCTACCTGCGCCTCAGCGTCGTGCCCTCGGTGCTCGACGAGCTCGAGACCGGCCTCGACGCGCTGTTGGATCACCCCCTGCGGCCGCGCGATCAGCGCCCGGGCATGATGAGCATCTCGTTCGGCTCGATGCCAGCGCTCCGCCTCGCCGCCAAGCGCGGCGACGATCTCGCGAACGTGCTGATCTTCGGAGGCTTCGCGGACTTTCGTCGCACGCTGCGCTTCGCCCTGCGGGGTGAAGGGCCCCGCGCCCACGATCCGCTCAACGCGCCCGCGGTCGTGACGAACCTCCTGCCGTTCCTCGGAGAGGACGACGGGCTGCGCGACGAGCGCGACCGCGAGCTCCTGCGCGACGCGATGATGGCGTACTGCACGCGCACGTGGGGCAGGCCCGAGATGAAGGTCGACCGCGCCTACGTGCCGGTCGCCGAGGCGATCGCGGCGGATCTGCCGGAGCCGGTGCGCGCGCTCTTTCTCCGCGCGTGTCGCGTCGAGCCCGGCATCGAGCCGATCATCGAGGCCGCGCTGGTGCGCGCGGGCGAGCACTTCGACTGGATCGATCCCCGACCGCACCTCGGCACCCTGCGTGTGCCGGTGACGCTCGTCCACGGCGTGACGGACGACGTGATCCCCTTCGAGGAGAGCCAGATCATGCGCGACGCTCTGCCTCTCGAGACGGGCGCGCGTCTCTTGCTCACGGGCCTCTACGGCCACACGCACGTCGATGGGGTGGGCCAGGGCCCGCGCGAGATCGCCGACGAGCTCGTGTCGATGGGGCGGATCCTGCGCGCGATGTCGTCTCTGTCGGGCTGAGCGCGGTGACGCGTCACTTCGCGCGCCGCGCGAGCACGAGCACGCCGAGCGGCGCGAGCGCGAGCACGAGCATCGCGATCCGGGGCTCCGTCCCGAACGCGATCGCACCCAGCACGAGCGGCGCGAGCGCGTCGAGCGGCACGAGCGCCGCCGCCACGGCGTTGACCAGGAGAGGCCGGCCCGGAAGCGACGCGTAGGCGCGCGCCTTCACGAGCGGATGAAGGACCGCGCTGCTCGCGCCGAGCACGAAGAGCGCGACGCTCGCGATCACGAGATCGGTTGCGAGCGCGAGCGCGAGCGAGGACACGAACGCGAGCACGCACGCGAGCTGGAGCACACGCCCCGCGCGCGCGTCCTCGACGAAGCGCTCGAGCGCCATCAAGCCGATCACGCCACCGACGATCAGTGCGCCGAGCGCCGCTTGTCGCCACACGATCGATGCAGGGCCGGGGGACAGCGCCTCGAGGTGGACGGCCGCGAACGCGACGAGCACCTCGTCGAGCAAGCCGATCATCGTGCCTGCGAGCGAGAGCCGAACGAGCGCCCGCTGCGAGAGCGCCGCACGCAGCGCAGCCAGGCCTGTGAGCTCGGCCTCGGGAGCCTCGTCGCTCGCCGCGAGGTCGTCGTCCTCCTCGTCGCGCGGAAGAGGACGATCGAGCTCGCGCGAACGCGCGTGCACGATCGCGACGCACACGCTCACGACGAAGGCGAGGCCGAGCACCGAGCGCCAGCCGAGGTCGACCCACGCGCCGAGCGCGAGGCCCGCGGGCACCACGAGATCACCCAGCGCGGCCGCGAGGGTCACGCGCGCCATCACGCGCTCGCGGCTCGTGTCGCCGCGTTGCTCGACCAGCACGCCCTCCGCCACGGACACC
>JAFLCL010000304.1 GCA_017303575.1 Deltaproteobacteria bacterium
GGAGGAGCGGCCCGCGCGGCTCGTGGTCCCGCCCGCGCACGACGGTACGACGCCGCTGCCGATCCTCGTCTTGCTCCACGGCTATGGCGCGAGCGCCGCGCTGCAGGACGGCTACTTCGGCACCACGCGCGTGGCGCGCGAGCTCGGCGTGTACCTCGTGCTGCCCGATGGAACGGAGGACGCCGGCGGGAGCCGCTTCTGGAACGCGGGCGCTTGCTGCGACTTCGGTGGCGTCGACGTCGACGACGTCGGCTACCTCACGGGTCTGCTCGACGAGGTGGAGGCGCTGGTGCCCGTCGACACGGACCGCGTCTATTTCCTCGGTCACAGCAACGGTGGCTTCATGAGCTACCGCATGGCGTGCGAGCTGTCCGATCGCATCACGGCGGTCGCGGCCCTCGCAGGCACCGAGGCCACGGCCGTGCCCTGCACACCGACGCGACCCGTCTCGGTGCTCCACATGCACGGCACCGCGGACACCACGATCCTCTACGAGGGCGGCACCATCGGAGGCGCGACCTACCTCTCGGCGGACGACGAGGTCGCCGCGTGGAGAACGCGCGACGCATGCGGCGAGACGCCGACCGAGGGCCCGGCGCGTGACTTCGACAGCTCCGTCGCGGGGAGCGAGACCTCGATCACGACGTGGAGCGGCTGCGGCGAGGGTAGCGTGGTGGAGCGCTGGCGCCTCGAGGGATCGGGGCACATCCCGCCGCTGGGTGGGGGAACAGGCATGACCACGCCCGCGATCTTCGAGTGGCTGCTCGCGCGGCGCAGCACGTGATCGCGCGCGGCTCGTCCACGATCGCGCAGGTGCTCGCCTGCGCCTCGCTGCTGGCGTCGTCGTGCGGAGAGCACGACGCACCGGCGCGCGACGAGCCGAGGCACGACGAGACGCGCGAGCCGGTGGGCTCCGACGAGCCCTCCGAGCAGAACGAAGCACCGCCGCGACCTCGGCTCGGCACGTCCCGCGAGCGATGCACCCTCGAGGGTGATCGCGTGATCCAGCCCACCGTGCCTCCGGGACGCACGCCCAGCGGAAGGGTGGCGATCGCGTCCGATCGCGAGGCCTGGACGGCCCTCGTGGCCATCGACGCGACCGAGGCACGCGACGAGGTCGAGCTGTGGTGGCCCCATCGCGAGAGTGCGACCGCTTCGTCGGGCACGTTCCTGCGCGGTCTCGAGGAGGGCTCGCTCTTCGCGCTCGAGATGACCGCGCCCGAGGCTGCGGTGCTCGTGCGCGCCCACGCATGCGTCCACGAGGGCCGTGCCGCGCAGTGCCTGTACGCGCGCACGATCCGCTTCGACGAAGGGCGCACGCGCGCCGACGTCTCGGAGCCCGTGATCGTCGCGATGCCCAGCGCGCCGAGCACGATGCGCGTGCAGGCGACGGAAGGCCGCGTGCTCGTCGCGCGGAGCCACGCGGGCGCAGCACCAGCGCTCGACACCTTCTACGTCGAGGACGGCGCGCGAGCGCCACGTCACGTCGCGCGACCCCTCGGCGAAGGGATCGATCTCGATCGCGGCCCCGTGGAGATCCTCGCGCTCGCGGCGACGGGCGGAAGTCACGCGGTGTTGTTTCGTCAGGGCGCGCAAGAGGCGTCCGACAGCTCCGTCACGCTGAGCACGGGGCTCGACGAGCACGCGGTGCCCGAGCTGCGCGAGGCGCTCGTGATCGAGTCGGTCGCGATCTTCGCGGGCGCGATCGTGATGGTCGCGGCCTTCGAGTTCAGCGAGCCGTCGTGGCTCCGCATGGGCATGGACGGCGAGATGATGGGGGAGCCCAGGCCGCTGCCGGCGGGCGAGGCCGTGCCGATCCCGTTCGGCGATCGACGCGTCGCGCGCATGGACGGATCGCCGCCGCGCTCGATCGAGATCCGCGATGGTGCAGGTCACGCGACCGCGCCGATCGTGCCGCTCGCGAGCGACGTCGCGAGCGCCGATCTCGCGCGCTTCGACGGAGGCTTCCTCGTCGCCACGCTGAACGACGACACGAACGTGCACGTCTCGACGCTGCGCTGTCGCGAGGCCGCCCCCGCGCCGACGTCCGCGCGCGATGACAACGCGGCCACCTCGCAGTAATCACGCTCCCTCACGAGACGCACGTGCGCTGGAACATCGAACCCACGCTCTTCAGCTGGCCGCCCTTCGAGCTGCGCTACTACGGCCTGCTCTTCGCGCTCGGCCTGTTCCTCTGCGCGTTCCACGGCCCTCGCTACTTTCGCGCCTTCGGTCTCCCGCCCGAGCACGCGTCGCGCCTCACGCTGTGGGTGCCCGTGGGCATGCTGATCGGCGCGCACTACATCCACCTGATCTTCTACGAGCCCGCGGGGCTGAGTGATCTGCGCCTCGGGTGGAATGCCGAAGAAGGGCACATGGTGCTCGGGCGCTTCTGGAACCTGGGCTCGGGCCTCGCGAGCCACGGCGGCGCGCTCGGCTGTCTCGTCGCGCTGATCGCCTTCTGGTGGAGGCGAGGCAAGCCGCTCGGCATCGGCTTTCATCGCTACGGCGACGCGCTGATGCTCTCGAGCGTGTGGGTCTATCCCTTCGTGCGCCTCGGCAATTTCATGAACTCCGAGATCGTCGGTCGCCCCACCGACGTGCCGTGGGGCGTGATCTTCGAGCGTCACTACTCGACGCCGCGACATCCCGTGCAGCTCTACGAGGCGGCGCTCTACTTCGTGGAGATCGCCGTGGCGGTGTGGCTGGTGAAGCACCGCGCCGGCAAGCTCCGCGAGGGCGCGATCATGTACGGCATGCTCGCGCTCCACTTCTCGTTCCGCTTCGTGTGCGAGTTCTTCAAGGAGTCGCAGGCGATCGATCAGGGCTGGTCGCTCAACATGGGCCACCTCCTGAGCGCGCCGATCGTGATCGGCTGTGCGTACCTGGTGCTCGCGACGCAGCGCTTCTCGTTGATCGCGCCGCTGACCGAGGCCGAGGTCGCACACAACGACGAGGCGATGCGGCGCGCGGCCGAGCGCGAGGCCGAGAAGACCTCGTCGCCCGAGGCAGGCGCCGCGGAGGCCATGACGGAGCCCGTCGCGGGCCCTGCGCTCCAGGCGGCCACCACCGAGGAGGCGCGGCCGTCGAAGAAGGCGAAGAAGCGCGGAGGAAGACGCTCATGACGGATCTGGACGCGTCGCAAGACGACACCCACGCCACCACCGAGGTCCGCATCATCACGGCGGCGTTGCTCTCGGTCTCGCGCGAGCGCTTGCTCGACGATCCCGCCGCGGCGTTCCTCGCCTCGAAGGTGCAGTCGCTCGGTCACCAGGTGATCAAGCGCCTGACGCTCGGCCCCTCGCGCGAGGCGATCGAGCAGCAGCTCCGCGCGTGGATCGCCGAAGAGTCGATCGACGTGATCCTCGTCGCGGGCGGTGTGGGCCTCCTGCCCGGGGACGTGGTGCCGGAGGCGGTGCGCGCCGTGATCGAGCGCGAGATGCCCGGCTTCGGCGAGGCGGTGCGCGCGGCGCGGTCGGAGCATGTCGGCCTGCGCGCCCTCCACGGCCGCGAGCTCGCGGGTGTGTCGGCTGGCACCTTCGTCCTCGCCGTCTCGGGCGAGCTCGACGCGTGCAGCCAAGCGTGGGAGTCGGTGATCGAGCCGCTCCTCGACGTCGCGTCGCCCGCGAGCCTCGTCCCGCTGCTGTCCGCGCTCTCGGGCGGCTGAGCCGCTCAGCCCCAGCCGCGGAGACGGTTCTCCTGCTCTTGGTAGAGGCGGATCGAGGTGCGGATCACCTCGACGGCCTCCTTGGCGCCCTGCATCGCGTCGACGGTCACGCTCTTGTTCTCGAGGGTCTTGTAGTCCTCGAAGAAGCGCTGGATCTCGCGCCACGTGTGCTTGGGGATCTCGGGCAGATCCGTGTACTCGGCGAACGCCGGATCGTGCACGTGCACGGCGATGATCTTGTCGTCGCCCTTGCCGCCGTCGGTCATGCGCATCACGCCGATCGCGCGCGCGCGCACGATCGAGAGCGGGTGCACCGGCTCGTTGCCGAGCACGAGCACGTCGAGCGGGTCGCCGTCGTCGCAGTACGTGCGCGGGAGAAACCCGTAGTTCGCGGGGTAGTGCACGGAGCTGTACAGCACGCGATCGACGCGGAGCATGCCGCTCGGCTTGTCGAGCTCGTACTTCACCTTGGATCCCTTGGGGATCTCGATGACGACGTTGAAGCCCAGCTCGACGCCGTGCTCGGGATTCGGAAGATCGTGCCAGGCGTGGACCATGCGGCGCGCACTATACGCGAGCCGTTTCTTGACGCTCGCCGCCGCCTCGGGTGATTCGTCGGACATGCGCGCCCGGTCGGGCTTCTTCGTCGTCTTGCTCGCGATCATCTCGCTGTCGGCTTCGCTCGAGGTCGGTGGGCAGGCGCGTGGGCCGTGGACGGCGCGGCGGCGCGCGGGGATGCGGCCCAACACGATGCTCGCGGAGCGTGTGCTCGCGGAGGACTGGCCCGCGGAGCCGGGCTCGCCGCGCGAGGTCGATGCCACGCGCTTCGCGGCCGCGCTGCGCGCGCTCTGTCACGGCATGCCCGCCGCGCGCGCGACGAACTACACGAGCTGGATCACGACGTACGCGCGCGAGCGCTCGGTCGATCCGTTCCTGCTCGCGGCGGTCATGTACCGCGAGAGCCGCTGCGATCCCGAGGCGCTCGACCTCGATGGCGTGCGCGGTATCGGCCTCACCCAGATCCCGTGGGACCTCTACCACCCGCAGGTCGAGCGCGGCGTGCTCAGCTACGACGTGGGCCGTGGGGACCATCGCGAGTCGCGCTCGCTGCGCATGGATCGCTTTCCGTTCGGGCCGATCCGCGTGCAGCAGGCCGAGGCCAACCTCTACTTCGCGGCCACGCTTCTCTCGATGTGGGAGGCGCAGCACGGCACGATCGACGAGGGGTTCGAGCAGGCCTCGCACCGCCACTGGGTCTCGCACTTCGTGTGGGGCGATCGCGTGCGAAGCGACGTCGAAGAGGAGCGCATCCTCACCGATCGACGTCGCCTGCTCGAGCTCTACGGGAGCTCGCAGGGCATGGCACCCCTGCGATGGCGCGGCGTCGAGCTCGGCTGTCCGCTCTACGGCTGCCCGCGCGTGGTGCTGAGCTGGCTCGGCGCCGAGCGCGACGACGGCCAGCGCGAGCACCGCGGCATCGACGTCGACTCGCTGCCCGAGGAGCGCGTGCGCGCGATGGGCGATGGGCTCGTCACGTTCGCGGGCGTCGATCTGCCCGGGCAGATGGAGCACGTGCAGGTGCGCGACGCGACGGGCTACGACGCACACCCGAGGAACAGTCTCGGCGCGGGCGGACGCTATGTGTGCATCCGTCACGGCGCGGGCGAGCAGAGCTTCGCCAGTTGCTACATGCACCTCGAGCAGGTGCACGTCGCGTACGGAAGGCGCGTCACGCGTGGCGAGGTGATCGGCACCGTCGGTCGCACCGGCATGCGCGCGAGCGCGGCCCACCTCCACCTGGAGATCAGGACCTCACGCGTCGAGGATCCCTCGCAGATCCTCGCGGGCCTCTTGCTCGGTCGCATGCCCGCGCGTCGCGATCGACACTGAGAGAGCGAGAAAGACCCCCGCTTCGGAAGCGGGCCGCGGCGGAGGGGGTCCGATGCTCAGACATCCTCGGCCTTCGGCCTGCGGAGCTCGCCCCGGACCCCCCACCACCGCGTCCCTTCAGGCCGCGAGTCGATGGTTTCTCGCTCCCTGAGCGGGGGCTTCGTCACGGCGTGCAGCTCGTGCGACGGAACTCGTAGGGCGCGTTCACGTCGCGGCCGCCGTCGTTGTTCACCGTGTGCATACGATCGGCGAGCGAGTCGACGCTGCCGCTGAAATGATCGGGGTTGTAGGAGAAGAAGCTCGAGGCGCAGTCGACGCGCGTGATCTCGTGGGTGCTCGATCCGAACGCCATACGATCGCCGATCAAGTTGCCCGTCGCCCGCATCGTCACGGTGTAGTCCCAGCCATCGGTGGTGCAGGCGGGAGGCCGACGCTCGGAGGGAAGACCGCGCCACATGCGCGCCACGATGGTGCCTCGCAGATCACCGGCGTCGTGCTCGATGCGCAGCGTGAAGCGAGCCCAGTCGCGGAACTCCGGCGAGTAGCGATACGCGACCCACGTGCCCGCGATCGGATCGTCGCAGCTCAGGCTCTCGCCGAGCAGCGCCGAGGCGCGCACGGTGTCGCCCGACAGTCGACCGGCGGAGCCGAGGATGATCGCGGCGGCCCCGCTCGAGGCCCCGCTGTGCTCGGTCGTCGAGTCGGGGGATCCCTCCGAGGGCGTGGGATCCGATCCCGGATCAGGGTCCGATCCCGATCCCGGTTCCGGAATCGGATCCGATCCCGATCCCGGTTCCGGATCCGATCCCGGATCCGGATCCGATCCCGATCCCGGATCCGATCCCGGATCCGGATCCGGTTCCGATCCCGGTTCCGGTTCCGATCCCGGTTCCGGTTCCGGTCCCGGTTCCGGATCCGGTTCCGGTTGCGGTGCCGGTCCCGGATCCGGTCCCGGTTCGGGTTGGACCTCGTCCTCGCCGGCGATCGTGACCTCGACGAGATCGACGGGACTGCCCGCGCCCTCGGTGCCGTGCTCGCCGAGCTGCGCGCGCCATGCGCCGCCGCCGAGCATCAGGACGATCGCGACGATCGCGTGCACACCGAGCGACGTCCCCACCCAGAGCGCCATCGGCGGCGCGGGTGTGGACCGCGTCGGCGTGCTCATCCGCCGATCCGTTTCTTCAGCTCGGCGAGCTCGGCGTCGATCGCCGCGTCTTCTGCCTTCTTCTTCGACTCGTGCTCGCGGATCAGCGGTGCGATCGCATGCGCGGCGGCTTCGAGCGGATCAGTGTCGAGGATCTCGATGCCACGAGGCAGCCCCGTCGCGCGAGGCCGGTGTCGCTTGCCTGCAGCGTCGATCGCTGCCTTCACGCGGGCACCGCTCTCTGCGATCGCGAGCTTCGTGATCGCGTCGCGTGCTGCGAGCCGCGCAGGCTCGGCGAGCGCGAGGTCGAGCGTGACCGCGAGCATCGAGACGTTGCCGGCCATCGCGACCAGACCCGCGTCCACCAGCGCCTTGGCGGCCTCGGTCTCCTTGGTCTTGGGCCGGAGGATCACGACGGGCGCGCCCGACGCGAGCGCAGCGAACGACTCGGGACCCTCGAGCCGCGCGAGCACGAGATCGGCGACGCCGTACATCGCACGCGCGAGCTCGCGATCGGAGACCAACGCGGCGCGCAATCCGAAGCGCGGTGCCACCGAGCGGATCGACTTGGCGGCGTCGACGTCGTCCTCCACGTCGAAGACCACGAGCAGCGGCTCCTTCACCAACGCGAGCTGCGTGAACGTGGCGGACAGATCCGCGCCCGGCAGCGAAGGGAAGGGCACGAGGAGGATCCGCGTGTCCGTGCCCGCGCCCGGAGCGCCTCCGAGCAGCTCCGCGATCGTCGCTGCGCGATCGGTGGCGCGTGCGAAGCCCTCGGGCGCGAGAGGCCCGACGACCTCGACGTCCGCGCGCGCGGCGCCACGCGCGATCGCGAGATCGACCGACGACGCGTGCGGCACGAGCACGGCATCGGCGCCCTCCACCGATCCGAGCCACGCATCGCCCAGGCCGGGCCAGAAGGCGATGCGGAGCCCGACGTTGGCGCCCCGTGACTTCTCGAGCGCGACGGCGTCGAGCGCGACCAGCACGTCGGCGCCTTCGATGGATGCCTGCGTGGGCTCGTGCGCGTCGGTCTCGATCGGCAGCGCGATCGCAGCGCTCGCTGCGGAAGGATCCTCGAGCAGCTCGCCGAGCGCGTTCGCGATCGCGCGCGTTCCTGCGTCGGTGCGCGTGGTGGAGACGACGACGTGGCGCGCGCGCTCACGCATCGTCGTCCTCACGCGGCGGGGTCTTGGAGTCGCTCGGCAACGTCGCGGTCTCGTTCAATACGACGACGGGCGCTGCCTTCGGTGCCGCGGACGCAGCCGCGAGCTCGATCTTCGCCTCCACCGCCGCCGTCGCCGCTGCGATCTCGGCCTCGGTGGCTCCGCTCGGCGTGGGCTCGCTCGCGGGACCTGCTGCGCCGGGCGCGATGTCAGCCCCTGCCGCGGCGACGATCGCCTCGCCCACCTGCGTGTGCTCGGCTTCCTCGCCGAGGTAGTAGCGGCTCTTCTTGTACCAAGCGAGGCCGCGGACGACGAAGATCTTCACCACCGCCGCGGTGGGAACGGCGAGCAGCACGCCGAGGAATCCGAAGACCTCGCCGCCCATCATCAACGCGACGAGCACCCACACCGCGGGCAGGCCGACCTTGTCGCCCACCACGCGCGGCATGATCACGAAGCCCTCGAGGAACTGGCAGATCGCGTACGCGACGATGACCAGCACGGGCTTGAGCCAGCCGTCCCAGTCGACGATGCACATCAAGAGGCCCATCGTCAGCGCGCTGCCGCTGCCGACGTAGGGGATGAACGCGAGCAAGCCTGCGAGCAGCGCGATGGGGATCGCGAGGCGGACGCCGACGATCGAGTAGGCGATGCCGTAGAGGATCGCCATCGCGATCATGACGAGGAGCTGACCGCGGACGAACTGCCCGAGCATCTGATCGATCTCGGTGGCGATCTCGACGACCTGGGGCCGGATGCGCACCGGCACGAGATCACGCGCGCCCGCGACCATGTGGTCGAAGTCGTAGAGCAAGTAGAACGCGAGCACGGGCACGATGAGCGCGCTCGCGAGCACACCGATCGCAGAGGCCGTCCCGCCGAGCACACCGCGGAGCACCGCCTCCACGGGCTGGGCCGCGTGCGACGCGATCGTCGCGGGATCGAGCTCGAACTGCTCGAGCGCCTCGTTCACGCTGTGGGGGACGGGGACGCCGTACTCCTGCAGCACGGGCTCCGCGCGTCGCACCAGCTCGAGCAGCTCGTTCGGCAGGTCCGAGAGGAAGACCGCGACCTCGTGGATCACGCCGGGCAGCACGAGCAGCGAGAAGAGCGTCACCACGAGCGCGAGCGCGGTCAGCACGATCGTGATGCCGATGCCGCGAGGGACGCCGCGCGCCTCGAAACGATCGACGAGCGGGTCGAGCAGGTAGGCGATGCCGAGCGCGGTGAAGATCGGCGTCAACACGCCGCGAAGCTCGTACACGAGCAGCCCCAACACCACGAGCACGACGAGCACGATCAGGCCCCGCGAGACGAACGGCCGATCCGACGCGATCGACTCCGCCTGCTCGCGGATCGTCCTCCCTTGGGGCGCGGGAGCCTCGGCCTCGTCCGTGTCCACGCGATCCGTTCCCGACATGTGTCGCCTTCTAACACGAAGCGCCGATCCTTCTTCCCGGCGCACGGGGCTTCTCGCTACGCTCGAATCACATGCTGCGACTCGACTTCTACGTCCAACACCTCGTCCGACAGAACGCGCGCGAGCTGGCGCTGGCCTCGAACGAGGTCGTCAGGTTCAAGTTCGCCGACGGAACCGATCGCGCGTCCGCGCAGCCGATCGACCACATGCAGGTCGTGCAGCTCGTGCAAGAAGCGGCGCCACCGGCGGCCGCCGACGAGCTACGGCGGGCGCGCGCTGCAACTTTCACCCACGTGACGGATGGCGGCGTGGTGGTGAACGTCGAGGTGAGCTCCCCATCCCCGAACAGCTGGCGGGTGCGCGTGACGCCCGACGACGGCAGCGCGCAAGTCGAGGTGGTGAGCGCGAAGCCCGCCCGTCCCGATCCGGCGAAGGTGGAGCCGATCGCGATCAAGCCCGAGCCGCAGCGTGCGCCCATCGCGAGCCCGCTCGGCGGCGCGTCGGCGCGCGCCATCTCCTCTTCGAAGATGGCCTTCTCGACCTCGCCGGCGCCGCGCCCGCCCCACTCGCGCGGCCAGTCCATCC
>JAFLCL010000305.1 GCA_017303575.1 Deltaproteobacteria bacterium
CAGCCGACGTCGCATGGCGATCGCGCCGAGCGCGGCGCGGAGCACGTACGCTCGCTCGTTGTCCTCGCGCGCGGCGAGCACGTCGAGGTGCGCTGGGAGCCAGAGCACGCCGGCCGCCGCACCGCCGCTGCTCTGAGTCTCGAGCACGCGCACTGGCTCTCCTGCGATCGCCGCCGCGAGCACCGTGAGGCTGTCGATCTGCTCGGGCAGATGCGCGCGTCGCGCCGAGAGCTCGGGCGCCTCACGCGTGCGCGAGAGCGCCTTGCCGCGCCGCCACAGCCACCCGAAGAGCCTCTCGTCCCACGACACGAGCTCAGAACCCCAGGTCGCAGAGGTCACCCAGCGCGCGCGCCGTGGCGTGGTCGTCGGTGAGCGGCTCGACGATCGCGGCGCGACACGCGACCCGCGGTGGGACGCCCGCCCCGATGAGTCGCGCGGCCGCCACCAGCAAGCGGGTGGACGCGGTCTCCGTGAGACCCGCCTCGGTCAGCGAGCGGATCTTGCTCGCCAGCGAGACGAGCCGCTTGGCCACGCCGCGCTCGACCCCGGTCTCGGTGGAGACGATCTCGATCTCGGCCTCGGCCTCGGGGTAGCCCAGCGCGATCGCCACGAAGCGCTGCCGGGTGGATGGCTTCAGATCCTTGGGCCCCCGGCGGTAGCCGGGGTTGAAGCTCGCGACGAGCTGGAAGCCGTCGGCCGCGGAGATCTGCTCGTCACGTCGATCGAGGAACAGCTCGCGTCTGTGATCGGCGAGCGGATGCAGCACGACCAGGACGTCCTCGCGCGCCTCGGCGAGCTCGTCGAGGTAGAGGATGGCGCCGCTGCGCACCGCGCGCGTCGCGGGCCCGTCCTGCCAGACGGTCTCGGCGCCGCGCACCAGGTAGCGACCGAGCAAGTCGGCGGCGCTCGTCTCGTCGTTGCACGCGACGGTCACGAGCGGGCGACCGAGCTCGTGGGCCATGGCCTCGACGAGGCGCGACTTGCCGCACCCGGTGGGCCCCTTGAGCAGCACGGGGAGCCTCTCGCGCGCCGCCGTCCGGAACACCTCCCGCTCCCGCCCGACGCTCCGGTAGTACGGCGCGCGTCGCTCGCTGCCGTCCATCGGCGTCACTCCGCCGGCACCGCCGCGGCGTCGTCGCTCGCGGGCTGTTTCGCGATCTCCTGCCGGGGCTGTCCCTCGCCACCCTCGAGCTCGCCCTTGGGCCAGCCGTGCTGGACGAAGTTCCAGATGTAGGCGCCGATGCCCAGCGTGAACAGGGCTGCCGCCATGATGAGGCCCCAGAAGTGCATCTCGATCTCGCGCTGCACGTCGAGGAACTCCATGCCCACGCGCCGCTCGAGCACCACCTGCGTCACACCAGCGACCGCGAGCGCGAGCGTCATGGCGATCATGCCGATGTTCGACGTCCAGAACGCGAACGTCGCTGCGGGCCGATCGTGGAGGCGCCGGCCGGTGAGCGCCGGTGTGGCGTAGGCGATGATGGCGAGCACCAGCATCGCGTAGGCGCCCCAGAACGCCATGTGACCGTGCATCGCGGTCACCAGCGTGCCGTGCGTGTAGAGGTTCACCTGCGGGATGGTGTGGGCGAAGCCGAGGAAGCCCGCGCCTACGAACGAGATCACGCCACAGCCCACCGTCCACGCCAGCGCCGTGCGGTTGGGGTGCTGACGTCCGCCTCGCCTCGCGATCGTGATCGCGTACATCGCCATGCCGAGGAACGCGAGCGGCTCGAGCGCGCTGAAGATGCCGCCGATCATCAGCCAGTAGCGTGGCGTCCCGATGAAGTAGTAGTGGTGGCCGGTCCCGAGGATCCCCGAGAGGAAGGTCAGCCCGACGATCACGTAGAGCCACTTCTCGACGATCTCGCGGTCCATGCCGGTGAGCTTGATCAGCAGGTAGCTGAGGATGCCGCCCATGATCAGCTCCCACACCCCCTCGACCCAGAGGTGGACCACCCACCACCGCCAGTACGAGTCCATCGTCTGGTTGTCGGTGGGGATCATCCCGGGCAGGTAGAGGACCGCCGCCATCAAGAGGCCGAAGAAGAGCACCGAGCTCGTCGTGGTGACCCGTCGCCCCTTCCAGATCGTCATCCCGATGTTGATGACGAAGGCGAGCACGTCGACGACCACGAGGTAGTCGAGCGGGCGTGGGATCTCGAGAAATTTTCGCCCCTCCCACCACCCGAAGTGGAACCCGATGACCGCGGTCACGCCCACGATCACGAGCGCTGCCCACTGCACGTAGGCGAGCTTCGGCCAGTAGAGCTCGCGGTCGGCCTCCTCCGGCACGATGAAGTACGCGGCGCCCATGAAGCCGGCCAGCAGCCACATCACGAGCAGGTTCGTGTGGGTCGCGCGCGCGGTGTGGAACGGGATCCACTCGTGGAGCACGTCGTGCCCCGCGTGGGCGAAGCCCATGATGAACCCGTACACGATCTG
This sequence comes from Deltaproteobacteria bacterium, assembly GCA_017303575.1. Lineage (GTDB taxonomy): Bacteria > Myxococcota_A > Polyangia > Polyangiales > Sandaracinaceae > JAFLCL01. The sequence continues at coordinate 2,443 of JAFLCL010000305.1, forward strand.
CAGGCTGAAGAGCAGCATGCAGGTCGCGAAGAAGTACCAGGCGACGCGCTGTGACTCGTACTTCATTCGGCACCTTCCGTGTGCTGCTGGCTCAAGAACGCGACGAGCTCCGCCAGCTGGGCGTCGCTCAGAGGCAGCCGCGGCATCGCGGTGCCGGGGCGGACCGCGGCGGGATCGCGCAGCCAGCGCTCGAAGAAGTCGGGCTCCACGCGGTCGGCCACGCCGTCGAGCGCGGGGCCGACGCTGCCGCCGCGCCCGTCGATCGCATGGCAGGCGACGCACATCTGCTCGAACACCCGCGGACGCCCGGCCCCCGACGCCACCGGTGAGGTCGACGACGCCGACGGCGCGGCGGCGGAGGCCAGCGTGGGCGGGGCGGGGAAGCCGTTGAGGTCCATCTCGTTCACCCACGCGAGGAACGCGACGAGGTCGGCGATCTCTTCGTCGGTGAAGTCGTACTGCTCCATCCGCCGCGCGCCCGGGTACATCGCCGCCGGGTCACGGAGCATGGCCGCGATGAATTCGGGCCCGCGTCGCTCGTAGACCCGCGTGAGCTCTGGAGCGTAGTAGGCGCCCTCGCCGAGCAGCGTGTGGCAGCCCATGCAGTTGCTCTCGTCCCACAAGTTCTTCCCGCGGATGACCGCGGGCGTGAGGTTCTCTTCATGGGTCTGGGCGGGGATCCTGCCGATGGTGTCCACCGTCAGTCCGATGAACGCGAGCGAGCACAGCGCCGTCCCTCCGACGAAGAACGCGCGAGCGGCCGACTTGGAGAGCACGGCTCAGCTCGCCCGCGCGACGAAGGAGTCGCACGTGCCTTCGGGGTGGATCGCGCCGGGCACGGCGGCGCACGTCCCGCACGCCGTGGCGTCGCCGACGTAGAGCGAGCAGCGCGAGCAGTGGCGCGACGTGTCGGGGCCGTGATCGACGTAGTGGAGCGCGGTCCGCACGGCGCGCTGATCGGCGCTCGGAGAGCCGGCGCACTCGAGCTCGCCTCCCCCGCACGCGGCGAACAAGGGGGCAGCGGCGAGGACAGTCAGCGCGTGCCGGCCGAGCTCACGACGGGTCATCTTCGACATCGGGACCTCCAAGCGCCCGGACCTCGGGCGTGCGGAGACGATGTCGATCGGTGCCGCGGGCGGCCATGATCTGCGTCAGGTCGACCTCTGCTCGCTCGATCGCCGCAGCGGCGGGCGCCGCGCGGCTGGGCGGGCCGGAGCGTGGGGTTCAGCTATCTTGGCGGCCCATGCCCGGCTCGAGCTTTGGTCAGGCGTTTCGTGTCACCACGGCCGGCGAGTCACATGGGCCGGGCAACGTCGTGATCGTCGATGGGTGCCCCGCCGGCCTCGCGCTCACCGTCGAGGACTTGCTGCCCGACCTCGCGCGGCGGCGCACCGGGCAGAGCTCGATCGTGTCGCAGCGCAAGGAGAGCGACGTCCCCGAGATCCTCTCGGGGGTGCACGAAGGCCGCACCACGGGCACGGCCATCGCGATCCTCGTCCGCAACGAGGACGCGCGGAGCAAGGACTACGAGGCCTTCGCGACGGCCTACCGACCCGGCCACGCGGACTACACCTACGACGCCAAGCACAACCACCGCGATCCACGCGGCGGTGGACGTGCGAGCGCGCGCGAGACGGTCGCGCGTGTGTGCGCAGGCGCGATCGCGAAGAAGCTGCTGCACGCGCTCTACGCGACCGACGTGTTCGCGTACGTCGTGCAGGTCGGTGACATCCGCGCGTCCATCCCGCGGCCCGAGCACGTCACCCGGCAGAGCATCGACGCGCTCGAGGACGGAACGCCCAACGACGTGCGCTGCCCCGATCACGAGGCGTCGCGCGCGATGCGTGAGCTCATCGAGAGCGTGCGCAAGGATCGCGACTCGATCGGCGGCGTCGCCGAGATCGTCGCGACCAACGTGCCGCGCGGCCTCGGCGAGCCCGTGTTCGACAAGCTGCGCGCCGATCTCGCGAAGGCGTTGTTCTCCTTGCCTGCGGTGATGGGCGTCGAGGTCGGCAGCGGCTTCGCGTGCGCGAGCATGCGCGGCAGCGAGCACAACGACGTGTTCCACAAGGCCGCGGACATGCCCGGCGACGCACCCCTCTTGCTGACGCAGACCAACCGCCACGGCGGCATGCTCGGCGGCATCTCGAGCGGCATGCCGATCGTGATGCGCGCGGCCGTGAAGCCCACCTCGAGCATCCCGCGCGAGCAGCCGACGGTGGATCGCAGCGGCCTCGACACGAGCGTCACCGTCGGCGGCCGACACGACCCATGTCTCCTGCCCCGCTTCGTGCCGATGGCCGAGGCGATGGTCGCGATCACGCTCGCCGATCACGCGCTGCGCCTCCGACTCGCGAGGATGTGAGTGACGCGACCGGCCCGCCGAAGCGCGCTCGTCGCGCTCGCCCTCGCGCTCGGGTCCTGCGTGCGCGAGCCTCCCGATCCGGAGCACGCGCTCGCGGACGCGATCGAGCTCGCGCGTGACGACGCCGAGGACTTCCTCGGCGACGAGCGCGAGCTCCACGTCACCGCGATCGAGGATCCGAGCGGGCACGCGCTCGAGCACGCGCGCCACGCGCTCGATCGCGCGGCGCAGCGCCACGGCGTCGCGCACGTCGTCGTCTACGGCGGATCGCACACCGCGGCCGACCTCTACACCGGCGTCTTGCGACGCTCGCTCCAGGCGGGCTTCGGGGATCTGGGCCACGGCTGGGTCGCGCCGGTGCCGCCGTTCGAGAACTACTGGCAGCAGGGCGTGCGCATCGCGCCGAGCGAGGGCTTCGCCGCGGTCGAGCCGACCACCAAGCACATGGAGATCGACGCGTACGGCCTCGCGGGCATGGCGTTCGATGCGTCCGGGCCGGCGCTCGCGGAGATCGAGACCGATGGCTCGCGCTGCTCGCGCATCGAGGTCTTTCACCTCGCCCAGCCGGGCGGCGGGACGCTGCGCGTGCACGTCGATGGCGTGCCGTTCGAGGTGAGCACTGCCGCCGACTCACCGCGCGCTGCGAGCGTCACGATCGCCACGCGCGACGGCTCGCACCACGTCGCGATCGAGGCGCTCGGCGACGGGCCGGTGCGCCTCTTCGGCGTGGCGCTCGGACGCGAGGGCAGCGGCGTCGTCGTCGATCAGCTCGGCCTCGCGGGGGCCAAGGCGCGACACCAGCTGCTCTGGTCCGAGGAGATCTGGGCGCCGCTGCTCGCCGCGCGCGCGCCCGACCTCCTCGTCGTGTCGTACGGCAACAACGAGACCGACGATCATCACCTCACGAACGACGAGCACGTCGCGCACTTCGAGCGGATGCTCGCGCGCCTCCGCGAGCGCGCGCCGGAGGCCTCGTGCCTGGTGCTGAGCCCCGCCGACCGCCTCCTGCCCGACGCGGAGGGCCGCCTCGTGACGCCGCCCTTGCTCGAGCTCTTGCGCGTGGAGCAGCGACGCATCGCCTTCGAGCGCGGCTGCGCGTTCTTCGATGTGATGGGCTGGCAAGGCGGCCCGGGCTCGATGGCACGGCTGCGACGGACCGATCCACCGCTCGCGCGCGACGATCAGATCCACTTCACCGAGCTCGGCTACCGACGTCTGGGCGCGGCGCTCACCACGGCCCTCCTCGACGAGCTCGCGCGCGAGCAGACCGCCCCCGCGACGTCGCCGTGAGCGAGCTCCGTGCAGGCGTGAGCTTCCTCGACGCGCTTGCGGCCGCGTCCAAGGCGGGCGCCGCGTTCCGGTGATCCCGCGAGGTGGGCGCGACCTCACGGATCGGAGCGCTCGATCCACTTGACGCGATGCGTTGACCCCCACACCCTCCACGACTGAAGCGCGATTCATTTTTCGCGCTCACGCCCCCACGCGAGCCACAGCCCGAACCGAGGGGCGCGAACGGAAACGACGCGCACCCGACTCCTTCGAAGAGGTCCAGATGTCCCAGCCCCAGAACCGCTACAAGGCCGATCTCCGCGAGCTCGAGTTCCTCCTCTTCGAGCAGTTCCAGATGGGCGACATCCTCTCGAAGGAGCCGTTCGCGAACTGGGGCGTGGACGAAGTGAAGATGGTGCTCGAGGCGACGTACGAGTTCGCCACCACCGTCCTCGGCCCGCTCAACGCGGTCGGTGACCGCGAGAAGTGCAAGCTCGAGAACGGCAACGTCACGACGCCCACGGGCTTCAAGGACGCGTGGAAGAAGCTCTACGCCGCGGGCTGGCGACGCCTGAGCGAGAGCGAAGAGTCGGGCGGGCAGGGCGCACCGCACACGCTGCAGGCCATCGTCGAGGAGCTCTTCAGCGGCGCCAACTGCGCCTTCATGATGTACCCCGGTCTCGCGATCGGCTCGGCCCACCTGATCGACACGTTCGGCACGCCGGAGCTGAAGAAGCTCTACGCGTCGCGCATGCACTCGGGCCAGTGGGGCGGGACGATGTGCCTCACGGAGCCGCACGCGGGCTCGGACGTGGGCTCGGCCACGACGGCGGCCAAGCGCAACGCGGACGGCACCTACGCCATCAAGGGCACCAAGATCTTCATCTCGGGTGGTGATCACGACTGCGCGGAGAACATCGTGCACCTCGTGCTCGCGCGCATCGAAGGCGCCGAGCCGGGCACCAAGGGTCTCTCGCTCTTCGTGGTGCCGAAGATCCGCGCGAACGCGGACGGAACGCTCGCGGGCCCGAACGACGTCAAGGTCGCGAGCATCGAGCACAAGATGGGCATCAACGGCTCGGCGACCTGCGTGATGCAGTTCGGCGAGGACGATGGCTGCGTGGGCTACCTGTGCGGCACCGCCGAGCACCAGGGCATGCGCCAGATGTTCCAGATGATGAACTACGCGCGCATCGGCGTGGGCCTGCAGGGGCTCGCGCTCGGCAGCGCGGCGTACCTGTCGGCGCTCGACTACGCGAAGGACCGCAAGCAGGGCAGCTCGATCCAGCAGTGGAAGGATCCGAGCGCGCCGCGCGTGGCGATCATCGAGCACCCGGACGTGCGCCGCATGCTCCTCGAGATGAAGGCGAAGGTCGAAGGCATCCGCGCGCTCATCGTGAAGCTCTCGATGCACCAGGACCGCCTCACCGCGCTCCAGGGCAAGAACGACGACGTCGCCGCGTACCACCACGGCCAGGTCGAGCTGCTCACGCCGCTCGTGAAGGCGTACGCGAGCGATCAGGCGTTCCGCATCTGCGAGCTCGCGGTGCAGGTGCACGGCGGCGCGGGCTACTGCCAGGACTACCCCGTGGAGCAGTACCTCCGCGACTCGAAGATCTTCTCGATCTACGAGGGCACCAACCACATCCAGGCGCTCGATCTCGTGGGCCGCAAGCTCGGTCAAGGCGGCGGCAAGAACACGCAGGACTTCTTCGGCGACCTGGGCAAGTTCCTCGGCGCCCACTCCGAGCACCCGGTGCTCGGCAACGCGGTGAAGGGCCTGGGCAAGGCGCAGGAGGCCGTGGGCGGCGCAGCGTTCCAGTTCCTCGGCTGGTTCAAGGGCGGCGAGATGGAGAAGGTGCCGCTGAACGCGAACCGCTTCCTCGAGATGATGAGCGAGACGGCCGTCGGCTGGCTGCTCCTCGAGGGCGCGGTCATCGCGCACGACGCGCAGGCCAAGCTCGACAAGAGCAGCAAGGACTGGGCGTTCTACGAGGGCAAGAAGCAGGCGGCGCTCTACTTCGCCAACACGATCCTCCCCGAGGTGATCGCGAAGTCGAAGATCCTCGCGAGCGGCGACAAGAGCCCGATGGACATCCCCACCGAGGCCTTCGCCACGGTCTGACCTCGTCCCTCCCACGCGAAAAAACCCGCGCCCGTTCTGCCCCTCAACGCGAGCAGAACGGGCGCGCGCGTTTCTGGCTTCGATGGTCGCGAGCTACGGCCCGGCGCAGACATCGAAGTCCTCGACCAGGGCGAGCTCCCTCCTCGTTCCAGTCGAATCTGCGAGAGCCTACTTGGACTTGCGGACTACCCTGTCGGCCCTCGCCCGTCAGTGCGACCAGGAAGGCGCGGGGCGGATCGCTGGAGAGATTGGGGTTGGGGAGACCAACAACGCGAACAGGGCGCGATCCCCCATCTCGACGAGGTCCGCGATGCGCCCCTCTCGCCTGTGATCATCCCCTCGCGAGGCGCTCGCGGTAGGCACACACAGCGGCTCCCACGGCGCGTGTCTCGCCTCCGAGCCGTTCCAGCGGTGCACTCTCACCCTGCGGCAGCCCAGCGAGGTCACGACTCCTGGGACAGGACCGAGCGTCACCTCTCGGGACCGAGCTCGACCGTGCCGCGCAGGTCGGTGTCCCACTCGCACGCCGACGTCGCGCACAGGCACGACGTGAGCGCGACGATCCCAATCGCCTCCACCCAACAACCACGTTGCTCGTGTCCCACAGCAGCGCGGCAAGGGCGAGTCCGCGGTGAGCGACCATGCGCGAGCCTCCTCGTGTGGCTCGACTCGAAGCACGTCGAGCCTCACAGCACGCACCGTGCCGCAGGCGCTGCGTTGCGTGGGGAGATCGGGACCGCTCTGCGTGGCAAGCTCGCGGCGATGCACGACGACAGCCTTCGGATCGGTTCGCACACGTTCTCCTCGCGGCTCTTCGTGGGCACGGGCAAGTACAAGAGCTTCGAGGAGAGCTGCGCGGCGCTCGAGGCCTCGGGCGCCGAGGTCGTCACGGTGGCGGTGCGTCGCGTGGACTTCGCGAGCGAGGATGGAAAGCGCCTGGGGCGCTACCTCGCCGAGATGAAGTACACGATCCTTCCCAACACCGCGGGCTGCTACACGACCGACGAGACGGTGCGCACCGCGCGGCTCGCGCGCGAGATGCTCGGCACCTCGCTCTTGAAGCTCGAGGTCATCGGCGATCCCAAGACGCTGTTCCCCGACGTCGTGCAGACGCTCGAGGCCACGAAGGTGCTCGTCGCCGAGGGCTTCACCGTGCTCGCGTACACCACCGACGATCCGATCACGGCCCGAAAGCTCGAGGACCTCGGCTGCGCGGCGGTGATGCCGCTCGCGGCGCCGATCGGCAGCGGGCTCGGCATCCGCAACCCGTACAACCTCGAGATCATCCGCGAGCACGCGAAGGTCCCCATCGTGGTGGACGCGGGCGTGGGCACCGCGTCCGATGCGGCCATCGCGATGGAGCTCGGCTGCGACGCCGTGCTGATGAACACGGCGATCGCGGGCGCCAAGGATCCCGTGCTGATGGCGAGCGCGATGAAGAAGGCCGTCGAGGCGGGGCGCGAGGCGTACCGCGCGGGGCGCATCGAGAAGAAGCTCTACGCGACTGCGTCGAGCCCCCTGGTGGGCGTGATCGGCTCGCGCCACTGAGCCGCGCGGTGCGCGTGCTGCCGTTCGATCTCTACGTGATCACCGATCCGGCGGCGCCGCGCGGGCTCGCGCCGTACCGCGAGGCGCTGGCGGCTCGCGTGGGCGGCTGGGC
>JAFLCL010000306.1 GCA_017303575.1 Deltaproteobacteria bacterium
ACCTCGCGTCGGCCCCAGCGCGGAGAGACCGCTTCGTCGGGCTCCTCGGGCACCGCCGCCAGCGCCACGCCGAGCCGCGGCACGGGCGGCGCGAGCGCGGCTGCAGGACAAGGCACGCTGCAGATCCAGACCCTTCCGTGGGCGCGCGTCTTCATCGACGGCCGCGACACGGGACGCAACACACCCGTACGCGAGCTGCGCGTGCCCTCGGGCAGCCACCGCATCGGCCTCCGCACCGCCGACGGACGCATGACCGAGCTCACCGTGCAGGTCCCTGCCGGTGAGACCGTCCGCATCGTTCGTCAGCTGTGAGCCGCACACGATCACGCTGATCTCGAACGAAGGCCTCGGCACACGTCGAGGCCTTCGTCGTTCCGTCGAGCCACCCGTGCGCTACAAACGCAGGCATGTCGAAGACGACGCACGCACAGCCCGCCGAGTGGGACGCGCACGAGTCCGTCTGGCTCGCCTGGCCGAGCCACGCCGAGCTGTGGGGCGAGGACGCGCTCATGGACGTGCAGGCCGAATTCACCGCGCTGTGCGAGGCGATCGCCGATCCCGACGACGACGGCCTGCCGCGCGGTGAGCGCCTCGAGATCCTCTGCCGCACCGAGGCCGACGAGCGCCTCGCGCGTTGGAAGCTCCAGGCCTTCGGCGCACGCTTCCATCGCGCGCTCTATGGCGACATCTGGTGCCGCGACTCGCTCCCGATCTTCGTGAAGAGCGCCGCGGGCGAGATCGCCGCCGCGTCGTTCCGCTTCAACGGCTGGGGCGACAAGTACGATCTGCCCGGCGATCGCGCGCTGTCGGGTGTCGTCGGCAAGCTCTCGGGGCGGCCGACGATCCCGCACGACTTGGTGCTCGAGGGCGGCGCTGTCGAGCCCGACGGCGAAGGCACGATCCTCACGACCAAGCAGTGCCTCTCGAACCCCAACCGCAACCCTTCGATGTCGGCCGAGGCGATCGAGCGCGCGGTCGCGAGCGCGCTCGGCGCCGAGAAGGTGCTCTGGATCACCGAGGGCCTCCTCAACGATCACACCGACGGCCACATCGACACGATCGCGCGCTTCGTCGCGCCCGGACGCGTGGTGTGCATGGCGCCCTCGGGCGACGACGATCCGAACCGCGTGGTGCTCGAGCAGATCGCCCACGAGCTCGCGGCGATGACCGACGCGCGCGGACGCACGCTCGAGGTGGTGCGCATCCCCTCCCCCGGTCGCGTGCTCGGGGAGAACGGCGAGGTGATGCCCGCGAGCTTCGTGAACTTCTACATCGCGAACACGACGGTGGTGGTCCCCACGTACGGCACGCCGTACGACGACGCCGCGCTCGCCGCGCTCGCCCCGCTCTTTCCCGGCCGCAGCGTGGTCGGCAAGAGCGCGCGCACGATCCTCCAGGGCGGCGGCGCCTTCCACTGCATCACCCAGCAGCTCCCCGTGTGAGCCGGCCACTCTCTGGCACGTCCGTCTCTGGCACGTCCGTCTCTGGCACGTCCGTCTCTGGCACGTCGATCACGCCCCCCGGCGTCGCGCGCGCGGACCGTGTAGCTTCGGACGCGATGTCGGTGATCCACGAGTCTCCGCACGCCCGCCTCGAGCTCGACGCGTCGCGCAAGCTGGTGCGCTTCGTGAGGTCCGAGCTGCCCTTCGGGGAGCTCGCGGATGCGATCGCGATCTTTCGTCGCCTCATCGAGGCGAGCGCGTCGATCGATCGGGCTCGGTATGGGGTCCTCATCGATCTGCGCCGGGTCACGGGGCGCAACGACGAGGCCTTCGAGCTCGGCATCGCGCCCAGCCGACGCGCGCTGTTCGGACCCTTCGCCAAGCGCGCGACGCTGGTCCGCACCATGGCTGGCAAGCTCCAGATCCAGCGCCTCAACCGCGCCGACACGATGGCCGCCGACGTCTTCGACGACGAAGCCGAAGCGATCGCGTACCTCCTCGCCTGATCACGCGGGTCAGTCGCAGCCGAATTCGGTTCCGTCCTCGCGCGCCTCGTCGATGCGGAGCGCGGTCGATCGCGACGTGACGTGCGCGCAGGCCGTGAAGCGCGGCCATCCGAGGGAGGGCGCTGTCTCGTACACACGCACCGCCAGGGACTCGCGATGCCAGCTCGCGTACTCGGCAAACGCGGGCCCCGAGCCGAACAGCGGTTGCTCGAACGTGTGCTCCACGCGCGTGCCCGCGCTCGTCACCACGAGACGGAGGCGCTCCCGACCTTCGAAGCGCACCTCGACGTCGCCGCGCGCCGACGACCACACCACCGTTCGCCGCGCGCGCACACACGCAGTGCGTCGAAGCCGATGCGACTCGAGCGTTCGCGCGCGCTGGGGCGCCAGCGCGATGACGGCCATCACAGCGGCGGCGACGATGAGCGCTCTGCGGATCCTACGAATGGTCGAGCTCATCGACCGTGGACAGCCGATCTTCGACGCCCTGTTCCACCGCGAGAAAGTTGCGCCGCGGATCGCGGATGGGTTACGCGCGATCACATGCGTGCTCTCCGTGTCGTCTCGATCGTCCTCGCGCTGGCCTTCGCACCGCTCTCGCTGCTCGCAGGCTGCGAGGGCGTGACGACGGAGGTCGACGTTCGCTACTCGACGCCCGAGCACACCACCGAGACGCTCTTCTCCGCGTACGGCGTGGAGGACCTCTCGCAGGACGAGGTGCGCGCGCGCATGGCGGGCAACAGCCGCTTCGAGCTGCGCGATCGGCAGACCTACCTCTCGTGCTTCGGCGATCTGCGCACGCCCACCGACGAAGGCCTCGCGGGCTTCGTGTTCGGCGGCCTCGCCGCGGGCAAGGACGATCTCCGCACGACGATCATGGGCGACCGCGCGACGGTCTCGCCGCGCCCCGGCTTCGACGTGGTGATGAACCGCGAAGACGACGGCCGCTGGCTCATCTCGCTCGACGAGAGCGTGCCCGCCGAGGTGCGCACGCGCCTGGGCATGGTCGCGGCGGACTTCGATCAGCGTCAGCGCCGCGGTCAGAGCACCGGCTCCGTCGTGCAGTGATCAAGGCGTCGCGAGACGCATGAGCGGGATGCGCGCGAGCGCGCGGGCCAGCGCCGTGTCGTGATCGCCTGAGATCGTCTGCGCGACGACGAGTGTTCCATCGCGCTGAGGGATCGAGAGCGTATGGGTCCACGGTCCCTCGGGCGCGCTCGCGCGCTGCGTGAACATCGCGCACGACCGCGTGCCGAACACGGTCGTCTCGCTCGCGGTGCCGGTGAAGCCGCTCGGCACCTCGCACGGGGGCTGCGCTGCGCCGCGCATCACGGACACGCCTTCGACGGGCTGACCCGGCACGATGTCGAACGGATCGGCCGCGTAGAGCCACATGTCGAAGAGCACGGTCACGTGCGCGAGCCAGGGGAGGCTGGGGTCCTCGAGCAGGACCGGCACGCCGGGAAGCGCGGGCGTGTCGCTCGCTCGCCGCGCCGACGCGAGCATGTCGAGCACACCCTCGGCCACGAGCTCCGCCTCCTCGTGCATCGGGCTGACGCCCGCGACGATCACGAGGTGATCGTCGCTTCGCTGCTGACGATCGCCCGGCAACACGAGCGCCACCGAGTTGCCGTCGACGCCCTCGAACCAGACGGCGCCGCTCTCGTCTTCGCCCTCCGACTCGGAGGGTTGGAAGTGCGAGGCGAGCGTGGACGCCACTCCCTCGAGCGACGTGCGCGCCGAGTAGACGGCGATGATCGCGCCCTCGAAGCCGAGCGGCGCGGGCGCAAAGAGCAACGGTGGCCCGCTCACCGTCGCGCTCGATCCGAGCAGCGCGCCCTCGACCCACGTCTCGCGCGCGGCCCACGGCGTGGTGGCCTCGGTGAGCTCGCACGCTGGCGCGTCCTCGCCTTGCAGGTTCGGAAAGATCGTAGCGAAGTCGAGCGGACCTCCGAGCGAAAAGACGCGCAGGCCCTCCATGACCTCGAGACGTTCGCGACGCGACCACGACTGCGTGCGCGCGCGACGGAGCACGTCGATCGCGAGAGCCGTCAACATCTCTCGCTGGGCCGGACCACACGCCTCGCAGCCCCCGCGGGCCGCATGGAGACGCGACGCACGAGCCAATGCGTCGACCAGCTCGTCGCGATCGGACTCCTCACACGAGGCCCCCGACGTCACGCGCCGAGCGCTGAGGGCGTGCTCCGACCAGAGGCGGCGTTCGTCCTCGGAGGTCTCGGTCGTGAGCGCGTCGAGCCACGCACGCAGCTCGTCGTAGCCCGTCGCGTCCGTGCACGCGGCGAGCGCATCACGACGCTCGTAAGCGTCGACGATCGCAGCGACGCTGCGCTCGGGACAGCGCCTCTCGATCACGTCCGCGAGGTCGATCAAGTGAAGCGCGACGCTCGCGCGATCGAGCCCATCGTTGGTCGGCTGTGGCCCGTGCAGAGCCTGCGAGCTGCCGCAGCCCACGAGCACCGATGTGCCCAGCCCGAGCGCGAGCCCACGCGCCCATCCTTCCACCCGACTCTCCCCGCCGCTCGACATGTTGCGAGCGTGCCTCGCGGGGTGCGCTCGTGTCGACGGCGCCTCGCGGTCGCGCGAGCGGATCGTGAGGCGCGCACGTGTGGTTGGGCCAGGGGTCCCTCGGCCCCGGACGAGCTCAGAGCGCTTGGATCGCGGTGATCACTTCGTCCGCGTGCACGCCCGGATCGACGTCGGGGAAGATGCGGGCGACGTTGCCCTGCGCGTCGATCAGGAAGCTCATGCGCGCCGCGAAGCCCGCGCGCACCGGCACGCCGTAGGCGCGCGCCGCGGTCTCCTCGGGATCGCTCAGCAGATCGAACGGGAGCGAGTGCTCGTCGTGGAAGCGGCGGTGCGAGTCGACGTCATCCGTCGAGACGCCGTAGACGACGGCGCCCGTGGCCTGCAGGCGATCCCACGCGTCGCGCAGCGCGCACGCCTCGCGCGTGCAGCCGGGCGTCGCGTCGCGCGGGTAGAAGTACACGAGCACAGGATGCCCGCGGTGCTCCGACAGCGTGCGCACCCGGCCCTCCTGCGACTGCAGCATGATCTCCGGCGCGGGGCTGCCGACCGCCACGCTCGAAGCCGCGGCCTCGCCGGACTGCGATCCACCACAGCCCGCGATCGGCGCGGACAAGGCGAGGGAGATCACGACGAGCGACCGAGCGAGCGTGTTCGACATGGCGTGAGGCTTGGGGCTCGCCGACCGTTCGTCAACCGCGTACTTCGCACCTCACGATGATGGGCGGATGACGTGCGCGAGAGAGGCGTACGCGCAGGAAAACGAGTAGGCCTCGGCCGATGAACGCCTCGACGTGGATCTTCGGCATGCGGGCCCTCCCCGACGATGAAGGCATTCCGATGCACCTCGTGGTCTTCCTCGGGCAAGAGGGCGTGATCGCGCACGAGCTCTACGACGAGCCGCCGAGCGACGTGCAGCTGCGCGCGCTCTACGACGAGGCGATCGACGGCAAGGACGACGAGGCGCCGCGCGCTGCGCCCAAGATCGTGGCCGTCGAGGACGGGCCGACCGCCAAGCGTGCACGCTCGCTCTTCAAGCGCGGCGCGCGCATCGAGATCGATCGCGACGCGAAGGGCGCGATCGACGAGATGGTGGAGGCCGTCGTCGCGAACGCGGTGGGCACCGACGTGTTCGCGGCCCTGCCCGACGCGTGGAAGCCCGAGCTCGTCGCGCTCGGCAGCGCGCTCGACGAGGCCGCGCCGTGGGAGACGCTGCCCGCCGCGCTCCTGCGCGCGTCGATCCCCTCGCTCGGCGTGGAGGATGCGCACCTCTACCTGACCGATCGTCACAGCGTGGGCTTCCTCGTCTTCGCGAGCGCCGACGATCACGCGCGCTTCCGCGACGCCGCGCTCTCGAAGGACGCATCGAGCGCGAAGGTCCCGCGCATCGCCGCGGTCGAGCTCGCGATGGTGGCGCACGGCGACGAGGACGAGGTGCTCGTGGCGAACGTCGCTGTGCAGTCCGCCGAGGGCACCGAGCCTGCGACCGAGGCCGACGTGCAGCTGTGCGCGACGCTCTCGCGGCTGCTCGTGGCCTACGTCGAGGCTGGCCCGGCGAGCCCGGAGCCGCGGGCGCTCGAGGTCAGCGTGCGCGGCGAGCCGGTGCGCGGATCGCTCACGTTCGTGGGCTGATCAGCCCAGGTAGTGGAAGGCGATCGCGAGGATCGCGGCGAGGCATCCCACGAGGAAGCCGATCTGCACCGGGTCGACGGCGATGCGACGCAGGAGCGCGCTCGCTGCGTCGGCGATCTTCGGGTCCTTGCCCGTGGTGAGCGGCGTGAGGATCGCGCGCATCTCCGCGTAGTTGCCGAGCTGGTAGAGCACCAGCGCACGACGCAGCGCATCGCCTTCGGGCGTACCTGCGCCCGGGAGCTCGGGCTCGGGGAGGACCGCGGTGCGGGCTTCGGCAGGCGGCCCCGCTGACTTGGACGCCTCTTCGGAGGGCGGCCTCGCTGACCCACCCCCGGCCCCTCCCGCGGGCGGGAGGGGTGACTCCGGCGCGTCGGACGGCCTCGCTGACCCACCCCCGGCCCCTCCCGTTGGAAGGGGTGACTGGCGCTCCGATTCTTCGTTGTCGCTCATCGATCAATCCACCGGGTAAGGGGGCGATTGCGGCACGTCGTTCGGGATCTCCCACGGGCTCGACCAGAGGCTCTGCCCGCCGTCGATCAGGAACGTCTGCCCCGTCACGTAGTCGGCGACGCGCGAGCACAGGTACACGACGAGGTGGCTCACCTCTTCTTCGCCACCGAGCCGCTTGAGCGGGATGGACTTGCGCGCGGCCTCGAGGAATTCCTCGGGGTACTGCGCGGTGCCCGACGTCTTGATGACGCCCGGCGCCACGGCGTTCACGCGGATCCCGTGACACGCCCACTCGACCGCGAGCGTCTTGGTGAGGTTCTGCACGCCCGCGCGCGCCGCGCCGGTGTGCACCATGCCCGGAAAGCCGCGCTCCACCTGCGCCGTGATGTTCACGATGCGCCCGCGCTTCTGAGGGATCATCGCGCCCGTCGCGACGGCGTGCGTCATGGTCCAGGTGCCGAGGAGGTTGTTGCGCACCACCGCCTCGAAGCCCTTGGGCACGATGTGCTCGGCGGGGCTCGGGAACTGACCGCCCGCGTTGTTCACGAGGATCGTGATCGCGCCGAAGCGCTCCTTCACGGCCGCGACGTAGGCCGCGACGTCCTCGACCTTGCGGATGTCGCAGGTGCGCGCGAGCACCTCGATGCCCTCGGCCTCGAGCGCCTTCTTCGTGTCCTCGAGCGGCTCGGGACGGCGACCCGCGATCGCGATCTTGCACCCGAGCTTGCCGAGCTCGCGCGCGACGGTGCGCCCGATGCCCGTGCCACCGCCGGTCACGATCGCGACCTCGCCTTCGAACAGACCCGAGCGAAAGAGCTGCTCCATGCGGCGGCCTCTCTATCACGCGCGGCCCTTCTTCTCACGCGGCGCGTATGCTCGCGGCCTCGTGTCCGACGACGATCGCAGCGACGCTCCCAAGCGCGAAGGCAAGCTGCTCTCGGTGCTCGCGCTGAACGAGCTCGCGCGCACGCTGCTCGAGCGCGGCGCCTCGCGCGTGTGGGTCCTCGGCGAGGTCACCGACGTCACGCGCTCGGCGGTCGGCCACCTCTACTTCACGCTCGGCGACGGACGCGCGCAGGTGAAGTGCATGATGTTCCGCACCGACGTGACGCGCGTGGCGCTCGCGCTCGTGCCGGGCACGCGCGTCGAGGTGCGCGGCGGGCTCACGCTCTACGAGGCGCGCGGCACCTATCAATTGCAGGTCAGCGAGGTGATCGAGGCGGGCCTGGGCGCGCGCGCCGCGGAGATCGCGCGCCTCAAGAAGAAGCTCGCGGCCGACGGCCTGCTCGATCCCACCAAGAAGCGTGCGCTGCCTCGCTACCCGGCGGTGGTCGGCGTGGTGACCAGCCGCGATGGCGCGGCGTGGCGCGACGTGGTGAAGGTGGCGCTCGATCGTTTCCCTGCGCGCTTGGTGCTGGTGCACGCGATCGTGCAGGGCCCCGACGCGCCCGAGCAGATCGTGCGCGCGCTCGCCGAGGTGCAGCGGCTCAAGCACCTGAGCGTCATCGTGCTCGCGCGGGGCGGCGGCGCGAGCGAGGACCTCGCGGCCTTCGACGACGAGCGTGTGGCGCGCGCTGTCGCCTCCACGCGCGTGCCGATCGTGACGGGCGTGGGACACGAGATCGACGTCACGCTCGCCGATCTCTGCGCCGACGTGCGCGCGGCGACGCCCTCCAACGCGGCCGAGCTCGCGGTGCCGTCGATCGCCGCGATCCGCGATCAGATCGCGACGCGCCTGCGCGCGCTCCAGCGCGGGATCGATCGCGTGATCGATCAGGAGCGCCTCGCGCTGACGCGAGAGACGCGCGCGCTGTCCGATCCCCGCGCGCTGCTTCGTCCGTCGCGCAGCAAGCTCGCGGCGGCGGAGCGCACGATCGGCGTCGCGACGCGTCGAGCGATCGCGAGAGAGCGTCAGCGCCTCAGTGTGCTCGCCGATCGCCTCGCCAAGGAGGAGCCGCGCGCGCGGCTGGGCCGTGATCGTCTGGCCCTCGCGCAGCTCGAGGTACGCCTGGGCGCCGCGATCGCGCGCCGCATCGAGCAGTCCCGCCGACGCATCGAGAGCGCCGCGAGCGGCCTCGAGCCGCTCACCCTTCGAGCCCACGAGCGTGACCGTCGCGCGATCGCGACGAAGGACGAGTCGCTGCGGCGCGCGATCGATCGACGCCTGGCGGACGCGCGACAAGCGCTGGCGCGTCAGGGCCGCGCGCTCCACGCGCTCTCGCCGCTGTCGGTGCTCGATCGCGGCTATGCGATCGCCACCAACGACGCGACCGGGCTCGCCGTGCGTGATCCGATCGAAGCTCCGCCCGGCACCACGCTGCGGGTGCGCGTGGCCCGCGGCACGCTGCGCGCGAAGGTGATCGACGGCGAGGAGTGATCGCGCTCAGGCGCGACGCATGTCGAGGTGATCGATCCCGTCGTGCACGTACGTCGGCGAGATCGCGACGAAGCCGAGCGAGCCGTAGAAGCGCTCGAGGTGTGCTTGTGCGGAGAGCTCGATCGGGCCGGGCGCGCAGGCCTCGCAGCACGCGATCGCCTCGCGCATCAGCGCGCGGCCTGCGCCCACGCTCCGCAGCGCGGGGTGCACGATCACGCGGCCGATGCGGTGCGCGGCGCCCTCGTGTCCGAAGAAGATGCGGGCATAGGTGCCGAGCACGCCGTGGCCATCGCGACCGAGGAGGTGGGTGGCCTCGCCGTCGAGGCCGTCGGGGTCGAGGTACACGCACTGCTGCTCGACGACGAAGACCTGCGCCCGCAGCGCGAGCACATCGTAGACGTCACGCCCCGAGAGCGCGTCGAACGCGGCCAGACGGTACGTGATCGGACCCTCGGGCCGGGGGCTGAGCGCAGCGCGCATCGGCGCGAGCGTACGTCAGGCGCGGATCGCGTGGTGTGATCCGCTACCATCGACGGCATGCGCACGAGAGTGTTCGGTGCCGGGGTCGCCTTCCTCGCTTCAGGGCTCGCCATCGCGGCGTGCTCGCCTGACCAACCCGTGGACGCCGCGCTGCCCAGCGATCGCGACGCCTCGCTCGAGGGCATCGACGCGCCCGGCCTCGACGCGCACGTCGTGCCGATCGATGCACCCGGGCTCGATGCGCCGGGGCTCGATGCGTTCGCGAGCGACACCCCGACGATCCCCGACGCGTACGTCGTGCCCGACGCCTCGTGCGCGGCCGCGGGCGAGCCGTGCGCAGTGCCCGAGAGCTGCGCGGTCGGCGT